>NZ_JBIAXP010000008.1:0-2145 GCF_042896795.1 Kitasatospora sp. NPDC001261
CACGTCCCCTCGTCGTGCCAGTCGAACGGCACCGCACCCGAACGCGACCCCACCCGCACCCCGTACCCCAGGGCCGTCAGCCGGTCCGCCACCCGACGACCCGTCTTCCCCGTCCCACCGACCACCAGCACGACACCGGACTCGACCGCGAGATCCACCACACCAGCCATCACAATCACCCTCACTCGGAGTAGGAGCCTGTTCGGATCGGCGGACCCGCCGGTCTTCGTGAACCCTGCGCGTCCGTCCTTGTGCTCACCAGTCAAGGCCACTCCGGGCCGGCGAACCATAGCCTCCGCACTCAGTTCCATGCGCGAGCGTCTACACCCCCGCCGCGCCCCCTCCGCCCTCCACCAGAACACACCCAAGCCGCCACGAACCACCCGTCTCGACCCCTCCTCCAGCAGCCCTTGAGCATCCGGCCGGACACTCCGCCGGAGTGGGCCCGGGTGGTGGCGATCGGTTGAGCACCCGGAGCCGGGCGGGGGCGCTGCCGGGGGGCGGCTCAGCGGAAGGCGGCGATGTTCTCGGAGACCCAGCGGTGGAAGGGCCTGGCGGGGGATCCGGTGACCGCTTCGACGGTGTCGCGCACCTCCAGCAGCTCGTCGTTGACGTCGCCGCCCGTCACGTCCAGCACCGCGTCCGCGGCCTCGGCCCCCAGGAGCGCGGACAGTTCCCGGTGGGCCTCCGCGCGGCCGGTCTCCGCGACGGGCACCTCCCGCCCCAGGGCCGCCGCGACGGCCTCCAGCTGCTGCCGGGCCGTCACCCGCCGCGGGCCGGTCAGCGCGTAGGTCCGTCCCCGGTGGCCGGGTTCGGTGAGCGCCACGCGCGCCACGGCCGCGATGTCCGCGGGGTGGACGGTGGGCAGCCCGGTGTCCGCGTACGGCACGCGGACCGTCCGGCGCTCGCGGATCGCCGCCGCCCACCACAGGGCGTTCGAGGCGAACTGCGTCGGCCGGAGCACCGTCCACGCCATGCCGCTGTCCATGAGCAGCCGCTCGACGGCGGCGTTCTCGCGGGCGGGGCCCAGGTGCGGATGCGTCTGGACGGTGATGGACGACACCAGCACCACGTGCTCGACACCCGACCGGCGGGCGGCGGCGAGGATCTCGGCGTCGGAGCCGATCCGCGACACCAGGAACAGCGAGCGCACCCCGTCGAGGGCTGACGCCAGGGCGGCCGGGTCGGCGAAGTCGCCTTCGCGCACCTTCACCCCCTCGGGGAACCGGGCCCGGGCGGCGTCACGGGTGAGGGCTCGGAGGGGACCCGCTCCGTGCGCCCGCAGGTCCTCCAGCAGGGCGCGTCCGATGTTCCCGGTGGCTCCGGTCACAAGAATCATCTGCCTTCTCCTGTCATCTGACGACTGATCGGAGGGAAGGCTAGGAATTCAAGCCGACTTGAGGTCAAGCAGATCGCCAAGGAAGCACCCGGAAGCAGCCGCACGAGGTCCTGAGCCTGCCCACCGAACGCGACCGCGCACGGCGCACCCGCGATGTCGCGACGGCCCGGCTACGGCAGGTCCGGTAGGAGGCGGACGAGACCGGTCGGGCATGATGCCTCGGTGTTCTACGAAGATCTGACCGAGTACACCTACAACGCCAAGGACTATTTCGACGAGCCGGAGCCCGGGTTCCGCGCCCTCTGGTACCGCCCCGCCTACACCCGGTTGAACGTCGGCTGGCTGGAGGCCGGCCAGCCCTATCCGACCGGGAAGGTCCCCGCCGAGTTCACGGCGAAGCTGAAGGCCGTCCAACAGGTGCAGTGGATGAACGTCTGCCTCGGGCTGCACGACTGCGACCTGTGCCCGCCGGGCGGCGAGTACCCGGAGGGCAACGGCGAGATCCGGATCCCGGGCGCGCCGCCGATCGCCTATGCGGCACCGTTCCTGATCACCCACTACATCACCGCGCACGACTACCGGCCGCCGACCGAGTTCATCGACGCCGTCATGGCGGTCGACCTCGACGCCTGGGCGGCGGCACAGTGGCCCGAGGTGCCCTTCCCGTGGGTGCCGGAGGAAGGGGTCGAGTGGCTGCTGGAGTAGCAGCGCCGCGGGCGGAGACGCCGTTGCCGAGGAAGACGTCGTCGACGGAGAGGCCGTGCAGCCCGCGGTCCTCGTAGTGCATGACCACCGCGCGGCGGGCG
>NZ_JBIAXP010000008.1:2153-285718 GCF_042896795.1 Kitasatospora sp. NPDC001261
GGGGGGGGGGGCCCCGCGGGGCCCGGGGGGCCGGGCGGGGGGGGCCCCGGGGCGGGGGGGGGGGGGGTGGGGGTTTCCCCCCGGGGGGGGGGGGGGGGGCCGGCTTCCCCCCCCCCCCCCCCCCGCGGCGGGGGCTCAGCGGACCATGGCCGCCAGGACGCTGCGCCAGTCCTCGCCGGGTTCGGGGGCGAGGGGAGCGGCCAGGGTGTCCGCGCGGTAGTGCCAGGGGCGTCGGAGGTCCTCGTCGGCGTCGGGGGCGGTGGTGATGGGGCTGTCGGAGCCGAGCAGGCGGACCAGTTCGGCGGTGAAGTCGGGCCAGGAGACGTGTCCGCTGACCGCGTTGACGACCCGGCCGGCGGCGGGGTGGTCGGGGGTGAGGCAGGCGGTGAGGGCGCGGGCCAGGGCGGCGGCGTGCACCCAGGACGCGCCGTACCACTCGTCGTCGGCGGGCAGGCCGATCGGGCGTCCGGCCAGGGCGGCCTGGTAGAGGGCACCGGTGGAGCCCCAGCGGAGCTGGTCGCGCAGGCGGTGGTGCGGGCCCCAGACGATCGGGGCGCGGACGGCGACGGCCTGGCCGCGGCCGGTGGCGGCGGCCTCGAAGAGGATGCGCTCGCTGTCCAGCTTGGCCTGCCCGTACGGGGTGACCGGCGCACCGCTGGGGCCGCCCTCGGGGACCTCGGTGCCCGGCGGGCGGCCGTACGCGTCGATGCTGCTGACGAAGACGAACGGGCCGCCCCGCCAGCCGTCGACCAGTGCGCGCATCGCGGCGAGGTCGGTGGCGTGGTCGGTGAAGGTGCAGGCGGAGTGGATGACGGCGTCGACGCCTTCGACGGCCCGGCGCAGGCTGTCGAGGTCGCCGAGGTCGCCCTCCGCGACCTCGGCGCCGTTCAGCGCGGGCAGGTGCGCGGACTCAGGCCGGACCAGCACCCGGACCGGCCGGCCCTGGGCCATCAGCTCCTGGAGCACGGCCGCGCCGACCCCTCCGGTGGCGCCGGTGAGCAGGACGCTGCCGGTGCGGGCACCGGTGCTCCGCGGGCGGGCCCCGGCCTGGGCGAGGGCGGCGCTGCGCTCGTCCGCGCGGGTGGCGAGCAGGGCGGCGAGGGCGCGCGGGGTGCGCTGTTCCAGGATGTCGAGGCCGGTGAGCGGCAGCCCGGTGCGGGTGCGCAGGCGTTCGGCGAGCTGGACGGCGATGAGGGAGTGGCCGCCGAGGGCGAAGAAGTCGCCGTCGGCGGGCGGGGTCGCGCTGAGCAGTTCGCCGAACGCCTGCCGGACGACGTCCAGCGGGCCGCCCTCCAGCGGGTCGCCCTTCAGCAGGGCGGTGCCGGGCTGCGGGCCCGCGCCGGGCAGCCGGTCGCGGTCCGGGGTGCCGTCGGGGAGGCGGGGCAGCCGGTCCAGCAGGGTGACCGCGCGCGGCAGTTCGGCGGCCGGCAGGCGCCCGCGCAGGGCGGCCCGCAGGGCGCTGCCGGTCGGCGCGACCGGCCCGCGCACCACCGCGTAGGCGAGCGGCGGGCCGTCGGGGTGCTCGACGACGGCCGCCTCGACCACCGCGGGATCGGCCGTGAGGGCAGCCACCACCGGGTGTTCGGCGGCGGCCAGCCGCTCGCCGGGCAGTGCGGACAGCGCCAGGTCCGGGTTGCCGGCCACGGCGGTGAGCAGCGCGGCGAAGGCGTCGGTGAGCCGGGCGGCGGTGGTCGCGTCCAGCGCGTCCCGGTCGTGCTGGACCAGGACGCGCGGCCGCGGGCCGTCCTCCAGCAGCAGGGTGAGGCCGAACTTGGCCAGCCCCAGGTCGAGTTCGACGTTCTCGGTGTCGAGGCCGGGCAGCACCAGCGGGTCGGCGATCCGGAGCAGGTCGCAGCTGACCGAGAGCAGCGGGGTGCCGTCCGCCCCGCGCGAGGCCGCGCCGAGCCGCTCGACCACGAGGTCGAACGGCACCTCGTGGTGCTGCTGGGCGTCGAGCAGGGCGGTGCGGACGAGACCGAGCAGTTCGGCGAACGACGGGTCTCCGGACGGATTCGTCCGCACGGCGAGGGTGTTGACGGCGAGGCCGACGGTCCGGCGGAACTCGGGCCGCGCGCGGTGGCCGCTGGCGCAGCCGAGGACGAGGTCGTCCTGCCCGGAGGCGGTGCGCAGCACGGCGAACGCGGCGGCCAGGACGACGGTGTACAGCGTGGCGCCGTGCCGCGCGCCGAGAACGCGCAGCTCCTCCACGACGGCGGGGTCCACCGGGGCGGCATGCAGGGCGGCGCGGCGCTCGCGGGCGCCGGGCGGGACGGGCCGCAGCAGCGACAGCGGTCGGGCTCCGGACAGACCGGCCGCGAGGGTGTCGGCGGCGGCCGTCAACTCGGCCTCCCGGGCTCGCTCCTGGCGGGCGTAGTCGGCGTACGAGGGGGCCACCGACGGGAGTTGGGCCGGAACCCCCTCGCATCCGGCGCGGTACAGCGCGGCGATGTCCGACGCGATGAAGGGCAGCGAGCCGCCGTCCACCGCGATGTGATGGATCGTCAGCAACAGCGTGTGGTCCTCGGGACCGTGCCGCAACAGCAGGGCGCGCAGCACCGGGCCGGCGGCGAGGTCGAACGGGCGGGCGGCCTCGGCGAGGAGCTGCTCGGGGCCGGTGGCGTCCAGCACCGGCAGCGGCACCGGGGCGACCGGGTCGGTCTGCTGGTAGGGCTGGTCGCCCCGGCGCGGGTAGCGGGTGCGCAGGACGGCGTGCCGCTCGGTCAGGCCGGTGATCGCGGCGGCGAGGGCGGCCTGGTCGAGCGGGCCGCGCAGCCGGGTGGCGATCGGCACGTTGTAGAGGGCGCCGCCCTGGCCGAGGTGGTCCATCAGCCACATCCGCTGCTGGGCGTGCGAGAGCGGGGCCGGCTCGACGGGTGCGGCCGGACCGCCGGGCGCGACAGGTCGGGCGGGGGTGGTGGCGGTGCGGCGGTCGCGGGCGCGGCGCAGCAGGTCGGTCTGGTCGACGGTGCTCATCGGTCGGCTCCGGGGGTGTCGTCGGCGGCCCGCAGGGCGCGTTCCAGCAGGTCGGCCTGGGCGGCGACGGTCGGGTGGGCGAGGAAGTCGGCGAGCGACAGCTCGACCCCGAGGTCCTCGCGCAGGTCGTCCACCACCCACATGGCGAGCAGCGAGTGGCCGCCCTCGGCGAGGAAGTCGGCGGCCGGGTCGGTGATCGGGCGTTCCAGGGCCCGGCTCCACGCCTCGGCGACGACCTGCTGGATCGGGCCGAGGCCGGCGCCGGTGGCCGGGTGCGCCCCGGTCGGCCCGCCACCGGCCGGGTGCGCGTCGGCCGTCTCGTTCACAGGCGGGTGCGCGTCGGCCGCCCCGCCGACGGCCATCTCGTCCCCGGCCGGGTGCGCCCCGGCCCGTTCGTCGGCGGCCAGCGCCCGCCGGTCCACCTTCCCGCTGCCGGTCAGCGGCAGCGCGGCGAGCACGGTCCAGGCGGTGGGAACCAGGTGGGCGGGCAGCTGCTCGGCCAGCCGGGCGCGCAGCGCCTCGACGGCCGGGCGGGCGCCCTCGGCGAGCACCAGGCAGGCGGTGAGCGCGGCGTCGGGCTGCCCGGCCCGGCGGACCACGACCGCCGCCTCGGCGACCTCGGGCAGCTGGAGCAGCGCGTGCTCGACCTCGCCGGGTTCGATCCGGTAGCCCCGCACCTTGACCTGGTCGTCGGTGCGCCCGTGGTACTCCAGGGAGCCGTCCGGCAGTTGGGCGACCCGGTCGCCGCTGCGGTAGGCGCGTCCGATGCCCGGCAGTTCACGGAAGCGCTCGGCGGTCAGCTCCGGCCGGTCGAGGTAGCCGAGGGCCAGCCGGTCGCCGGCGATCCACAGTTCGCCGACGGCGCCCGGCGCCACCGGCGCGAGGCCCTCGTCCAGGACGTAGGCGCGGGCGCCGCCGAAGGTCCGGCCGATCGGGACGGAGCCGGCGCAGTCGGCCGGGGTGACCCGGTGGACGGTGGTGAAGGTGGTGGCCTCGGTCGGCCCGTACCCGTTGACCAGTTCGAGCCAGGGGAAGGCCCGCAGCACGGCGCCCGCGTGCTCGGCGGAGATCGCCTCGCCGCCGACGACCAGGGTGCGCAGCACGCCGAAGATCCGGGAGCGCCGGGCGGCCAGGTGGTGGAAGAGCGCGGTGGTGAGGAAGACGGTGGTGACGCCGAAGCTCTCGACGTCGCGGACCAGGTCCTCGGCGCTGGGCCGCTCGCTCGGGGAGACGGCCACGGCGGCGCCGCGGGCGAGCGGGGCCCACAGTTCGAAGGTGGCGCCGTCGAAGGAGACGGTGGAGTGGAAGAGCACCCGGTCGCGCGGGCCGAGGACGACCGCGTCCTCGGCGGTGACCAGGTCGGCGACGGCGCGGTGCGGGACGAGGACGCCCTTGGGGCGGCCGGTGGAGCCGGAGGTGTAGTAGAGCAGGGCGGGCGCGGCCGGGTCGGCGGCGTCGGGCGCCGTGCCGTCGGTGGCCTCGGTGCCGCGCTCGGTCAGCACCAGGGTGAGCTCCTCGGGGAGCCCGGCCTCGGCGAGCAGCCCCTTGTCGCCGAGGACGAGCCGGAGGTCCGCGTCGGCGGTCAGTTCGGCGATCCGCGGGCGCGGGTAGGCCGGGTCGATCGGGACGGCCAGGGCGCCGGCCCGCCAGACGGCGAGCTGGGCGACGACGTACCGGGTCGAGCGGGCGCACAGCAGGCCGACGGCGCTGCCGGGGCCGATCCCCCGGGCGGCCAGGACGGCGGCCAACCGGCCTGCGGCGTCGACGAGTTCGCGGTAGGTGAGGACGGTGGAGCCGTCGGTCACGGCGAGCGCGTCGGGGCGGCTCTCGGCCTGCCGGGCGACCAGGGCGGGCAGGTCGGTCAGGGCCAGCTGGTCGGTCGCAGCAGACCGGGCCGCGGCGGGCGAGGACATGGTGGTCACGGTGGTTCCCTTCCGGGCGCCCCGGCCGGGTGGGCCGGGGCGCCCCGCTGAGGAGGTTCGGGCGGGGTCAGGCGGTCGCGGCCAGATCGGCCACCCGTTCCTCGATCAGCCGGGCGACGGCCCGCAGGTCGGGCTGGCGCAGCACCAGGGGGGCGCGCAGCCGGACGCCGTACTCGTTCTCCAGGGCCTCCAGCAGTCTCGCGGCGGCGAGCGAATTGCCGCCCGCGGCCAGGAAGTTGTCCTCGGGACCGAGGTCGGCGCGGCCGATCAGCTCGCGGCAGAGCTTCAGCACGGTCCGCTCGACCGGGCCGTGCCCTTCCTCCACCGCGTCCGCCACGACCGCGTCCGGCACCGCCACGTCGGCCAGCAGGGCCTGGCGGTCCACCTTGCCGTTGGCGTCCAGCGGGAAGCGCTCCACCAGGTGGACGGCGGAGGGCACGGCCTGCTCGGGCAGCCAGGGCCGGACGGAGTCGAGCAGCGCCGCCGGGTCGGCGCCGTCCTCGGCGTGGACGAAGGCCAGCAGTCGGACCCCGCCGGTCGGCGCCTGTTCGGCGGCGACCACCGCCCGGCGCACCTGCGGGTCGCGCTCGAAGGCGGCCTCGACCTCGGCGGGTTCGATCCGCACGCCGCTGACCTTGACCTGGTCGTCGAGGCGGCCGTGGAACTCCAGCACGCCGTCCGGCCGCATCACCACCCGGTCGCCGGTGCGGTAGACCCGGTCGGTGCCGACCACGCCGGCGGGCGCGTCGACGAAGCGGCGGGCGGTCAGCTCGGGGTCGAGGTACCCGGCGGCCAGGCCGCGGCCGCCGATCCGCAGCTCGCCGGCCGTGCCGCGCGGTACCGGGCGGCCGTCCTCGTCGGTGACCAGGACGACGACGCCGTCGATCGGCAGGCCGATCGGCGGGGCGCCGGCGCCGTGGTCCCCGCCGGGGGCCATGGTGTGCATGGTGGTGGTGACGGTGGCCTCGGCGGGGCCGTAGGCGTTGTGGACGGTCGCGGTGACGTCGGGCCCGGGGGCGCGGCGCAGCCGGTCGCCGCCGATCACCAGGTGGCGCAGCGCCAGCCCGGCGGGCCAGGGCCGGCCGAGGACGGGCTCGGCCAGCGGGGTGGGCAGGATGGACACGGTGATGCCGGCCTCGCGCCACCAGTCGGTGAGCGCGCCGGTGTCCCAACGGACCGCCTCGGGGGCGACGACCAGGGCCGCGCCGGAGGTGAGGCCGGCCCACAGCTCCTGCACGTGCGGGTCGAAGGCGACGCCGATCAGCAGGCTGTGCCGCTCCCCGGGGCCGAGGCCGGTCGCCCCGCGGTACCACTGCAGCAGCGCGCCGAGCGCGGGCTCGGTGACGGCGACGGCCTTCGGGGTGCCGGTGGAACCGGAGGTGAGCACCGCGTAGTGGGTGCCGACCGGGACGCGCACCTGCCCGCCGGAGGTCAGGGCGGCCACCACGCCGGCGGTGGGCAGGTCCAGCGGCAGCCGCTCGCCGCCGGGCGGCAGCAGGTCCGGCTCGCCGACCAGGCAGGCCGGGCGCAGCTGCTCGGCGACGGCGCGCAGCCGGCGCTCGCCGGGGCGCGGGCCGAGCGGCAGGTGGACGGCGCCGAGCTTGGCGGCGGCCAGGGTGACGGCGACCAGCGAGACCGAGTGGGCGAGGCAGACGCCGAGCAGGTCGCCGGGGCCGACCCTGCCGCGCAGCGCCTCGGCCACGGTGTCGGCGAGGCGGTCGAGTTCGGCGTAGCTGTAGACCTGCTCGCCGTCGATCAGGGCGGGGGCGTCGGGGGTGCGGTGCGCCCAGGCGGTGAACAGGTCGAGCACCGCGCCGTCCTGGTGCGGGCGGCCGTAGCCGATGCTCA
Organism: Kitasatospora sp. NPDC001261; assembly: GCF_042896795.1. NCBI lineage: Bacteria > Bacillati > Actinomycetota > Actinomycetes > Kitasatosporales > Streptomycetaceae > Kitasatospora > Kitasatospora sp. NPDC001261. The sequence goes on from NZ_JBIAXP010000008.1 coordinate 8,897, forward strand.
GACTGCCCGTACCCGGGTTGCCCGCACTCAGGCTGTCCGTGCTCCGGAGTTCCGTGCCAAGGTGTTCCATCATCATCTCCACAGAAAGTGACGAGCCGTCAGTTCGATGCCTTGGAAGGCGCGTTCACTTGGCGTCCGCGGCGAGGGCGCGGGCCTGGTCGGCCAGCACGGCGTGGCGGAACAGGGTGCGCAGCGGCGGGCGGCTGCCGAGGTGGGGCTCCAGGTACGCGGCGAGCTGGGCGGCGAGCAGCGAGTGGCCGCCGACCTCGAAGAAGTGCGAGTCCGCGGTGAAGCGGTCGTGGCCGAGCACCTCGCGCCAGGCGGCGGCGATCAGTTGCTGGCCGGGGTCGGCGAACTCGCCCGGCGCGTCCTCCTGCGGCTCCGGGGTCTGCTCCACCAGGCGGGCGAGGGCGGCGCGGTCGGGCTTGCCGCCGGGCAGGGTCGGCATCGTGGCGACGGCCGTCCAGCTCGCCGGGACGAGTCCGCCGGGCAGTCGGCGGGCGAGCGCCTCGTGCAGGGCGGCCTGGTCGGGGCGGTCGGCGCCCTCCAGGAAGCCGACCAGGCGGGGGCCGGTCCGCGGGTCGGTGTGCAGCAGCACCGCGCAGGAGCGGCCGCCGAGTTCGGCGGAGGCGGCGGCCTCGATCTCCTCCAGCTCGATCCGGTGGCCGCGCAGCTTGACCTGGTTGTCGGCGCGGCCGAGGAAGCACAGCCGCCCGTCCAGGTCGCGGTAGCCGCGGTCGCCGGTGCGGTACACCCGGGCGCCGCCGAGCGCGGGGACGGTCGTGAAGCGGGCCGCGGTGGGCTCCGGCAGGCCGAGGTAGCCCTCGGCCAACAGGCCGCCACTGACGACGAGTTCGCCGACGCAGCCGGGGGCGAGCGGGCGCAGGGTGTCGTCCAGGACGTGGACGCTCACGCCGTCGAGTTCGGCGCCGAGCGGGATCTCGCCGTCCTCGGCGACGTCGGCGGCGGTGATCTCGTACACGGTGGAGGTGACGGTGGCCTCGGTGACGCCGTAGGCGTTCAGCACGGTGGTGGCCCCGGTCAGGCCGGTCAGTGCCCGGGCGGGCAGCCGCTCGCCGCCGAGCACCAGCAGCCGGGGCGCCCAGCGGCCGTCGTCCAGCGCCGCGCGCAGATCCTCGCGGACGGCGAGCAGGTAGCTGGTCGGCAGGTTGGCGACGGTCACGCCGCGGGCGGCCAGCACGGCGACCAGCTCGGGCCCGGTAGGCACCTCGCGCTGCGGCACGACGAGGGCGGCGCCGGCCGCGAGGGCGGGCAGCACCTCCTCCAGGGCCACATCGAAGGACGGCCGGGCGAACAGCAGCGCCCGGTCGGCGGAGGTGAGGCGGTAGCGGTCGACGATCGCGGCGACGTACCCGGCGAGGGCCTCGCGGCCGACCAGGACGGGCTTGGGGACGCCGGTGGAGCCGGAGGTGTGGATCACGTACGCGGCACCGTCCAGCACGGCGGCGGGCTCGGCCTTCGGGAATTCGGGGCCGTCCAGCAGCGCCGGGGTGACGCCCTCCTCCGGCAGTGCCGACGCGCTCTGCCGGGTGGTGAGGACGAGCGCCGGGCTCAGCCGCTCCAGCAGCAGCCCGAGCCGGGCGGCCGGGTCCTCGGTGGACAGCGGCGCGTACACGGCGCCGTGGCGCAGGCAGGCGAGCAGCGCGACCACGCTGTCCGCGCCGCGCGGCAGCACGGCGGCGACCGGCTGGCCGGGGGTGACGCCGGCGGCGCTCATTCGCTCGACCAACTCGGCGACCCGGCGGTCGAGTTCGCCGTAGCTGATCCGCTCGGTGCCGGCCAGCAGGGCGAGCGAGGCCGGGTCGTGGGCGGCGGCCGGGTCGAGCACGGCGGGGGTGACCGGGGCGGCCGGGGCGGCCTGCGCGGCCTCGGGTGCGGGGGCCAGGTCGGCGATCGGCGTCTGCGGGCGGTCCAGGTAGCAGCGCAGCAGCTCCAGCAGCCGCTCGGACAGCAGCACCGCGTCGGACTCGCGGAACAGGTCGGCGTCGTAGTCCCAGACCAGGGTCATCCCGGCGGCGCCGTGCTTCTCGCCGACCACCCGGCGGTCGTCGGGCAGCAGCACCAGGTCGAGGTCGAAGCGGGTGGTGCCGGTGTTGAAGCCCTCGTACAGCGAGACCTCGAGACCGGGCGCCTGGACGTCGGGCAGCGCCGCGTCGTGCGCGCTGAACATCACGTTGAACAGCGGGTTGTCGGCGCCGCTGGTGTGCAGGCCGAGCCGGCGGGTCAGCTCCTGGACCGGCAGGTCCTGGTACGGCAGCGCGCGCAGCAGGACGTCGGTCACCTCGTCGACGGCCTCGGTGCCGGGGACCGTCGGGTCGAGCCGCAGGCGCAGCGGGACGGTGTTGACGAACATGCCGACGGTGCCCTCGAAGCCCTCCGGGCGGTTGCCGACGGCGGTGCCGATCACCAGCTCGCGGTGGCCGCTGTGCCGGCGCAGCAGTTCGGCGAGCAGGGCGAGCAGGGTGCTGAACGGGGTGTGGCCGTCCGCCTTGCTGCGCTCGCGCAGCCGCCCGGCCAGGTCGGCGCCGATCGACTGGCGCAACTGGCCGCCGTGGTGGCGCCGTTCGGCGCGCGGCCGGGCCAGCCCGGGCAGGGTGACCTCGCGCGGCGCGTCGGCCAGCTCCCTGGTCCAGAAGTCGAGGCCGCGGTCCCGGGGGAGGTCGGCGGCGGCGCGGGCGTGGTCCTCGTACGAGGGGGCGACGGGCAGTTGGTACGGCTCGCCGAGGACGGTGGCGCGGTAGACGGTGAACAGGTCGCGCAGCAGGATCGCGAAGGAGTGGCCGTCGTGGACGAGGTGGTGCTCGACGTGGATCAGCCGGTGGTGGTCCTCGCCGAGCCGGACCAGGTGCCAGCGCAGCACCGGCGCCCGGCCGGTGTCCAGCGGCTCCTCGGCCTCGGCGGCGAGCAGCCGCTGGAAGGCGGCCTCCGGGTCCTGCTCGGCGGCGAAGTCGCTGTGGCGCAGCTCCGGTTCGCAGTCCTCGGCGACCCGCTGGCCGGGCAGGCCCTCCGGGCTGGGCACCAACTCCAGTCGCAGGCCCGGGTGGTGGGCCAGCACGGCGGCCAGGCCGGTGTGCAGCGCGTACCGGTCGAGAGCGCCCCACAGGTCGAGGACGGCGGTGAAGTTGTAGGCGCGGCTGCCCGGCAGCATCTGCTCGTGCAGCCAGACGATCTCCTGTGACGGAGAGAGTGCGAACATCGTCGATTCCCTTGTGTGGTGGGCTGTGTCGGCACTGCGGTGGCCGGAAGCGGGCGTGGGGTGTTCCCGTACCGGCCGGTGGCCGGGCCGCACCGGGGTGAGGTGCGGCCCGGGGCCCGGGGGTCCCGTCCGGGGGCGTGTCGGACGCGCGCGGACGGGCATGGCGGATCCGCCGTTCGGGATCCTGGGTGGGAGTTCGGCGCCCGCGGTCTCGGGCGTACGGTCCCGGGCAGGTGGTTCCGGGCGTACGGTCTCGGGCGGGCGGCGTCGGAAGTACGGTCTCGGACGTGCGGTGTCGGGCCTGCGGGGCAGGCGGGTTCAGGCCTGCGGCGCCGGGCTCGGCCGGGCGGGCAGGTGGTGCCGCAGCACGGCGAGCAGGTCGTCGAAGGCCGCGTGGGCGTCGGCCTCGGGGAAGCGGTCGCGGTCCCAGGCCAGCCGGACCAGCAGGTCGTCGCCGTGCGAGGCGGAGACGGCCATCGGCGCGGCGAGCGGGCGCCCGTCCAGCGGGGTCTCCCGGCCGGGGGTGCCGCCGAGCACCAGCGGTGGGCGGCGGTGCAGGTCGTCCAGGGTGAGCAGGCCGTCCAGGGCGCCCGACCACGGGGCCCCGGCGGTGCGGGCGGCGCGGACCACCTCGTCGAAGGGGGTGCCGGCCTGGTCCAGGTCGTCCCACCAGGCGTCCGCGAGCGCGTCCAGGTCCGCGACCGGCCCCGGAGTCGCCGGGTGCACCAGGGTGTTGAGGAAGCAGCCGAGTGCGGCGGGAGCGCCCGCCGGCCGTCCGCCCCACGGGTAGCCGAGCGCGAGCGCCCCTCCCCCGGTCTCCGGCCGGGAGGGCCCCTCCGTCCGGTGCAGCCGGTGCAGGGCCGAGCCGACCGCGTCCAGCAGGGCCGGGAAGACGGCGCCGCGGGCGGCGCCCTCGGCGGCGGGCAGCCGCTCGGTGAGCATGCCGGTGGACGTGGCCGCGCTGCCGCCCGCCCCGGTCAGGCCGCCCAGCCGGCGGCCCCAGTAGGCCTGGGCGGCGGGGCCGCCGGCGGCGTCCTCGGCGTCCAACTGCAGCTCGACGGCCTGCCGGTAGTCGGCCAGCGCCCGGGGGGTGGGCCCGGCCGCGGGCGGCTCGTCCTGCTCGTACGCGGCGCTGAGCTCGGCGGTGAGCACCCCGAGCGACTGCTCGTCGCAGGCGGCGTGGTCCAGTGCGACGACGAGCAGTTCCTCGGCCCCGGACGGGTCCGCGGACGGCTCCCCGTCCGGGTCCGCGGCCACCAGCAGGCGCAGCGCGGGCCCGTCGGCGGGCCAGTCCAGCAGGGCCTCGCGCAGCGCGGCGCGGGCGGTGCCGCCGGGGGCGACGGGGATCCGGGCGGCCTCGGCGGAGGGGCCGCCGGCGCGCAGCACGGGTGTGCCGCGCACGGTGGCGAAGCCTCCGCACAGCGCCGGGTGGTGGGCGGCCACCGCGGTGGCGGCGCGGGCCAGCCGCTCCAGGTCGAGGGTGCCGCGCGGGTAGGCGAACATCAGCGGGACGATGTCGCTGCGGCTCTGCGGCGTGAGCCGGCGGGTGATCAGGAACCGTCGCTGGGCGCCGGTCAGCGGGAGCAGCTCCACCGGGGATTCGGCGGCGGCGGAGCGGTACCGGGCGAGGTAGGCGGCGGTGATGCTGGCGTGCACGGGAACGGTCTCCGGTTTCCGGTCGCGGCTCGGGTCGGGGATCGGTCGGGATCGGTCGAGGTGACCGATCGGGGCGTTGCTCAGGTCCGGGTGCTACGGGCAGGCGGGCTGGCGGGCAGACAGGCAGGCGGGTCAGGACACCCCCGGGCTCACGGCGCTCTCCTCCTCGCTGACGTCCGCGCCCTCGCCCGCGCCCGGCCCCGCCGTACGGTCCGGGTCCGGCAGCTCGCGCATCCGCCGCAGCGGGGAGAGCAGCAGCGGCAGCGGCACCAGCAGGAAGCCGACGGCGCAGACCCAGAGCGCGGCGCGCGGCCCGGCCGCGTCGGCGACCACGCCGCCGACCAGGGCGCCGATCGGCAGGGTGCCCCACACCAGGAAGCGCATGGTGGCGTTCATCCGGCCGAGCAGCTCCGGCGGGCAGAGGCTCTGCCGGAAGCTGACCTGGGCGACGTTGTAGGCGACCGCGCCGAACAGCACCACCCCGGAGGCCAGGCCGAACAGCACCACGCCCGCGCCACCGCCGGACAGCGGCCACAGCATCGCGAACGGTGCCGTCACCAGCGTGGAGAGCCAGATCAGCCGGGCCTGCCCGATCCACCGGGCGAGCTGCCCGGCGCACAGCGCGCCGGCCAGTCCGCCGAGGGCGGAGACCGACAGCAGCACGCCGATGGCGCCCGGCGACAGGTCGAGCACCCGTACCCAGAACACCGTCTGCACGGCGGTCAGCACGGCGGAGAACAGGTTGGACGTGGCGGTGGCGGTCGCGATCGCCCGCAGCAGCGGGTGGCCGAGCACGAACCGCACACCCTCCCCGACCTCGGCGCGCAGCGAGCGCCCCGGCTCGGGTTCCGGCCGCTGCTCCTCGACCTTGATCCGGCCGAGCAGCAGCGCGGAGACGAGGTAGCCGCAGGCGTCGGCCACGATGGCGAGCGGCGCCCCGAGCAGCTGGACCAGCCCGCCGCCGAGGCCCGGCCCGGCGATCTGCGCCGAGGAGCGGACCGTCTCCAACGCTCCGTTGCCGCCGACCAGTTGCTCGCGCGGCAGGACGGCGGGCAGGAAGGACTGGTGGGCGACGTCGAAGAACACCGTCGCCACCCCGGTGACCAGTGCCACGAGGTAGAGCTGCGGCATGGTCAGCACGCCGAGCGCGGCGGCCGGCGGGATCGACCCCACGGCCAGGCAGCGCACCACGTCGGCCCTGATCAGGACCGGCAGCTTGCGCATCCGGTCCAGCCAGGCGCCCGCAGGGAGGCCGATGAGCAGGAAGGCGGCGGTCTCGGCGGCGGTCAGCAGGCCGACTTCGAACGGCGTGGCGTCGAGCACCATCACCGCCACCAAGGGAAGGGCCACCAGGGTGACCTGAGTGCCCGTCTGGGCCGCCGCGGCTCCGGTCAGCAGGAGCCGGAAATCGCGGTGGCCGAGCAGACGGGCCTGGCGGGAGCTGGGCTTCTCGTTCATTGGTGCGACTCTCGGTCACCCCTTCGACACCGGGCAAGCACCGGGTCCGTTTCCGGACGGACCGCAGGTCGGCCGAATCCCGCCACTCGCCCGCCGGACCCTTGCGCGCTCCTTATGGACGCGTCCCGCGCGGCCGCGCCGCCGACGGCGCCCCTCGGCCAAGGCGGCGCGGCCCGACGGGCACCTTGATCACCCCGGGGCCCGCCGGTCCATTTCGACGTCCGCTATTCGGACAGGACCTTTCCGGCCACCGGACGGAGGCGCTCAACTTGGCCGGATTCCATGGAGTGCAGCCCTACCGTCACCTCATCGTGATACCGGCGTGACCGAAGCGAGCCGTAGAAGGGGATCACAGGGCGGATACGAGCCGCCCCCGGCGCGAACCGGTCCACCGGCCGCCGCCCTCGACCCTCAGCGCCGACTGTCCGCCCCCGGCTCCGCACGACGGGTGATCGCCAGCACCGCCATGTCGTCGTCCCGGGGCCCTCCCGTCCACCGCTCGACGTCCGCCACCAGCGCGTCCAGCACCTCCCCCGGCCCGGTGAACGGCCCCAGCGGGGCCAGGCCGAGCACCGGGTCATAGAACTCCCCCGCCGCGTCCCGGGCCTCGGTGACCCCGTCGGTCACCAGCAGCAGCGTGCACCCGGCCGGGAACGGCCGCCCCTCCGGCAGCGGACGCGCCACGCCCAGCCCGCCCATCCCCAGCGGCAGCCCCGGGTCCGCCGCGTCCAGCCGGCGCACCCGGGGCGCGGCCCCGCCCGGCGGGTAGGGGCCCAGCAGGTACGGGCCGGGGTGCCCGCAGTCGAGCGTGCGCACGCTCTCCTCCCCCGGCGGGAACTCCACCAGCAGCGCGGTGATGAACCCCTCCAGCCGCAGTTCCTCGCTCATCCGCTCGCTCTCCCGCAGCAGCGAGTCCTCCAGCGCGTCCGCGAGCGCGACCAGGTCCGGCAGCCGGTGCGAGCCCTCCCGGAAGGCGCCCAGCAGCACCGACACGGCGCCGACCGCGTGCAGCCCCTTGCCCCGCACGTCGGCGATCAGCCCGCGCACGCCGTACGGGGTGACCTGCAGCGCGTACGCGTCCCCGCCGATCAGCGCCTCGTCCTGGGCGGCCCGGTAGCAGGCCGCGACCGACAGCCGCCCCACCCGCGCGGGCGGCTCCGGCAGCACCGCCCGCTGCGCCGCCTCGGCCACCGAACGCACCCGCTCCAACCGCCGCCCGTGCCGGGCCACCACCCGGTTCACCGCGATCCCGAGCAGCGCCGCGAACACCGTGTTCCCCAGCTCCAGGAAGCCGGCCCGGGTCCCGAGCGACCCGTCCCGGGCGGACAGCACCAGGATGCCCAGCGCGTTGGCCGCCCCCACCGCGACGGTGTCCCCCAGCATCAGCAGCGCCCCCGCCAGCACGGCGGCCGCCGCCAGCATCGGATCGCCCCAGTAGTCGGTCGGGTCCAGCGCGTTCCACACCAGCCCGCCGACGGTCAGCAACCACGGCGCGACCCGCACGTACGGCGGCCACTGCACGGACCTCGGGGCCATCGGCGACCTGGCTTCCGTCTCGCCACCATCCGGAAGTACTCCTTCCGATCGTAGCCACGGGCCCCGGAGGCCCGCATGACGGCCGCCCTCGCCGGTGGCCGAGAAACACCTCCCGCCGATGGGGCACCGCTCACGTGCCCGCTACGCACCGCTCAGGTGCCCGCTACGCACCGCCCGCCGTGAACCGTCCCGCGCCGGACCCGGCCAGCAGCCCCTCCGGCACCCGGCGCCCGTACGCCACCAGCAGCAGGTGCTCAGCCCGCCCCTCCACGGTGAGCCGACCGTGCCCGTAGGACCACTCCGTGTCCGTCGCCTCCAGCCGGACCCCGTCCACCCGCGCCCCGAAGAACCGCAGCGTGCGGGGTGAGACACCGGCCAGCAGGGCGGTCGTACGCGCCACCGGCAGCCGGGCCGGCAGCCCGAGCGCCACGGTGATGTCGAGACCGTGGACGGCGTCGTGGGCGAGCGCCGCGATCCGGCCGCCGACCGGCGGGCGCCAGGGGTGGTCGGCGTGGTCGGCCATGGCGGCGACGAGTTCGCGCTCGCTCAGGGCGGCGGCGTCACGGCGGGCGATCCGGTCGGCCATCCGGTGGACGTTGCCGCCGGAGCGGGCGAGTTCGAGGAGCGTGCGCGCCGTCGAGTGCCGGAAGCCGGTGCTCAGGTGCGCGGCCACCTCACGGACCCGCCAACCCGCGCACAGCGAGGGCGAGTTCCACTGCACCTGGGTGAAGGCGGCGAACACGGCGGCGAGTTCGCGGCGCTCGGCCGCGATCTGCGCACGGATCCACCGGATCTGCCCGGCGTCCTGGTCCTGCGGCACGGTTTCCATGCGTCCAGCCTGCGGCCGGAACCGTACGCCCGTCCAAGACCGGGAAGTTCTGGCACCTATGATCAGGAGTTATGGAACTGCGGCAGCTCCAGTACTTCGTCACCGTCGCCCAGCACGGCAGCTTCACCCGGGCCGCGCAGCTGCTGCACCTGAGCCAGCCCGGGGTGAGCTCCCAGATCCGGCAGCTGGAACGGGAGCTGGGCCACCCGCTGTTCGACCGCTCGGGGCGCACCGTGCGGCTCACCCCGGTCGGCGAGGCGGTACTGCCGCACGCCCGGGCGGCGCTGGCCGCCGCGGCGGCGGCCCGCCGCACGGCCCAGGAGTTCGGCGGGCTGCGGCGCGGGCACGTGCGCCTGGGCATGGTCGCCGGGGCGGCCCTGACCCCGCCGGCCGAGCTGGGGACCTTCCCCGGACTCGCCACCACGCTCGCGGCGTTCCGCCAGGAGCACCCCGGCATCGACTTCTCGCTCACCGAGGACACCACCGCGCGGATGCTCGACGCCCTGCGCGACGGCCGGCTGGACCTCGCCGTCGTCGGCCTGCCCGCCCCGGCGAGCGGGCGGGAGGGCGACGACGGCTGGTCGGCGCTGACCGGGCTCGCGCTGCACACCGTGCTGGAGGTCCCGCTGGTCGCGGCCTGCGCGTCGGGGCACCCGCTCGCGGCGGGTACGGGCCCGGGTTCCGCCGATAGTCCGGGCTCTGGCTCTGACTCTGGCTCGGGCGCCGGCCCCGGTGTCCCCGGTGTCCCCGGTGCGGACCGGAGCGCGCTCCCGGTCGCCGAGCTGGCCGGGCACGCCCTGGTCAGCACCCCGCGCGGCACCGGTCTGCGCACCGCGCTGGAGTGCGCCCTGGCCGAGGCCGGTGTCGATCCGGCGGTCGGCGTCGAGGCGGCCGCGCCACCGCAGCTGGCCGAACTCGCCGCACACGGGCTGGGCGTCGCCGTCCTGCCGAACCCGGGCCCGCTGCCCGGTCTGCGGGTGCGCCCGCTCACCGGACCCGTCCCCCGGGTCCGGATCGCGCTCACCTGGCCGACCGGGCAGCCCGCCTCACCGCCGACCGCCGCCCTGGTGGCCCACCTGCGGCGGGCCTACCCGGGGCCGGCCGCCGCTCAGGCTCCGGCCCCCGTTCAGGCTCCGGCCGGTACCGCCGCGCCGTCGGCGATGTGCAGCAGCGCGGCCGCGCCGTCGAGCACCTCCCGGTCGAGCGGGAAGTAGCCCTGCCGCGGGACGGTGTCGGTGCGCGTCCGGACCCCGGCCGGCAGCGCCGTGTCCGTCAACTCCCAGGCCGCGCCCCGCCCCTGCAGGTGGGCCTCGTACGTCCCCGGCGCCGGCTCGGCCAGCCCGATCGCCTCGCTGCGCCCCAGGCTCCCGGCGACGAAGGCGTACCGCTCGCCCAGCAGCGTGCCCACGATGTGGCCCGCGCCGATCCAGCGGCAGTCCAGCTCGCCCGACGACCAGGCGCTCGGGTTCCGCCGCAGGTGCAGGTTGTGGGAGAAGACCAGGGTCGGTCCGCGCTCGGCCTCGATCGCGCGGATGTCGAGGAGGTTCTGCGCCATCAGCGCGTCCCGCACGCCGGACAGGGCGCTGATCCGGGCGCTCTGATCGAGGCCCCGGACCGCCGACTGCGCGTGGTAGCGCAGCAGTCCGATCCCGGCGGTCAGCCGGGTGCGGGCCGCGTACCACTCGGCGGACGAGGTCTTGGCGATCAATGCCGGTGCCCGCATGTGGAGTTGGAGGAGGAGGTCGTCGGCGAGGCAGCGCAGCCGCACGGCCTCGGCACTGTCACCCGGCGACCGGGCCGGATCCGTCACCGCCTCCGTGCGGCTCCAGCGCTCGTCCTCGCCCGCCACCCCGGCGAGGTCGAGGTCGAGCCCCAGGTAGTCGCGGGCGTGTTCGAGGTAGCGGCGCGGGCTGGGGGCGCTGGTGTTCTCGGTCGGGATGTCGAAGCCATGGAAGGACAGCTGCGCACCGGACGCCCGGTCCCGGTTGAACTCCCGTATCCAGGCGACGAGTCGGCGATTTGGCTCGAGCTCCCCGAAGCCGTGGGTGAAGCCCTCCTCCAGCGCCGAGTCGAGGGTGCCGACACCCTCCCGGACGTAGGCGTCCACGGCGAACGCGGCCACCCGGTCGGTCTCCAGGGCGATCGACCGGAAACCCCGGTCGACCAGCCGGGCGAACAGTTCGTTGCGGACCCGCCCGAACGCCGGCTCCTGGTGCGTCGGCTCACCGAGGCCCAGAAGCTCGCACGCCGGGGGGACGAAATCGTTGATGTCCTGGTTCATGAACCTCAAGCGTATCCTTGAAAGAACGGTTGAAACTTTTCCCTCCAGCGCCGCCCAGGCATTGCCCAACTGTGGCCGAAAGCCTCAAACGGCCCTGAACCATCGGCCGACTCCGAACGCCCGCCCGCCCCCGAACGGAGACGACCATGCGACCCGCCGACCTCGCTCGCGAGCACGGCATCTCGACCCAGGCCATCCGCAACTACGAGCGCGACGGCTACCTCCCGCCCGCCGACCGCACACCCACCGGGTACCGGATCTACACCGAGCCGCACGCGGCCGCCCTGCGCGCCTACCTCGCCCTCGTCCCGGCGTACGGGCACGCGACCGCCGGCTCGGTCATGACCGCCGTCCACGCCGACCGGCTCGGCGACGCCCTCACCGAACTCGACCGGGGCCACGCCCAGTTGCTGCGCGACCGGGAGACCCTCGCCGCCGTCCGCGCGGCCGTCGGCCACCTGACCGACGGCGCCACGCCCGGCCCCGCCCTTCCCGCGCTGCCCGGCCCCCGCTCCGTCGGCGAGGTCGCGCACCGGCTCGGTGTCACCCCCGCGACCCTGCGGGCCTGGGAAGCCGCCGGCATCCTGACCCCCGCCCGGGACCGCGCCACCGGCCACCGCCGCTACCTCCCGGCCGACGTCCGCGACGCCGAACTCGCCCACCTGCTCCGCCGGGGCGGCTACCTGCTGGACCGCGTCGCCACCGTGCTGCGGCAGATCCGCACGGCGGGCGGCACCGGCGAACTGGCCGCCGCCCTCGACGGCTGGCAACAGCGCCTCACCACCCGGGGGCTCGAGATGCTCACCGCCTCGGCCCGCCTCGACACCTACCTGGCGCTGCGCCCCGAGGTGCCCCGACGGGCTTGACCTCAAGGGAACTTGAGCTCCCAGAGTGATCCTCATGAACACCGAATCCGCAACGCCCGCGCCCGCCGACACCGCCCTTTCCGGCAGCGCCCCCTCCGACGCCGGTCCCTCCGACGCGGCTCCCTCCGACACCAAGCTCGCGGACATCGCGGCCATCGAGCAGGTCGTGGCCGCCGTCGAGCGCGCCCAACGCGCCAAGGACCCGGACACCTTCCTCGCCCTCTTCCACCCCGAGGCGCTCTGGACCACCGCGCACGGCAAGGTCCTCCTCGGCCTGGACGCGATCGCCGAGTTCACCCGAGCCGTCCTGCCCGCCGCGACCTGGGACGGCCGGGTCACGTACGAGCCGGTGCACATCCAGTTCCTCCGCCCCGACGTGGCCGCCGTCAAGGTCCGCCAGGTCTACCACTCGGCGAACGGCGACGCGGACGGCGGCTCGGAGGGTGCACCGCTGTACGTCATGACCAGGCAGGACGACGGGCAGTGGCTGCTGCACGCCTGCCAGAACACCGGCGTGCTGACCGACTGACCGACGCGCCCGCCGGCCGGCCACCGGTTCCGCCGCCACCCCGCGCCGCCCGTCGCTGCCCGTCGCCGCCCGGTGTGGTCGGGAGCGGTCGGGCGGCGATGTCGCGGGCCGGGCTCAGCCGACCCGGGTGAGGCGGGCGGTTCGGGCGACGGCTCCCTCGGCGAGCACGCCCGGCTGCTCCTGGTCCGGGCGTTCCGGGCTGGCGAGCAGGATGGAGCGCTGGAGTCGCCGCAGTGCCGCGGACGGCTCCATGCCCAACTCCCGCACCAGGGTGTTCCGCAGGCGCTGGTAGGCCTCCAACGCCTCGCCCCGGCGGCCGGAGCGGTGCAACGCGATCATGTACTGGCCGTGCAGGCTCTCGTGGGTGCGGTAGCGGTCGACCAGGACGGTGAGTTCGGCGAGCAGTACGCGGTGCCGGCCGAGGCGCAGGTCGGCCTCGATCCGCTGGTCCAGCGCGCAGAGCCGGGTCTCCTCCAACCGCCTGACCTCGACGGCGAGTTGGCCGCCGACCGGGACGTCCGCGAAGGCCGGGCCGCGCCACAGCGCGAGCGCCTCGCCCAACTGGCGGGCGGCGAGCGGGAAGTCGCCGCCGTCCATGGCGCGGTAGCCGTGCCCGGCGAGGCGATCGAACTCCTGGAGGTCGACCAGCCCGCCACCGCTGTTCAGCATGTAGCCGCCGGCCGAGGTGACCAGGACGTCCTTCGCGCAGGAGGCTCCCGGGCCGCCGTCCCCCTGGGCGAGCGCCCGGTCGATGAGGTCGCGCAGTTGGAGCACATAGGTCTGCACGGTGGTGCGGGCGCTGCGCGGCGGACGGCCGGACCACAGCTCCTCGGCGAGGACGCTCGCCGGGACGACCTGGTCGGCCCGTAACGCCAGCAGGGCGAGCACCTGTCGAGGCTTCGGCGCCGAGGGCACCACCGAAACCCCGCACAGTCGGACCCCCAAGACCCCCAGCACGCGGATCTCCACGACGACCACCCCACATCCAGACGGATCGGCGGCCCCGACGGCCGCCGGTCGGGCGGGCGCTCCGCTGCTCACCGTCCGCGCAGGTCCGCTGGAAGGTCGGTCGAGCACCCGACACCTATCCAAAAACAGGACAGACGGTTTGTCAATACAAAACCGAACGCGCTGTTTGTTTCTGGGCGGAGCAAGCCCGTGGGAGTAGGACACCGGACCGCCGGTCCGGCCTCGAACGGCTTCGCCCGAGACCCCCGCGAACCACTCGGAACCGCCCGGAGCCCGCCCGGATCACCCCGACTCAGGCCGGACCGGCCCCGCCCGCACCCGTCCCGGCCGCCTCGCCCGCAGCCGCCCCGGCCTCCGCCTCGGCCGCCCGGGCCGCCGCCAGCTCCGCGACCACCCGGCCGCCCCGGTCCGCCGCGAGGTCGAGCGTGGCCAGCACCCCGGGCACCGCGATGCTGGGCATCACATGCTGGTACAGCGAGGCGACCCGGCGCTCCAGGTCCGACCGGCCGGACATCTTCTGGGACTGTATCTGCACGCCCGTCCAGGCCCCGGTGACCAGCCACGCCGTCTCGGCGGGCACCACCTGGGGCAGCAGTTCGCCGCGCCGGCCGGCCGTCTCCAGCACGGTCTCGGCCCGCTGGATCCAGCCGGGCGCCGCACCGCCGCTGAAGTCGCCGAACACGTCCTGGCCGAGGGAGAGCCGCGCGCCGGCGCTCAACACCGGGTCGCGCGGCATGAGATGGGCGACCACCATCCCGAGGTCCACGAACTCCTGGAGCTTGCAGTGCCGTTCGGGAATCTCGTCCCGGCCGAACTGCTCCTCGACGACCCCCTGGGCGAGCTCCCGCTTGGAGGCGAAGTGGAAGTACACCGCACCCCGGGTCACTCCGGCGCGAGCCACGACCGCACCGATCGTCGCCCCCTCGTACCCGTACTCGTCGAAGACCGACGCCGCCGCCTCCAGGATCAGCCGACGCGTCCGGACCGCCCGTTCCTGTCGCACCACCGCAACCACCCCACCCGAAACGCTCGGCAAACAAAACCAAACACCCCGTATCTTACCCGCCGAGGTCGGCGGGGATCCCTGCGTCCCAGGTCACATAGGGCCGTCCTCGAGCGGACTAAAACCGCGTAGACGGTATGAGACGAACAGATGGCCGACATCTCGCCGCCAGCCCCCTTAAGCGGAATACCAGCTCTCACTTGTGGCCGGGATGGCAACGAACGACCACATAATGGCCATGAACCTGTCAAGCCTGTGCGCCGACATCCCCACAGGTCAAGGAGGTTCACCCGTCGGAGCCGATCTCCGGGCAGTGATCGACACCCACCCACCGTGCCCGTCCGACCACGCTCGGCCGCCGACGAACCTTTGTTCTGGCTCCTTGAAAACCAAACCGGTAGGTACGTATCTTACGAGCCCTGAGCAGCCCACCCCGCCCGTCACGGCCTTTCGGAGCGCTCCCCATGACTCTGCTTGCCTTCCGTACGCCCGCATCCGTCCTCACCACCGGCACGGACTCCGGAACGATCCCCGGCCCGGCCGCAGCAGCCCCGGCGCCTCGCCTGACCAGCACCGTCGCCAAGGAGTACGTCCACCGGGCCTGCCACGCCGAGGTCTTCCTCACCGGCAGCGAACAGCTCACGGACACCACCTTCGCCGTCACCGCGCAGTGGCCGCGGGCGCACACCTTCTTCAGCACCCCGGACGGCACCCGGCACGACCCGATCCAAGCTGCTGAAACGATCCGCCAAGCCGGGCTCTACCTCGCCCACACCCGGTTCGGCGTACCGCTCGACCACAAGTTCATGATGTGGAACCTCGACTACACCACCCGGTCGCGGCAGTTGCTGATCGGTGCGGCGCCGACCGACCTCACCCTGGAGGTCCAGCTCGTCGCCCAGCCGCGCCGCTCCGGCACCACCGTCGACTTCACGCTGGAGACCGTCGTCCGACGGGGCGCCCAGCTGGCCGCCACCGGCTACGCCCGCTTCACCACCGTTCCGGACTCCACCTACCAGCGGCTGCGCCGGGGCCGCCACTCCGCCGAGCTCCCGGCGGCGCCGACCGTGACCGCCGAGCCGCTCCCGCCGGCCCGGGTCGGCCGGCTCCGCCCGTGCGACGTCCTGCTGGCCCCGGCGGACGCCCCCGGCACCTGGCACCTCACCCCCGACTTCTGGCACCCGATCCTCTTCGACCACGCCAACGACCACATCCCCGGCATGGTGCTGTTGGAGGCGGCCCGGCAGGCGGCCAACGCGCTGAGCAGCCCGGCCACCGTCACACCGACCGCCGCGGCCACCACCTTCCACCGGTACGCCGAGCACGACGCGCCCACCACGATCACCGCCCAGCACACCCCCGGCGGGGACCCGGACGCCCTCACCACCACCGTGACCGGCCACCAGCACGGCAAACCGATCTTCACCACCGTGCTCACCGGCCACCCGGACCACCGCTGACCCGACGACCGCCGCCGCACCGACCTCCGGAGTACCCCTTCGCAGCACCCGAACGGCCCGCCCGACCCTCCCGGTCCGGCGGGCCGTCCGCGTGCCGACGACGCCCGCGGGGACTGCGGCCACGGGCACCAGCCGATTCCGGGGGCCCACCACGGGCCGGCCCCGGCCGGAACGCCCCGCTCCCGGACTGGCACCGGGGCGAACACCTGCGCGAGGATGTCACCCCCTGGATCCCGCTGCCAACAGGAGTCCGCCGTGAGTGAAGTCCCTTCGCAGCAGAACGAGTTGATAAGACTCGCCGACCGCCCCGGCACCGACGACGCCCCCGGCTGCGACGGACGGACCGGCGGCCGGAACGTCCGCGTACGCGTCCTCGGACGGCACGCGCCGGGCTCACTGCTCGGACACGACTGGCTGGACTGCGAGATCACCGTCACCGCGGACTCGGTACGCGGGCAGTTCGTCACCCTGGTGACCGACCGCCACCTCAGGCAGTGGGAAACCGCCCTGGACCGACTCGGCCGCGGCTCCGCGGTCCGCTGGCTGGACGAGGAACACGGACCGGAGCTACGCATCGAACCCGGCCGCCCCGGCGGCCTCTGGGTGACCGTCTCCGACGCGGAGGAATCCGGCGTCACCCTCCGGGTCGTACTCTCCCCCGCGCCGAACTGGCTGGCCGAGCAACGCACCCTGCTCCACCTCGTCCGCAGCGCCTACCCCGCCGAGGTGGTCGAACTCTCCCCGGGCATCCACGCCTGGCGCGGAAACCTGCCCGACGAGAGTTGATCGATCGTCACCTCTTACTACTGCACCAGCGTTCCAAGCCGCACGGACGATCAGTCGGGAACAGCGAGAAGGAAGACCAGAGCCGCGCCGCCGACCATGACCAGCGCGAGCTGGTGCAACCCGACCGTCTCCACCCGGTGCGGCGCGTTCGTAGCGCCGCACCGGGTGGCCGGTGGCCCGGTCCGGGTGTGGGAGGTCGGCAAGGCGGCAGCGTCCGGTGAAGGTCGGCGGTGGTCACGGTGTGGCGCGAGGGCCTTCCGGGTGCCGGTGCGGGTGTCGCAGTCCGCACCGAGCCGGAAAGGCCCTCACTGAACCCCGTCACCCACCGTCGCGGTCGGTACGTCCAGGCGAACGGATCGGCCGTCACTTCTGCTGCCCCGGAGGTGTTCCCAGCCGCCCCAGCGAACGGTCGGGCACGGTGAGGAGGAAGAGCAGGGCCGCGCCGCCGAGCATGAACAGCGCGAGGTGGTGCAGCCCGGCCGTGGTGGCGCCGTGCGGGAAGAAGGCGGCGTTCGCGGCGGAGGCCGCCATGGCGCCGAGATACATGAAGGTGCGCAGCAGCCCGGCCGCCGAGGCGATGGCGGCGGGGTCCGCCTGGTGGTAGAGGGCGGTCTGGGTGCCGAGCCCGATCAGCCCCTGCGAGACGCCCGCCAGCACGCCGACTCCGATCAGCAGGGCGCCGGGGCTGTTCGCGTGGACCAGCAGCAGGGCGGCGCAGGCCGCGATCTGACAGGCGGAGCCGACCAGCAGCTTGCCGCGGACGCCCGGACTGCGGCCGCTGGCCCCGGCGGCCGCGAGAGCGGTCAGCGAGAGCGGCAGCAGCACCAGTCCGGCGGTGGCGGCGGACAGGCCGCGCCCCTCCTCCAGCCACTGGGTGTAGCCGTAGAGGAAGGCGTAGATGGCGGTGTAGCCGAGCACCTGGCGCAGGTAGGTGGCGATCAGCGGGCGGTTGCCGCCGAGCGCCCGCAGGTCGATGAAGGGGGCACGGGCCCGCCGCTCGCGGAGGGCGAAGGCGACGGCTGCCAGGAGGGCGAGCACCGGCAGGTACCAGCGAGCAGGGCCCGGCTTCATCAGGAACAGCATCAGGGCGAGCAGGAGGACCGCGAACAGCGCGATCCCGAGGTGGTCGAGGCGTTCCGGACGCCCGGGGCGCTCCCCGCCGTCGGCAGGGTCCGGGCGGCGGGCGGTGACGGGCAGCCGGGCCGCACCGAGTGCCAGGCAGGCCAGTGACAGCGGGACGTTGACGGCGAAGACCGTCCGCCAGCCGCCCGCGCCGATCAGCAGACCGCCGAGGGTGGGGCCGACCACCGCGACGGTCTGGTTGGCGACGGCCAGTACCGTCAGCACCCCGGTGGGGCTGGACCGCCCGGTCCGCTCGGCCTCGCTGCGGGTCAGGTGCATCGCGGCGGGGTAGGCCGCGGAGGTGCCCAGTCCGAGCAGCACCCGGGCGGCGATCAGCAGCCCGAGCGACGGGGCGAGCGCACCGAGCAGTCCGGCGAGGCCGACCAGGGCCGTCCCGGCGAGGTAGAGCCGGCGCGGGCCGTGGGTGTCCACCAGCCGCCCGATCACCGGCTGGCCGATAGCGGTGGCCAGGTAGAGCCCGGTGACCAGCCAGGCGGTCTCGGCGGGCGGCGCGCCGAAGGCGGCGCCGACGGGCACCAGGGCCACCGCGATCATCGACGAGTTGATCGGGTTGAGCACCGAGCCGAGCACCATCGGCGCGATCAGCCGGCGGTTGAACCCGTCGTCCGGAGCAGGCTGCCGGCGGCGCGGCCGGAGCCGGGCGAGCAGGGCGGCCGGGCCGGTCATCACCGGTTCAGCCGGTCTATCAGGGCCAGCGCCTCCAGCACGGTGGCGCGCTCGGCCTCGGTGTAGTGCTCCGCCATGGCCCGGGTCAGCCACTCCTCACGGGCCTGGCGGCTGTCCGCGACCCGGGCCAGGCCGACCTCGGTGAGGCTGACCACCTGACGGCGGCCGTCCTCGGGGTCGGGACGGCGCCCGACCAGTCCGTGCTGTTCCAGCGCGGCGAGGGTGGCGGCCATCGACTGCGGACGGACCCGCTCGGCGGCGGCCAGCGCGCTGGCGGAGGCCGGACCGTCGTTGATCAGCCGGCTGAGCACGGCGGTCTGGGAGGGCGTCAGGTCGCTGGTGCCGCTCGCCTCCCGGAGGGTGCGGCGCAGCCGGCTGAAGACGGCGCGCAGTTCACGGGCGGCCAGCGCCGCGCTGTCGGGAACCACGGTTTCGGCGGACCCGACGGGCCCGGCGGGGTCGGCCGGGACGGTATGGGCGGTTCGCTTCTCGGTCACGGTTCCATGGTAATTTCATCAGTCTGGACTGTCCAGTCTGAACTGAAGATTTCCTTAGGGCGGACCGGGCCCTCCACCACCCGTGCCCCGGCCCGGCGGCGGGCCCGGATAATGACGGCATGATCGACAAGCAGCTCCGCGTCGTCCTCGCCGAGGACTCGGTGATCCTCCGGGACGGCATGGTCGAACTCCTCACCGCCCGGGGGTGCGCGGTGGTCGCCACCGCCGGGACGGCAGCCGAGCTGATCGCCGCCGTCACCGGGCACCGGCCCGACGTGGCCGTGGTGGACATCCGGATGCCACCCACCCACACCGACGAGGGCATCCGAGCCGCCGTGGAGATCCGGGCCACCCTGCCCGAGGTCGGCATCCTGGTCTTCTCCCAGCACGTCGAGACCGCCTGGGCGGCCCGGCTGCTGGCCGACGGCGCCTCCGGCATCGGCTACCTCCTCAAGGAGCGGGTGGCCCGCACCTCCGAGTTCGTCGACGCGCTGCACCGGGTCGCCGCAGGCGGCACGGCCCTCGACCCGGAGATCGTCAACGGTCTGCTGCACGGCGGGCGGCGCAGCCGGGTGGACGCGCTCACCCCGCGCGAGCGGGAGGTGCTGGAGCTGATGGCGCAGGGGCACTCCAACCGTTCGATCGCCACGCTGCTGGTGGTCTCGGAGCGGGCGGTGGAGAAGCACGTGGCCGCCGTGTTCGGCAAGTTCGACCTGCCCGCGACCGACGCCGACAACCGGCGGGTCAAGGCCGTGCTCGCCTACCTCGCGGAGAGCGGCGCCTCCTGAGGTAGCACCTCCCGGGACGGCGACCCCGACCGCCCGGGCCGTGACCGCCCGTCAGAGCCGGCCGGGCAGTTCGGCGCTGACCGCCGTCGGCCCGCCGGGCGGACTGTCCACCCGCAGCGTCCCGTCCAGCACCGCGAGCCGCTCGGCCAGGCCGGTGAGCCCGGTACCCGCACCGATCACGGCGCCGCCGTGCCCGTCGTCGCGCACGGTCAGCCGGACCCTCCCCTCGGCGGCGCTCACGCTCAGCTCCACCGACCGCGCGCCACTGTGCTTGGCCACGTTGGTCAGCAGTTCGGCCGCACAGAAGTAGACGGCCCGCTCGATCACCTCCTCCGGACGCTCCCGAAGGTCCAGCCGGACGTCGACCGGCACCGGCGAGGTGGCGGTCAGCCCCGGCAGCGCCTCGGCCAACCCGCCCTCCAGCGCCACCGGGTGGATGCCCCTGGTCAGCCGGCGCAGACCGGTGATGGTGTCCTCGGCCTGCCCACGGGCCCGGTCCACCAGGGTCCGCAGCCGCCCGAGGTCGAGCCCGTCCGAGCCACCCTCGGCCGGAACGCCCACCGGCGGAAGGCCCACCGGCGGCGCGCCCGCCCCCAGCACGTCGTCGGCCAGCGACAGCGTGATGGCGAGCGCGACCAGCTGCGCCTGGGTGCCGTCGTGCAGGTCGCGTTCCAGACGCCGCAGTCGGTCGGTGCCCTCGGCCAGCAGGATGGACCGGGCCTTCTCCAGCTGACGCACCCGCTGGTCCGAGCGCACCGGCCCGAGCAGGCTACGGGCCAGCGTGCGGTTCGCCCCTCCGAGCGCCTGCACCGCCGCTGGTACGGCGACCAGCACCGCGAGGCCGATCGGGATCGCGCCCAGGTCCAGCAGGCCGATCGACCTCGGGCCCGGCTCCATCATCCGCACCCAGAGCGGGAAGCCCACCAGCCAGACGCTTCCGAGCGGGAGCCCGACCACGGCCAGGAAGCCGAGCACGCCCAGCGGCAGCCGGAGGAAGAGGTAGAGCAGCGCCCGCCAGGCCACCGGATCGGTCAGCACCACCCGGCCCCGCGCGAACACTCCGGCCGGACGCGGCAGCGGCCGCGGTGCCGGCACCTCCTCCCCGAGCAGCCGCCCGACCAGCCACCGGTGCAACCCGCCGAGCCTCCTCGCCCCGAGCAACGCGGCCGCCACGAACGGCAGGCCCAGCACGGTGAGCGAGAGCAAGGCCCCCGCGTAGAGGACGGCGACGGCGTACACGCCGCCGAGCACCCCGAGCGGCAACCCGAGCACCGCGAAGGCCAGTTCACCACCGCGCACCGACCGGTACCGCCGCCGCTCAGCCACCGTCCACCTCACCACTCGCCCACCGACACCCACCGACACCCACCGACAATCACTGACCAGCACTCACCGACCGGCATTCAGCCGCCGACCGGCCCCCAGCATCCACCAGGACCCGCCCGGACCACCGCATCCACCTGCCCTTCCGTCCGCACGACCCCTCGGACAGCCATGGCACCGACCCCGCGCCCA
This sequence comes from Kitasatospora sp. NPDC001261, assembly GCF_042896795.1. Taxonomy (NCBI): domain Bacteria; kingdom Bacillati; phylum Actinomycetota; class Actinomycetes; order Kitasatosporales; family Streptomycetaceae; genus Kitasatospora; species Kitasatospora sp. NPDC001261. The sequence goes on from NZ_JBIAXP010000008.1 coordinate 30,096, forward strand.
CCCGCTATGGACGCCGGCCTCCGCCTCCTCCGCCTCACCCCCGTTCCCCACCCGTCGTCTCCACCGCCGAACCGCCGACCGCCCACAGCCCCGTGCCCACGATCCCCGGCACCGTGAGCACCACCGCCCCCAGCACCACCCAGGCGCACGCCGCGCCCGGCACCACCGGCACCACCGAGCCCGTCACCGCCAGGCTGAACGCCCCCGAGGCCGCGGCCGCCACCGCCGCACCCAGCAGCACACCGATCGCCGTGGTCAGGACCGCCTCCACGCCGAGCATCCGCAGCAGCTGCCGCCGCGTCGCCCCGACCAGGCGCAGCAGCGCGAACTCGCGGCGCCGGTCGGCGGTCAGCGCCACCAGGGTGTTGACCGTGGAGACCGCCGCGAAGCAGACCAGCATCCCGAGCTCCGCCTCGCGCAGCCAGATGTCGCTCTGCTTGGTGACGCTGGTCGCGGCGCCCGTCGCCCGGACGACGTGCTCAGCGGTGCCGGTCAGGACCAGCAGGGTGCCGGAGAGCCCGACGAGCAGCGCGACCGGCACCACCGCCGAGGAGAGCCGGGCCGCGTAGCCGCGCAGGTTGGCGTCCGCCAGCCAGCCCGCCCGGGGCGCGAGCACCCGCGCCAGGGCGCCGAGCACCGCCGCCAGGACCCGCGCCGCCACCGGCCCCAGTAGTCCGACCGCGACCAGCAGCACCAGCGAGCCGAGCAGCGCGGCCTGCCCCGCCTTGTCCAGCTCTCCGGCCGGCCGGCTCGCCGCCAGTCGCAGCAGCAGCCCACCACCCGCGAGCACCGCCAGCCCGGCGAGCACCCGCGGCACGGGCGTCCGCCGTGGCCCGCCCGCGCCCTCGGTCAGTGCGGCGGCCGGGGCGGGCCGGGTGATCCGGCGGGCCGCCACGGCACTGGCCGCCAAGCCCACCAGCAGCGCCACCGCGAGCCCGATCAGCGCCGGCACCGGCGCCCCGGCTATGCGCAGCCCGGGTGCGGCCATGCCGCGCCGCTGGAGTGCGGCGAGGAAGGCCCGGGCGGCGAGGAAGCCCACCAGGCCGCCCGGCCCGGACACCAGCAGGGTGGTCGCCACCACCTGCGCGCGCACCACCCGCCGGACCTGACGGGGTGTCGCCGCGACGGTGCGCAGCAGCGCCAGGTCGCGGTGCTGCTGGCGCAGGGTGAAGCCGAGGGCGTTGACCACGACGAACAGCGCGACCAGGACGGCGATCTCGCCGAAGGCCCCGGCGATCAGCACCAGGCCGGGCCCGGACACCGCCGTGCGCGCCACCGCGGCCGGCGCCGTGACCTGTGCGGCGACCAGCGACCCGAACAGCGTCACCGCCGCCACCGCCAGGAACAGCGCCGTCCCCAGCCCGGCGAAGGAGGCCGGGCGGCGGCGGATCTGCCCCGCCGAGAGGCTCAGTACGGGACTGCTCATCGTGCTCACCCGCCCAACCGGCTCAGCCGCTCGGCGACCTGCGCGGCCGTCGGCGCGGTCAGCTCGTCCACCAGCAGGCCGTCGGCCAGCAGCAGCACCCGGTCCGCGTACCCGGCGGCGACCGGGTCGTGGGTGACCATCACGCAGGTCCGTCCGTCGGTGTCGACGCCCGAACGCAGCAGGCCGAGGACCTCCTGCCCGGTGGCCCGGTCCAGCGCGCCGGTCGGCTCGTCGGCGAACAGCACCTCCGGCCGGGAGACCAGCGCCCTGGCTATCGCCACCCGCTGCTGCTGACCGCCCGACAGCTGCCCGGGCCGGTGCCGCTCCCGCCCTGCCAGTCCGACCCGGGCCAACGCCTCCCGCACCGCGGCCCGCTCCGGCGGCCGCCCGGCGAGCCGGCCGGGCAGCTCGACGTTCTGCCCGACCGTCATCGCCGGCATCAGGTTGAAGGCCTGGAACACGAACCCCACCCGGGTGCGGCGCAGCTCCGCCAGCCGCCGCTCGGGCAGCCCGGACACCTCCGTGCGGCCCCACCGCACGGTGCCCCCGGTCGGACGGTCCATCCCGGCCAGGCAGTGCAGCAGGGTGGTCTTGCCGGAGCCCGACGGCCCCATCACCGCCGTGAACGTCCCCGGCGCGAAGGCCACCGAGACCCCGCGCAGCGCCTGTACGGCCGCCGTGCCCCGCCCGTACTGCCGGTGCAGCCCCACCGCGCTCAGGGCCGCGTCCGTCACCCCGTCGTGCGCCGCCGTGGCGGCGGCTGTCGTCATCCCGTTCATGCCCTCCATCGTGGGCGTCCGGGGCCGGGAGATCGATTGTGCTGGCACCCGAATCCGGGGTTCGGAAAACCGAACCCCACAGGTGGTGCTACGTCCCCTCGGACGGGTTGCGGGCCTCCCAGGCCCGGAGGGCGAGGCCGTAGGTCGCCTCCAGGCGCACCAGCCGGTCGTCCACGTCCAGCAGTGCCGCCAGGGCGTCGGCGACCTCGGGCGTCCGGTCGGCGGACGGGGCCAGGACGGACGCGGCGGCGCGCCGCAACCCGACGGCCTCCTCCGGGCACTCACGACCGCCCAGGGCTCGGAGGACCTCGGCGAGCACCCCGCCGTCCGGCTCGGCCGACGCCCAGGCGACGAGCAGCTCCGTCTCCTCCCCCTCGTACTCGACCGCGTGCCCCATCCGCAGGAGCGGGGCGTCGCACAGGAAGGCAGCGAGGAAGCGGCGGTGCGCGGGGTCGGGGTGCCGGTGGTGGGCCGTCAGGGCCGACCAGGTCTCCCGACTGCGGCGTTCCCCGAGCACGAACCGGACGGCCTGTTGCCCGACGTGCCCCGGCTCCCGGTGCCGGACGGCCCTGGCCACCAACTCGTCGACCGGGGTGAGGACGCGGAACCGCCACTCCAGCTCGGTCAGCACGGCCCCGTGCCCGGCGCGCACGGTCAGCCCGCCGAGGGAGACCTGCTCGACGTCCGCGTACTGCTCGGTCACCCACACCCGCTCCGCCGGCCCCACGGCCCCGGTCCGTCGCCGCAGTTCCTCCTCCGTCCCCGTCTCGTGCCAGGCCCTGGCCAGGGCGAGCAGGTGCTCACGGGCGTCGGCGGGCAACCGCAGCGCCGGGTCCTTCCCCAGCACCGCCCCGACCAGCGCCGACGAACCGAGGTCCACCGCGCGCAGCAGCGGGGTCGTCCCGTCGGGCAGCGGACGGTCCGGATCGGCACCGTGGTCGACCAGGACACCGGCGACCTCGTGGTCGAACCCGTTCACGGCCACCCACAGCAGGGGCGGCCCATCCGCATCGCGGGCGTTCGGATCCGCGCCTGCGGCGAGTGCCTCCCACACGCCGTCGACATCCCGCGCCCGTACCGCCGCCACCAGCCGCCCGTCCGCCGTCATCCGCCGACTCCCCCTCGCCGCACAGCCTCCACCGGCGCACCCTAAGCCCGCCGGAGCCGGGCACGCCCTCCCCTTTTACGCCCCCGCCTCCCGCCGGGCCCGCCCGACGGGGAATCATGATCCGGTGACCATCGACCTGCTGCCCGAGCCGCGCTTCGGCCCCACCGAGGCGGAGGTGTGCGGGCTGCCGGTCCCGTACGGCGGGCTGCTGCCCGGCGGGGTGCGCGGCACCTTCGTCCGCGGCTGCTCCCGGGCGACGGCCTGCTCCTCCAGCCGGGCGGGCGCATCCTGCCGCTCACCGTAACCGCACCCGGCCCCCGCTTCCCCATCCCTCACCACCCCACCCACCCACAGGAGTCACCATGACCACCACCCCCCTGACCGTCGCCGTCCTCGGCCCCGGAGGCGTCGGCGGACTGATCGGCGGGCTGCTCGCCCGCGACGGCCACCGGGTCGTCTGCCTGGCCGGCGAGGCGACCGCGGCCGCGATCGCGCGGGACGGACTGCGGGTCCGCAGCGCCGAGTTCGGCGAGTTCACCGCCCGGGTGGAGGCCGCGACCGAGCTGCGCGAGCCGGTCGACGCCGTCTTCGTGACGGTCAAGGAGACGGCGCTGGCCGCCGCGCTGGACCGGTTGCCCGCGGAGGTGCTCGGCACCGGGATCGTGGTGCCGCTGCTCAACGGTCTGGACCACATGGCCGTGCTGCGCGAGCGCTACCCGGCCGCACGGGTGGTGGCCGGCACGATCCGGGTCGAGGCCGCCCGGACGGCGCCCGGGCGGATCGAGCACACCAGCCCGTTCGCCGCCATCGAGCTGGGCGCGGACGCCGAACCCGACTCCCCCGTGGCCGAGTTCGCCGAGCAGCTGCGGCACACCGGTCTGGACGTCGCACTGCGCGAGGAGGAGACGGCGATGCTGTGGAGCAAGCTCTCCTTCCTCGCCCCGTTCGCCCTGCTGACCACCCGCCACGCGAGCGGGATCGGCACCGTACGCACCGAGCACCGGGCCGAACTCCTCGCTGTGCTGGACGAGATCACCGCCGTCACCCGGGCGGTCGGCGCGCCGGCGGACGCGCAGACGCTGCTCACCTCCTTCGACCGCATCCCCGGGACGATGAGGTCCTCGATGCAGCGCGACGTGGAAGCCGGACGGCCGACCGAGTTGGACGCCATCGGCGGCGCCGTGCTGCGGGCGGCCGACGCGCACGCGGTGGCGGTGCCGACCATCGCCCGCCTGGTGCACGACCTGACCGAATCCGCCACCCGGTAGTGCCCGCCCGGGCGTTCACCCCGCGGACGGCACCGAGGGATGAACGCCCGGATCCATCCCGGAAAAGAACTGATGGAACGTCACATTCCACTGGAAGCAAAGACTTTCCCAACGGTTCACGCAGTCTTCCGGAACCTCCGCACGGCGGACCGGCGTTGATAGGGGCGGGAGGGATAGAGACATGACAAGGAAGCCGTACCGTCTGGCCGCCACCACGCTCGCACTGCTGCTCGCGGCCCCGTTGTTCACCGCGTGCGACGCCGACCAGGCCCTGGACTGTGGAAAGCGGGCGATCAGCCTCACCGGCGACGTCCAGGACCTCGCGGATTCGGCGATCAACGTCGGGCAGATCACCGACGAGAGCCGCCGCAACCACACCGTCGAGGCCTTGCGGAAGGTCGCCGACGACACCAAGAAGATCCGCGAGGGTAACGGGGACAAGATCGACGCGGCCGCCGACCGGCTCTCCAAGGCCGTCAACGACGCCATCGACCGGGTCTCCAAGGGCAAGCAGCCCGACTTCAAACCGATCACCGACGCTGCCGGCGAGATCGGGAAGGCCTGCGCCGACTCCTGACGCACGGGGGGCACCCCCCGTCTCCCCACGCCACCAGCTCCCGGCCCGGCGCCGCCCCGGCCGGGAGCCGGTCCCCGCCTCGGGCCCCGGCCTGTCGCCGCCGCACCGGCACCGCCAGGCGGTAGGAATGGCACCGGACCGAACCGCACCCCGGAGGCACCGGTGAACCACCCGATCCTCGACCAGATCCAGCACCTGCGGGCCGAATTGGCACCCGGCGACACCGCCCCCGCGCTGGTCACCGCGCTCGCCGACGGCACCGCGCCGCGCTCGGCACTGGCCGAACTCGCCGCCCAGCAGCACCGGATCATCCGCTCCGACCGCCGCAGCCTGCTGCTGCTCGCCGGCCACACCGCGGACCGGCCGGTCAGCGCCTGGTTCGCCACCCTGGCCGAGGGCGAGAGCGCCGCGCTGCGTACCCTGCCCGCGCTCGGTGCCGCCGTCGGACTCGACCACGGCGCGCTGGAGGCCCACCCGCCGCTGCCCGGGTGCCAGGCCTACCCGCACTACCTCGCCTGGCTCGCCCTGAACGGCGAGCCCGCCGCCGCGGCCGCCGCGCTCGTCGCCAACTTCGCGGCCTGGGGCGGCTACTGCGCCACGATCGCGCAGGCGCTGCGCCGCCAGTACGGCTTCTCCGACGAGTCCTGCGCGTTCTTCGACTTCTTCGCCCAGCCCGCGCCCGAGCTGGAGCAGCAGGCCGCCGACGCCCTGGGCCCGGACCGGCTGGACGAACCGACCCTGGCCACCGCGCACGAGTACGGGCTGCTGCTCCAGGCCTACGAGCACCTGTTCTGGGACACCCTGGGCGCCATCGACGCCTGAGGGCGAACCGTCCGGCCCGCCCCGGCGCCGGGAGGCCTCAGGCCTGCCAGTGCGGCTTCCCGCTGACCATCCGGCAGTAGATCACCCGGCCGCCGGCCTCGTGAGTGCTCTTGCCCAGGTCGGCGTTGCGGCAGAACTGGCCCGCCTCGTAGCAGTTGCCCGCGTTCGAACGGATCTCGCATCCGGCGCCGGCACCGGCCGCCGCCGCGGGGGGCTCCGGGTCCTTCGGCGGCTGGGCCGTGGTCACCTTCGGCTGCGGCGCCTTGGTGGCGGGCGGCTGCGCGGGGGCGCTGGGCTGGCCCGGAGGGGCCGCGGGCGGGGGCGTGGCCACCGGTGCCGCGGGTGCCGGCTGGGCCGGCGGGGTGCTGGCCGGGGCCGCCGGCGGGACCGCCGCGGCGGGCGTCGCCGGCGGGGTGGTCGCCGCGGGGGTGGTGGCGGTCGGCGTGGCCGAGGCCATGGCACCGCCGTCGGCCGCCGACGGGTCGCAACCCGTCAGCGCCAGGCCGACGGTGAGCACGAGTCCGGCGAATCCGGCCAGGCCGGCCCGACGGCGACCGGGTATCCGTGAAGGCATGGGAGGAGAACGCTCCGTTCCGTTTGGATGAGTCGTGCGATTGAAGCAGGAATCGCACACGTACCGTCCACCGAATCCCCACTCGTTGGCAGATCGAGACCTTCCGGTCACCGACCGTCGCCACCCCGCCCGAACCCCGCCCGAATCGCGTCCGCCGACCGGCCGACCGCCGACCGCCCCCGCCCTGCTCGACCGTCCGACCAGACCGGCCGTCAGCGCGGCCCCGCCGTCAGCGCAGCCCCGCCGTCCGGCGCTCGAACACCGCGGGGCGGGCGGTCTCCAACGCCGTGGCGACCGCGCCGAGGAGCACCGCCTCCTCCCCCAGAAGGCTCGGCGCGAGCGTCGGCCGCATCGGGGCGAGCCCGTGCAGGGCCCGCTCCAGCGGCTCCAGGAGCAGGTCCGCGCTGCTGCCGATCCCGCCACCCAGCACCACCAGGTCCGGGTCCAGGACGGCCGAGAGCACGGCCACCGCGTAGGCGAGCCGCTCGGCCTCCCGCTCCACCGCCCGGACCGCCGCGGGCTCCCCGGCCCGGGCCCGCTCGAACACCTGCTTCGCCGTCAGCTGCCGCGCCGCGGACTCCCCGTCCAACCCGAAGTCCCGGGCGGCGCGCACCACGGCGTCCGCGGCGGCGTCCTGCTCGATGGTCGCGGGCGGCTCGCCGGGCCGCCCGGACAGCGGCACCAGGCCGATCTCGCCCAGCCCGCCGTGTGCGCCGAGCAGCAGTTCGCCGTCCTTCACCACGCCCAGCCCGAGCCCGGTGCCGACCAGCAGGTAGGCGAACATCCGGCTGCCCCGCCCGGCGCCCAGGGTGTACTCGCCGAGCGCCGCCAGGTTGGCGTCGTTGGCCACCGAGACGGCCGTCCCCAGGCCCTCGCCTATCCGGTCGAACAGTCCCGGCCTGTCCCAGCCCGGCAGGCTGTTGGCGTAACGCACCCCGCGCCGCTGCTCGTCCCACACCCCCGGGGTGCCGATCACGGCGTGCACGATGTCCCCGGCCGCCAGGCCCGCCTCGGCGATCGCCTCGTGCGCGGCGGCGACCACGGCGTCGGCGACGGCGTTCGCCGAGCGGCCCCGGTTGGCCACGTCCCGGCGGGCGACCACCGTCCCGGCCAGGTCCGCCACCGCCACCCGCAGCCGGGCCCGGCCGATGTCCACGCCGAGCACGTGCCCGGCCGTCGGGTCGACCTCGTACAGCACGGCGGTGCGGCCGCGCTCGGGGGCCAGCCGCCCGGCCTCCCGGACCAGTCCGGCCCGCTCCAGCTCGGCCAGCGCGGCCGAGACGGTCGGCTTGGACAGACCGGTGTCCCGGGCCAGCTGGGCGCGCGTGGAGCCGCCGCCGGTGCGCAGCAGCTCCAGCAGCAGCCACTCGTTGTTGCTGCGCAGCCGCTGCCGGTTCCACGGCATCCCGGGGGCCCCGGCCGCCGGGCGACTGGTCGGCTGGTGGGGGCTCATCGGGTTCCTCCGGTCTGGGTCTTCGGGCGCGGGTCGGTACGGCCGGGTCGTACGTCCGGGCCGGTGCGGCCGAGTCGGTATGTCCGGGCCGGTACGGCCGGGTGGGCCCGGCCCGGGCCGCGGCGTCCGGGGCGGGCGCCGCCGCCCAAGTATGACCGGTGATCATCCGGTGTTCGCCTGCCGTATCCCCCGGTCCCACCCACGCCTCCCCACCACCTCCCCACTCCCCCACGGCCTCGCCGCCGGCTCCGCGCGGAGCCAGCCGGACCCCGTTACAGCACCGTCTCCGACCGGTCAACGTTTCACCCACTTGTGGGCGTGCCGCGCCCGGGCGCGTGATCATGGGCGTATGCACTTCCGGCACGGCAACCGAGCAGAGGGGCCGCGGCCCGCGTCACCGGACTCCCGGTCCCTGGCGGCGACCGCGGCGGCCCTCGCCGCACGGCTCGGCGCCTTCACCAGTGGTGACAGCGCCGGCGGTGGCAGCGCCGGCGGCGAGGGCCCGGGCGACGATCCGGAGCGGCTCCGCGAGGTCCTCGCCGCCGCCCCGGTCGGCGTCGCGCTGCTCGACGAGCGGCTGCGCTGGCAGTACCTGAACGCGGCCTTCACCACCGCCACCGGGCTGCGCCGCGCCGACCTGCTCGGCCGCGCCGCCGGGACCACCGCCTTCGCCGGGGCCCTCGGCATCCTGCGCCGGGTCCTCGCCGACGGGCTCGCCCGCGAGCACGCCACCGGCGGGCCGGACGGCGCGGGCGCCCCCGTACCGCCCGGCCTGCGGGTGCGCTACCGGGCCCTGCGGCACTCCGGGCGGACCACCGGCGTGATCGTCGTCGTGCTGGACGACCCGGACCCGGCCCGCGAGCAGCTGCGCGAGCTGGAGCGGGCCCGGGCCCGGCTCGCCCTGCTGGACGCCGCCACCGAACGCATCGGCACCACCCTCGACGTCGGCACCACCGGCACCGAGCTCGCCGCCTTCGCCGTCCCCCGGCTCGCCGATCTCGCCACCGTGGACGTGCTGCCGCCCGCGGTCGAGCCGGCCCGGGTCGGCCACGGCGCGTCCCAGCGGCTGCACCGCGTCGGTGCCCGGGCCGTACCCGCGCTGGCCGACGCCCTCGCCGAGCTGCCCCGGCCCGGCGAATCGATCCGCCACCGGGAGGGCTCGGCCGCCGCGCGCAGCCTGGCGGGCGGCGTCGCCGTGCTCACCGAGCCCGGGCCCGAGGACTCCTGCCCGGCCGGGACCGCCTCGCTGCTGGTCCTCCCGCTGGCCGCCCGGGGCCGCCTGATCGGACTGCTCACCCTCGGCCGCACCGCCGCCGGCCCGGCCTTCACCCCCGACGAGGCCGCCCTGCTCGGCGATCTCGCCGCCCGCGCCGCCACCGCCCTCGACAACGCCCGCAGCTTCGCCCGGTCCCAGGGCATCGCCCTGGAGCTCCAGCGGGCGCTGCTGAGCGAGCCCGGCAACCCCCACCAGAACCTCTCCCTCGCCTCCCGGTACCTTCCGTCCGGGAGCTCCTCGGTGGTCGGCGGCGACTGGTTCGAGACGGTCCGCCTGCCGTTCGGGCGCACCCTGCTGGCGATGGGCGACGTCATGGGGCACGGCGTCGAGGCCGCCGTCGACATGAGCCACTACCGCTCCGCGCTGCGCGACCTCGCCGGGATGGACCTGCCCCCGCACCGGATCCTGCGCCAGCTCGACAACGTCATCTCCGCCGACGACTCCGCCCGCCCGGCGACCTGCCTGCTGGCCCTCGCCGACCCGGGCCGGGGCCGCTGGACCCTCTCCAGCGCGGGCCACCTGCCGCCCGCCCTGATCGCCCCCGACCGTCCGACCGAGCTGCTGCGCGTCCCCACCGGGCCGCCGCTCGGCACCGGCCTCGGCGGCTACGAGCAGACCGCCCACCCGCTCCTGCCGGGCCAGACCCTGCTGCTCTACACCGACGGTCTGGTCGAGCGCCGGGACGAGGACATCGACGCCTCCCTGGAGCGGCTCGCGGCCCTGCGCCTGCCCGCCACCGGGAACCTCGACGAGCTGCTCGACGCCGTCCTCCACTCCCTCGCCCCGCCCCCGGCCGCCGCCGAGGACGACATCGCCCTGCTGGTGGCCCGCCCCCGGCAGCGCTGACGGGCCGCCGCGCGCCGGTCCTCACCGCGACAGCCGCCCGGCCCTGACGGCCCCTCGGCCCGCACCCCCCGCCCCCGCACCTCCGCTCACACCTTCGCCAGCGCCCGCCGGACGTCCGCCCAGATGTCCTCGGGGTGCTCGATGCCCACTGACACCCGCACCGTCCCCGGGCCGATGCCCGCCGCCGCCAACTCCTCGTCCGACAGCTGCCGGTGGGAGGTGCTGGCCGGGTGCAGCACCAGGGTGTGCACGTCGCCCAGCGACGGGGCCAGCGAGGCGAGCCGGACGGACTCGGTGAACGTCGCGGCCGCTTCCCGGCCGCCGGCCAGGTCGAAGGCCAGGACTCCGCCGTGGCCGTCGGGCAGCAGGCGGCGGGCGAGGTCGTGGTCGGGGTGGGTGGGCAGGCCCGGGTAGTGGACGGCGGTGACCGCGGGGTGGGCGGCGAGCCGGCCGGCCAGGTCGAGCGCGGTCTCGCACTGGCGGCGGACCCGCAGGGCGAGGGTCTGCATCCCCCGCAGGGTCAGCCAGGCGGCGAACGGGTCGGCGGAGGCGCCGAGTTCGAGCGAGCGCCGCCAGACCTGGTGGTGCAGCGCCGGGTCGGCGAAGACGGCGATCCCGCCGAGGACGTCCGAGTGTCCGCCGAGGTACTTGGTCACGGAGTGGATCACGATGTCCGCGCCGTGCTCGATCGGGCGGCACAGCAGCGGGGTCGCGAAGGTGTTGTCCACCACGCTCACCACCCCGGCCCGCTTGGCGACGGCGATCAGCCCGGGCAGGTCGGTGACCCGGGTGGTGGGGTTGGAGACGGTCTCCAGGAACAGCACCCGGGTGGTGGGGCGCAGTGCGGCCGCCACTCCGGCCGGGTCGTCGCCGTTCACGTAACCGACCTCGACGCCCCAGCGCTCGGTGAGGTCGGTCAGCGCGCCGACGGTGCCGCCGTACAGGCTGCGCTGGGCGATCACGTGGTCGCCGGCACGCAGCAGGGCGAGCAGCGCGGTGTTGATCGCCCCCATGCCGGAGGCGGTGGCGAGGGCTCCGGTGCCGCCCTCGAGTCCGGCGACGGCCTGCTCCAGCGAGCGGACGGTGGGGTTGCCGAAGCGGTTGTAGAAGAAGGCGCCGTCCGGTCCCCCATGGGCTCCGGCGAGCGCGTCGCCGGTGTCGAAGGCGAACAGGTGGCTCTGGTGCAGCGGGACGCCCAGCGGACGGCTGCCGGTGACCTCGGTGAGCGGCGGGTGGACGACCCGGCTCTCGGGGCGCAGCTCGTCGGGGGCCTCGTGGGAGTGGTGGTCGCTCATGGCGTTCATCCTCGGGCGGTCTCGGCGCCCGGGCCATGGCCAATCGCCGTCGAGTGGCCTGCCCGGGCGGTCGTTCCGGCCCACCGCCCGAAGGCGGTGGCGACGCCCGGGTCGCGGCGGCGGGTGGTTCCCCTCTACGACGGGCGGCTCCCGACCACGGCGGGTGGCTCCCGACCACGGCGGGTGGCTCCCGGCGGCGGCGAGAGGCTCCCGACGCCTCGCGGCTACTCGCGGCTACTTGCGGCGGCTGAAGATCCGCTTGGCCGCGTAGACGATCCCGACGATCAGCAGCACCACGAACAGGATGATCAGGATCACCACGACCAGCAGGAACTTGCCCAGCTTGGCGAAGAAGCCCGACTTCTTCTTCTCCTCCTTGGCGAGGTGCGCGGCCTCGGCGGTGGAGGCACCGGAGGCGACCGTGGTGACGGAGGCACCGGAGGCGGCGCTCGCCCCGGTGCGGACCTCCGTACCGGCGTCCGCGGTGGAGGCCCCCACGGCCGCCCCCGGGTTCGCGGCGGCGGCCGCGACGGTTCGGGGTGCGGCCACCGCCGCCGCGCCCGATGCCACGGCGGTGAGGCCGGTGGCGGCCAGCAGGGCCACCAGGGCGCCAGCCATCGAACGTATGATCCGATTAGTCATCGTGCTCCTCAAAGCGGTTCCGGAGCAGCGCGGACCCCGCCGATCTGACCAATTTCTCATGGTCTGACCAGCTGGTTTTCCCATCCGCGCCTAGTATGCTCCACTGAAGTTCTACAGCGGTGTAAAAGTTTAGCGACGGGCCCTGCCCGGATCGGCTCCGGCCCCCGGCCACGCGAACCCGCCGCTTCGACGGGGGGCGCGTGGCAACTGTGGAGGATGACGACGTGTCTGGCCGCAAGGGTTCCCCCGGAGCCGAGAATTCGCCGCACCGGGCGGGCGGGCGCCGGAGCACCGGCCGGAGGGCCGACCGGACCGGAACCGGTCAGAACCCGGACAGCTCGGACATAGCGGAGGGCCCGGCGGAGGGCCGTGCGGCGGGCCGGGCGAAGAAGAAGCCCAAGCGCAGCACCAAGGAGAAGGTGCTCTGGGCGACCGCCGGCTGCACCGCCCTCGCCGTCCTCGGCGGCGCCGCCCTCTACTACCGGCTCAACAGCAACATCAGCACCTTCGACGGCGACGCCCTCAGCAAGGACCGCCCGGAGGCCGCGGCCCCGGACTCCCAGGGCCGCACCCCGGTCAACGTGCTGATGATCGGCTCGGACAGCCGCGGCAACGGCAACAGCGACCTGGGCGGCGGCGGGGACGGCGGCGCCCGCTCGGACACCGCGATCCTGCTGCACGTCTACGCCGACCACAAGCACGCCGTCGGCATCTCCATCCCCCGCGACTCCCTGGTCACCATCCCGCCGTGCAAGCTCCCCAACGGCAAGTGGACCAAGGAACAGACCAATGTGATGTTCAACAGCGCCTTCTCGGTCGGCGACAGCGACCAGGGCAACCCGGCCTGCACCCAGAACGCCGTCGAGAAGCTCACCAACCTGCGCGTCGACCACACCATCGTGGTGGACTTCAACGGCTTCGCGTCGATGACCAAGGCGGTCGGCGGCGTCGAGGTCTGCCTGCCGAACGACATCCACGAGGGAGACCTCAACCCCAACCTCGGCCGCAAGGGGAAGCTGCTCTTCGCCAAGGGCAAGCAGAAGGTCGAGGGCCAGAGCGCGCTGGACTACGTCCGGGTGCGGCACGGCATCGGCGACGGCTCCGACATCGGCCGCACCAAGCGCCAGCAGGCCTTCCTCTCCTCCCTCATCAAGGAGGTGAAGTCCCACGGCATGGACCCGACCACGCTGCTGCCGCTCGCCGACGCGGCCACGAAGTCGCTGACCGTCGACCCCGGCCTCGGCTCCGCCGCCAAGCTGCTCTCCTTCGCCATGGAACTCAAGGACGTGGACCTGCACGACATCAAGTTCCTGACCGTGCCGTGGCGTTACGAGGGCCCGCGGGTCGCCCTGGTCCACCCGGACGTGGACCAGCTCTGGGCCGCGCTCAAGGCCGACCGCACCATCGACGGCCAGGACGCGAGCGCCCCGGCCGAAGCCGGCTCCGCCTCCCCCGCCGCGGATCCCGCCACCACCCCCGCGGCCGCTCCGGCCCCGACGGCCGCCCCGGACGCCAAGGCCGCCGAGGTGAAGGTCTCCGTGCTCAACAGCACCGGCGAGACCGGGCTCGGCGGCCGGGCCGCGGAGACCGTCAAGGGCGCCGGCTACACCGTCACCGGCGTCGGCAACGCGGTCGGCAAGCCGCGCAGCACCACCGTCGTCGAGTACGGCACCGGCGAGCGCACCGCCGCCGAGTCGGTCGCCAAGCTCTTCCCCGGTGCGACCGTGCAGCCCGGCGGCCGGGGCGTCAGCGTCGTCCTCGGCCACGACTTCGCCGCCGCCAACCCGGCGGGCCCGGCCACGCCGGCCCCCGGTGGCGCCGCCACCGCGCCGGCCCCGCTGCCCACCAGCATCAGCGGCGCCGCCCGCTCGGCCGACGACGACCCCTGCAGCAACCTCTCGTACGGCTGAGCCCGGCCCCCTCGCACAGCGGTCCCCCGCACGACGGCGGGGCGCCTCCGGAACATCGCTCCGGAGACGCCCCGCCGAGGTACGTCCGAGGGGGTGTCAGCGCCTCGTCCCGCAGGACGGACAGAACGCGGCGCCGTCCGGGACGTCCTGGCGGCAGCCCGTGCACTGGACGGGCTGCGCCAGCCGGAAGCCGCAGCCCGGGCAGAACGGCGTGCCGTGGGTCTCGGTGTGGCACTGCGGGCAGACCAGCTGCCGCGGCGTGCTGACGTCGTACCCGGCCCCGGACTGCTGCCCGGCCTTGAACGCGCGCTCGGTGACCGCGTCGTTGAGACCGCGGTGCTGCGCCGCCACCGCCTCGGCCGCGGTGTCCGGGGCGCAGTTGTGGCACAGGCCCTGGGCCGGGTCGAAGCAGCGCCCGCAGGTGTATTGGGTGCACCGGGCGCAACGGTTGAAGTGGGACTGGGCGTTGGTGATGGCCCGCTGGAACGCGGCGTCCCGCGAGGTGCCCCAGGTCTGCCCGGCCAGCCCGTCGGCGGCGTTGCTGATGGTGTTGGCGTTGCCGCCGATCAGGTTCCAGGCCGCACTGACGCCCTTGCCTATCCAGCCGGCCATCTGGCCGGTCCGGAACGGTTCGAACGTCGAACGCCAGGTGTCCGAGCAGCGATAGCAGTAGAACTCGAACTGGAAGCCCGCGCCGGTGCCGTGCTGCTCGCACATGTCGCGGTAGTTGCTGCTGAAGTAGATCTCCGAACTCACGTCGTCCCCGGTCGCTCAATGGCCTGTCAGCGGTCGCTCCCAGGGACGATAGGGCCCATCGAACGGTTCCGCCAACAACGTTCGACCGTCCCCGATCAGAGCCCGGTGGCCGGCAGCAGCAGCACCCGTGCCGGATCGAACGGCTGCCAGCGCGCGGGCTGCCCGCTGCGGCCGATCCGCAGCCGGCACCAGCGCTGCCCGGCCGCGTCCTGCCACCACCCGCTGATCCGGCCGAGCGCCCAGGCACCGCCCCCGAGGTCCACCTCGACCGGCTGGTAGACCCACTGGACGTCCCGGTCCGCCGGTTCCGTTCCCACCGGACCTCCGGCGCCCACGGGACTGCACTGACTCTCCATCACGGCTCCGTCTCCCGACCCGGACCCGGCCGCCGGACGCCCCGCTCGGGGGCGGCCGACGGCCGGGGTGCAGCTCACCTCCTGAACTCTACAGGCGTGTAGAGGTCAGCGGGAGGAGTTCCGTCGAAGACGATCGACCCGGCCGGAGGACCGGCCGGGTCGGGGTGCCGGGGCGAGCCGGCCTCAGCGGTCCTTCCGCATCGAGGGCTCCTGCACCGACGGCGTGCGCGCCGACGACTTGCGCGCCGACCGCCGCCGCTGCCACAGGGCCAGCGGCACGATCCCGGCCAGCGCGGCGGCCTCCGGCGCCGGCGGCGCCTCGAACGGCGCGCCGGCCGCGCCCGCCGCCCCGGCCGGCACCTTGTCGAAGGTGTCCGGGACGGGCAGGGTGGACCAGTCGGACAGCGGCCAGGCGACCACGAAGGCTCGGCCGACCACGTTGTCCACCGGCACGAAGCCGTCGCCGGTCTCGTTGTGGTGCCAGCGGGAGTCCCGCGAGTTGTTGCGGTGGTCGCCCATCACCCACAGCTTGCCCTTGGGCACGGTGACGGTGCCCACCGGGTCGTTGTCGCAGGGCGTCGCACCGGGGAACAGGTACGGCTCGTCCAGCGCGACGCCGTTCACCCTCAGCGGCGCGCCCGCCTCGCAGTCGACGGTGTCCCCGCCGACCGCGATCACCCGCTTGATCAGGTCCTTCTCGTCCGCCGAGGGCATCAGGCCGACGGTGCTGAGCACCTTCTGGACACTGCCCATGACGGAGTCGCCGGAGCTCGCCGGCGTGCCCTCCAGCCAGCCACCCGGATCGCGGAACACCACCACCTCGCCGCGCTCGGGCTTGGCGCCGAACCACGGGGTGAACTTGTCGACCAGCACCCGGTCGCCGATCGCGAGGGTCTGCTCCATCGAGCCGGAGGGGATGGAGAAGGCCTGCACGAAGAAGGTCTTGATGCCGAGCGAGAGCAGCAGCGCGATCACCAGCAGGATCGGCAGCTCCTGCCAGAACGGGCGCTTCTTCCGGGGGCGCTCGGCCTCCTCGTCGGCCTTCCCGGGAGCGTCGGCGCCCGCGTTCACCGCGTCCGCCCCCTCCGCCACCGCGGTGCCCGTACCCGCCTCCGCTCCCGCCCGGCCGTCCCCGGCCCCCTCGCGCTCCGCGGCTCCGCCGCTCTCGCCGGACTCCGCGCTCTGCTGCACAGTCATTTCCTCGGCCCCTCCGACGGCCTGGCGGGAGCCGGTAGGAAGACCCCCTGTCAGGAACGAACCTACCGAACAGAGGTTCCCGGGCGCGCCCTGACGTGGATGCGCTCGCCCTGCGGACCGAACAGGCTGAGGAACTCCACCGGCTGCGGGCCCGCGTTGCCGAAGGCGTGCGGGGTGCGGGTGTCGAACTCGGCGGCCTCACCGGCCGCCAGCACCAGGTCGTGGGTGCCGAGCACCAGCCTCAGCCGCCCGGACAGCACGTACAGCCACTCGTACCCCTCGTGGACCTTCAGCTCCAGGTCCGGCCCGGCGTTCCGGCCGGGCGGCACGATGTGCTTGTAGGCGTGCAGGCCTCCCAGGTGGCGGGTGAGCGGGACGATGGTCTGGCCGTTCCTGGTCACCGGGCGCGGGTGGATCCGCGGGTCTCCGGTGGCCGGGGCGCCGACCAGTTCGTCCAGCGGCACCCGGTACTCCCGGGCCAGCGGCAGCAGCAGCTCCAGCGTCGGCTTGCGCTGCCCGGACTCCAGCCGGGACAGCGTGCTGAGCGAAATGCCGGTGGCGGCCGCCAGTTTGGCGAGCGTGGTGCCGCGCTCCCTGCGCAGCGCCCGCAGCCGCGGGCCCACCGTGGTGAGGACGTTCTCGAACTCTTCGTCGGCCATGCCTGCCATTTGCCGGTACGGCAAGGACCCTTGTCAATCCGGCACACGGGTGAGGACCGCTCCGCCACCCCTGCGGGTCACGCCCCGGGGCGCGTCCACGGCCCCGACGCCTATCCTCGCGTCATGCGCATCCACCTCACCCGGGACAGCGTCGCGGCCGGCGACGACGCCGACGCCCCGCACGCCGGGACCGTCACGCTCCCCGACGGCCTGGACGCCCCGGCGGCGCTCACCGCCCTCGGGCTCCCCCGGCCCCGGCTCCCGCTGATCGGCGGCGGCCTCGCCACCTGGGTGGTGCGCGCCGCCGACGGCACCCCGCTGGCCGTCCTCGCCCAGCAGTGGCCGCGGCCCCGCCCGCTGCCGGCCTGGCAGGGCCCGCTCGACCGCCTGGCCGGAGCGGACGGCACCGTCCGGCTGCACATCGAGTACCGGCGCCAACTGGACCCGGAGGCCGAGTACCAGCGGCTGCTGCCCGGCTAGCCCTACGGGTCCGAACAGCTACGGCGTGCCGAGGAACCAGAAGAACGGCCCCTGCTCGTACAGCGACCGCACGATCGGCTCGGACCAGTCCGTGACGACGAACAGCACCAGGCCCACCGCCCCGCCCAACAGCAGCCCGGCCACCACGGCCGCCGTCATCATCCCCGCGATCGCCCGCATCCGGGCCTCCTCCCCCGTCGCCGGGGAGACTCCCCCGCCGGCCCCGTGGCGGCACCGAACGTCCTTGGACCGAGGCCGAGTTGTCACCGAGCAGTGAGCAACGGTGAGCAACGGGGGCGGGAAGCGCGGCCCGCTACCGGTACTCGCGCAGCCTGGCCCGCACCCCGAACGCGGTGAGGCCGAGCGCCAGCAGCAGCGCCCCGCCGGCCAGCGCCGCCGTGGTGCCGTCGAGGTCGTCGTCGGTCGCGGCGACCGCCCGGTCCATCGCACCCGCGTTGATCGCGATGGTGTCCCCGATCGCGGTGCCCAACTGCCCGAAGTCGTAGTCGGACTGGCCCTTCGACAGCCCGGTGTTGAGCGTGACCGCCTCCTTCAGCCTCCCGGCGTCGCGCAGCTCGCGGATCCCGCGGTCGGTCCGCTGGTACTGCTGGAAGGCGTCCAGCACCCGCTCAGCGGCGTCCTGCTCGCCCGCGAAGGTGATGTTGTGCAGCTCGCTCCCCAGGTAGCCGCCGAAGGGGACCGCCGTACGGTCCGCGCGGTGCCGGGCGGCGGCGTCGGCCAGCCGGGCGCCGTAGTCCGGCAGTGCCGCCCCGTCGAGGCGGACGATCGCCTGCGCCTTGTCGAGGAAGCCCTGCTCGTAGGCGGCGGCGCGGCTCGGGTCGGTGAGGTAGCGGCTCTCGTCGGCGTTCATGTCGTACGCCACGGCGCGGGCCCGGCTGAGCGCGATCACCGAGTCGTAGGCGTTGCTCTTGGCCGTCACCAGGCGGTCGTCCGCACGGCCCGCCAGGGCGAGCGCGGTCACCAGCGCCGCGCCGGTCAGCACGGTGACGGCGGCCAACGCCGGGCTGAGGACCCGCCGGTAGCGCACGGCGAGGGCGCGCTGGAGGCCCAGCAGCGCGGCCAGCGCGAGCAGGCCGACGGCGAGCAGCCACCACCAGCCGCCGCCGAGCGCCCGGCGCTGCCCGGAGTACACCTGCTCGACGGTGGCCTCGTTGGCGGCGGTGACCTGGTCGGCGGCGGGCAGCAGCTGTTGGCGCAGCAGGTCGGTGGCCTGCCGGTAGGTGTCCAGGGCGGCCGGGGAGGGCTGTCCGGCTGGTGCCTTGGCCTGCTCCTCCAGCAGCCTGGCCTGGGCCACCAGGGCCTCGTAGCCGCCCAGTCGGTCGAGCACCAGCTGGACGGCGCGCTGCCCGGCCGGATCGTCGGCGGCGGCCTGGGCGGCCTGCTGGAGGTCGTCGTCGGCCTGGGCGCGGCGCTGCTCGTAGGCGTCCAGGGTCTGCCGGCGCAGCGCGGTGTAGTCGGGGTCGGCGCCGACCAGCAGCAGGTTGGCGGCCTGGGCGTCCATGTCGCTGAGCGCGAAGTAGAGGTCGGCGGCGCGGGTGGCCTGCGGGGCGGCCCGGTGGCCGATGGTGTCGGTGCCGTCGCGGGCTCCGCCGAGCACGGCGGTGGCGGTGGCGCCGAGGGCGAGCAGGGCGGCCAGGCTCAGTGCGGTGAGGCCGCGGACCAGGCGCGGGGTGGTCCAGTAGGCCCGACTGCCCGTCCTGCGGACGGCCCGGCCCAGGCGGGTCGGGGCGCCCGGCGCCTTCCCGGCTCGGCCCTCCTCGGCCCGTTCCTCCCGGCCCCGGCCTTCCCCGGCGCGGCCCTCCTCGGCAGGGTCGTCCTCCCGCGGGGCGCTCGCCCGGTGCTCCATGGAGGTCGTCATGACCACCCGTCCCTTCCCCCGTCGCACGGTCTGCCGACGCCCCGGCCGGAACCAAAGCACAGAACCGTTTCTCCACTTCCGCCGCGCGACGCTAGTGCCGCGTCACCGGCGACGAGGTGCTCCCTGACACCTCCTTGACGCCGCCGGGCACCGTTCTTGACGCGCTCTTGGCGCGCCCTCCCGGTGCCCGGCAGCCGTCACCCTCCGGCGAGGGCCGGGCGGCTCAGCCCTGGCCGGCCCTGCCGCCGCGATTCGCGTTCTTCTTCCGACGGGCCCTCTTCTTACGGGCGCGCTCGGACACGGCGGTCTTCCTCGTGGACGTCGGGTCGGCCCGGTTCAGGCCGCCCGGCCGACCAGCTGGTCGGCGAGCCTCGCCAGCCGCTTCAACGAACGCTCCTCCTGGGCGACCAGCGCCGTCTGCGCGACCGAACCGCCGTCGTAGTAGGCGCCGTTGGCGACCGGGACGCCCGGCAGGCAGAGCCGGACCACGGCCGCCGCCCCCTCCGCGGCCGGCGCTCCCGTACGCCCGTACAGCGGCAGCAGCGCGGTGGCGCACTGGCCCGGGTTGAGGCTGACGGCCGTGATGCCGGAGCCGGCCGGTGCCATCTCGGCGGTCGCCATGGTGAGCGCGAGCTGCGACTGCGCGTACGCGGCGACCCGCGAGTACCGCTTCGTCCGGTGCGGGTCCGCCCAGTTCATCGAGGCGGTGCGGTGCAGCGAGGAGGAGACGTTGACGATCCGGGCGTCGCCGGCCGCCGAGAGCGGCGCCCGCAGCAGCCGCGCCAGCAGGTGCGCGGCCAGGAAGTTGACCTGGAGCGAGACCTCGTTGCCGTCCTCGGTGAGGGTGCAGCGCTCGGGTGCCATCGCCGCGGCGTTGTTCACCAGCAGGTCCAGCGCCGGGTAGTGCTTGACGACCGCGCCGGCCAGCACGGCGATCTCCGCGAGATGGGTGAAGTCGGCTGCCAGTTCGACGAGTTGGTCCCGCCGGGCGCCCGCGGCGACCAGGCGCTCGACGGCCGCCTCGGCCTCGGCGGCGGTCCTGGCGTGCACCAGCACGGTGGCGCCCAGCCCGGCGAGCAGCCGGGCGGTCTCCCAGCCGATCCCGGAGGAGGCCCCGGTGACCAGGGCGGTGCGGCCGGACAGCACGGTGCCGGACATTGCGGACACGGCGGAGATGGACAGGACGGAGTCGGACATGACCGTTCCCAGGGTGCGTGGCACCGCCGGCCCTGACCGGACCGGGGGTGCGGGCTCAACTGGCCCGATGGAATGAGGAGAAGAGGAACGCCGAACGCCTTCTACGGATCGCGACGGCCCCGGGCGAGGCCCGCGCGCGCCCGCCCCCGCCCGCGCCGCGACGGCGCCGGGACGGGGTACGGCGCGCACCGTGCCCTCCGGCGGGGAGGCGCGGATCAGCGCACGGCGATGACGGCCACGGCAGCGCGGACCGTCGGCCGCCTATGCGGCGGACGGTCGTGATGGCGTACCGGGCGGTTCATGCTCCTCATCCAACCGACGCTCGCCCACCCGGGCAAGCGCCGCGCCGACGCCCTGACGAATCCCTGACGCAGCCACCCCCGCGGAGGTCCGGAGCTCCGGCCTACAGCCAGTTCCGCTTCTTGAACACCAGGTACAGCCCGGTGCACACCAGTGCCATCAACCCGATCGCGAACGGGTAGCCGAAGGCCCACTGGAGCTCCGGCATCGTCTCGAAGTTCATCCCGTACACCGTGCCGATCAGGGTCGGCGCGAAGAGGATGGCCGCCCAGGAGGAGATCTTCTTGATCTCGTCGTTCTGCACGTGCCCCGCCTCGGCGAGCTGCTTCATCTCCTCGTTCTGCCGCTGCGAGACCAGCGTCGCGTTGACGGTCAGGATGTTCTGGAGCATCTGCCGGAAGCCGTCCACCCGCTCGGCGGCGTAGGTGGCATGGTCGGCGACGTCGCGCAGGTAGCGCTGGAGCTCCTCGTCGGTGCCGTACTTGCCGAAGCCCGCCTCCAGGCTCTTCATGATCTCCAGCAGCGGGCGGGTGGCCCGCTGGAACTCGATCACCTCGCGGGACAGCTCGTAGATGCGGCGGGAGACCTGCGGGTCGCCCCCGAACACCTCGGTCTCGATCTCGTCGATGTCGTGCTGGAGGCCGGCGATCACCGGCGCGTAGCCGTCCACCACGGCGTCCAGCACCGCGTACAGCACCGCCTCGGGGCCGAGCGCCAGCAGCTCCGGGTCGTCCTCCAGGCGGCGGCGCACCGCCGACAGGTCCGGGGCCTGGGAGTGCCGGACGGTGAGCACGAAGTCGGGGCCGACGAAGAGGTGGATCTCGCCGAAGTCGACCTCCTCCGCCTCGTCCAGGTAGCGGGCGGCGCGCAGCACGACGAACAGGGTGTCGCCGTAGCGCTCCAGCTTCGGCCGCTGGTGGGCGACGATGGCGTCCTCGACGGCCAGCTCGTGCAGGTCGAACCGGTCGGCGGCCTCCAGCAGCTGCGCCTCGGCGGGGCGGAACAGGCCGATCCAGGCCATCGTGCCGGGCCGGTCGGGCAGCGTGCGGTAGATGTCGGCGAGGTCGGTGGGCGCGTCTATCCGGCGGCCGTCGCGGTAGACCGCCGCGTCCACGACGGAACGCTCCAGCGTCACCGGTTCGACGGGCTGGTCGGGGCGCGGGTCCATCGAGTGCTCGGGCGCCGGCTGGGTGTCCGAGGGCCGGACGACGGAACGGGAGAACGGACGCTTGCTCGCGCGCACGGCGCGCACACGCCAGTCGGACATGGCGGAGACCTCCACGGGGGATGCCCGGCCGCCGTACGGGAACACGGCGGCCGGAGGCGCCCGGCCGGCCGCCACGCGCACGGCGCGACCGGCGGCGCCTCGCCGGGAGGACGAGGTCAGTGCCGCGCGGGAGCCGTACGGGAGGAGGTGTGCCGGGGGCTGCGAGTGGTGCGGGACAACCGGGGGCGGGGCCGACTTCGACCCGTACTACTGCACTCCACGGCTCTCACCTCCTCGGCTCCGCGCGCTCACGCACCGGGAGGGGCGCCAGCACAACCCCGCCGAGTCTAGTACCCGTACGCCCCGGCCTCCGACCAGGGCCCCGGGCCGGGCACGCGTCCACCGCCCGCACCGGTGTTCCACGGAGCGCCCGGCGCCGGCCCCGCGCCCTCTCAACGGCCGCACCAGGTGGGGTTGTTCGTCCACAGCGAAGCCGTCACGAATCGGCGACCACGCCACTACGCTACGTGTCATGACTTCTTCGAAGAAGGCCCCGGGGCGGGGTACTGCGGTGGTGGTCGGCGGCGGACTCGCGGGGCTGGCGGCCGCCTGGGCGCTGCGCGGGATCGCCGAGCGGATCGTCGTGGTGGAGCGCGACCGGTACCCGGCGGGGACGGAGTTCCGGGCCGGGGTGCCGCAGGGCCGGCACGCCCACCTGGTACTGGAGGCCGGGCACCGGCTGCTGGACGAGATGATGCCCGGCATCAAGCAGCAGCTGATGGACGCGGGCGCGCAGCGGGTGGCCGCCTCGGACGTCAGGTGGCTGTGCTCCGCGGGGTGGCTGGCCGAGTACCCGGCGCAGATGGCCTTCCTCTCCTGCACCCGGCCGCTGCTCGACGCGTTCGTGCTGGACCGGGTCCGCGCCCACCCCGCGATCGAGTTCCTGGAGGGGACGGACGTGGTCGGGCTGCTCGGCTCGGCGGCGGCGGTGACCGGGGTGAAGGTCCGCGAGCGCGGCCCGGAGCGCGGCGAGGTCCGGGAGATACCGGCCGAGTTGGTGGTGGACGCGGCCGGGCGCTCGACCTCGGTGCCGAAGTGGCTGGCCGAACTGGGCTGCCCGCCGGTGCCCGAGGAGCGGGTGGACGCGGGCGTCGCGTACGCCTCCCGGATCTTCCACCGCCCGGCCGGGTCCGACCTCGGCGACCAGGCGGTCTACCTCCAGACCAAGGCCCCGGACGCGCAGCGGATGGGCGTCCTGCTGCCGGTCGAGGGCGACCGCTGGATCGTCAGCCTCGCCGGGATGCGCGGCGCCGAACCGGCGGCCGGCCCGGAGGGGTTCGCCGAGCACCTGGGGCAGCTGCGCGACCCCCTCCTGCACGAGGTGCTGCAGGGCGCCGAACCGGCGGGCGAGGTCCGGGGGTTCCTCCCCGGCCCGGGCGTGCGCCGGCACTACGAGCGCGGCGGCCCGGACGGGCTGGTGGTGGTCGGCGACGCCGCGAGCACCTTCAACCCGGTGTACGGGCAGGGCGTCACCGTCGCCCTGTTCTGCGCCCGGGAGCTGCGCCGCTCCGCGAAGCGGCACGGCGGCATCGGGCACGCCGCGGCCCGGGCCGCGCGGCGCGCCGTCGCCGCGGCCTCCGCGGTGCCGTGGATGATCTCCTGCGCCGAGGACGCCCGCTTCCGCGCCACCGCCGGCGCGCCCTCCGGGGCCCTGGTCGGGCTCCAGCACCGGTTCTTCGACAAGGTGCTGGCCGCCAGCACCCGGGACCCGGCGGTCACCGCGGCGTTCCACGAGGTGATGTCGCTGGTGGAGCCGCCGTCGCTGCTGTTCCGGCCGTCGGTGCTCGCGGCGGTCCTGCGGGCCTGAGGGGGCACGGGAACGAGGGGCCGGCGCGGCGCTCCGGGCTTGGGGGCGCGGCGCCGGCGCGGCGCTCCGGAGCGCTACGCCCCGAGGTGCGCGGCGACGTACGGCAGCGCCACCTGTTCCAGGCCGCGCAGGCCGAAGGCGGGGTGGACGTTGACCTCGAAGACCACGCCGCCACTCTCGGCCGCAAGGTCCACCCCGGCCAGGTCGAGCCCCAGGGAGGCGGCCGCCGCGACGGCCGACTCCGCGAGCCCGTCCGGCAGTTCGGCGTAGTCGAGCACGGTGGAGACGGCCCCCCGGCTCTCGTTGCAGGGCGCGTCCGGGTCCGCCTGGACGTGCTCGACCACCCGGACCACGCGCCCGTGCAGCACCACCACCCGGTACTGGTGGCGGCGCCCGTCCGGGAGGATGTTGCGGGCGTCACGGGCGAGCAGCCAGGGCGCCCGCGCGTAGTGCCGCGCGGCGGCGTCGAGCTGGGCGCGGGTCGTGACGTGGAAGACGTCGTCGCCGCCCATCCCGACGCAGGGCCGGGCCCAGACGTCGCCGCCGAGTTCCGCGAAGGCCTCGGCGGCGGCCTCCGGGCTCGGCTCGCGGAGCGCGATGCTGGGCATGTGCGGCACGCCGTCCCGGACGAAACGGGCGACGGTGAGGTCCTTCTCGGTGGCCGCCCGCCACGCCTGGGCGTCGGTGCCGAGCGAGCGGGCGCCGAATCCGCGCAGCCGCCGCTGGAAGTCCTCGAACGCGCGGCGCCGGTGCGGCGGGATCTCGTAGACGATCACCGTCTCGGCGGTCACCGTCCGGCCGCCCGCCTCCAGTCGGAACCCGCCCGCGTCGTCGGCCTCGATCAGGCCGCTGCCGCCGGTCAGGAAGTGCCGGGCGTCCAGCTGTACGGGTTCCCGGCCGGTCAGCGTCCGGGCGGCGGCGGCGAGCACCTGCCGACTGCCTTCGGTCGAGCTGTGATCGGTCAGGAGTACGAGATCGCGTCGGGGCATGCGGACATGCAAGCGAGTGCGGCGTGATCACGACAAGGCGGCCTCGTGCGCCATCGGCCCGGCGGGGTGGCCGAAACCGGGTATCCGCAACCGTGCCGCCCCGCTCCGAGCCGTCCGCTTCGTCGCCCTGTCAATTCGGATGCGCCCGCTCCGCCCACCCGCTAACCTGCCCGACATGTCTACGCCCCGAATTTCCTAGCTCGCGGACCCACTTCCACGCCACCCGTGTGTCCGCAAGCTTTTTCGGAGCGTTATCCCATGATCACCACCCGTGGTGTCGACGTGCGCGTCGGCGCCCGCCTGCTGCTGTCCGACGTCACCCTGCACATCGCCCCCGGCGACCGGATCGGCCTGGTCGGCCGCAACGGCGCCGGCAAGACCACCCTGCTCGCCACCCTGGCCGGGCAGCTCGCGCCCGCCGCCGGCACGGTCACCCGGACCGGGGCCGTCGGCTACCTCCCGCAGGACTCCCGCGCCGCCGACCCGTCGGCCACCGTCACCGACCGCGTCCTGTCCGCCCGCGGCCTGGACGCCGCCGTCCGCGCCGTGCGCGCCGCCGAGGCCGCGATGGCCCGGGCCGGGTCGCCCACCGAGGAGCGCCGGGCGATGGACGCGTACGTCCGGGCCGAGGCCGGGTTCCAGTCCCGGGGCGGCTACGCCGCCGAGGCCGAGGCGGCCCGGATCGCGGCCGGGATCGGCCTGCCCACCCGGGTGATGGACTCCCCCGTCGGCACGCTCTCCGGCGGTCAGCGCCGCCGGGTCGAACTGGCCCGCATCCTGTTCGCCGACCACGGCACCCTGCTGCTGGACGAGCCGACCAACCACCTGGACGCCGACTCCGTCGCCTGGCTGCGCGGCTTCCTCGCCACCCACCGCGGCGGACTGGTCCTGATCAGCCACGACCTCGGACTGCTCGAGGAGACCGTCAACCGGGTCTTCCACCTGGACCCGCAGCGCGCCACGATCGACGTCCACAACACCGGCTGGCAGACCTACCTGGCCCAGCGCGCCGCCGACGAGCGCCGCCGCACCCGGGAGCGCGCCAACGCCGAGCGCAAGGCCGCCGCCCTGCACACCCAGGCCGACCGGATGCGGGCCAACGTCGCCACCGCGACCACCGCCCGCAGCATGGCCCGCCGGGCCGACCGGATGCTCGCCGAGCTCGAACCCGTCCGGCAGGCCGAGCGCACCGCCCGGATCCGGCTGCCCGAGCCCGCCCCGTGCGGCCGGATGCCGCTGGGCGCGATCAGCCTCGCCAAGTCCTACGGCGGCCGGCCGGTGCTGACCGGCCTGGACCTCGCCGTGGACCGCGGCAGCCGGCTGGTCGTGCTCGGCCCGAACGGAGCCGGCAAGACCACCCTGCTGCGCGTCCTGGCCGGCCGGGAGGCCCCGGACACCGGCCGCGTCGTCCCCGGCACCGGCCTGCGGCTCGGCTACTTCGCCCAGGAGCACGACACCCTCGACCCGGCGCTCAGCGTGCGCGACAACCTCGCCGCGGCCGCGCCCGGCCTGACCGACGGCGAACTGCGGCACGTGCTGGGCGCGTTCCTCTTCCGCGGCGACGACGCCGACAAGCCGACCGGGGTACTGTCCGGCGGCGAGAAGACCCGGCTCGCCCTGGCCGCCCTGGTGCACTCCGGCGCCAACGTGCTGCTGCTCGACGAGCCGACCAACAACCTCGACCCGGCCTCCCGCACGGAGGTCCTGGCCGCGGTCGGCGGCTACCCCGGCGCGATCGTGATGGTCACCCACGACCCGGACGCCATCGAGGCGCTCCGGCCGGACCGCGTGCTCCTCCTCCCGGACGGCGACGAGGACCTCTGGCACGACACCTACCTGGACCTGGTCACGCAGTCCTGAGGGTTGGTGCCCGCCCGCCGGGCTTCCTCCCGGCGGGCGGGCGGGCGGGCGGGCCGGCCCGGCCCGGCTACGGCTTGCGCGCCTCGATCAGGAAGCGCGCCAAGTGGGCGACGAACGGCCCGTCGGCGCGGATCCGCCTGTCCAGCTCGCGCAGCCGGTCCCGGTGGGCCTCGACGGTGAACCCCGGGACCATCCAGACCACCTTGCGCAGGAAGTACACCACCGCGCCGATGTCCCGGAACTCGGTCCGCAGCCGCTCGGACCGCAGGTCCACCACCTCCAGCCCGGCCGCCCGCGCCTCGGCACCCTCCACCTCGGGGCGGCGGCCCTCCCGTGCCTCCGGCTGCGGCCCGAGAAAGTACTCGACCAGCTCGAAGACCGACGCCGGGCCGACGTGCTGGGCGAAGTACGTGCCACCGGGGCGCAGCACCCGGGCGATCTCCGTCCACCAGGCCCGCACCGGGTGCCGACTGCTGACCAGGTCGAAGGCCCCGTCGGCGAACGGCAGCGGCGGCTCGTCCGGGTCCGCGACCACCACCGCGCCCAGCGGGTGCAGCAGCCGCGTGGCGCGGGCCAGGTTGGGCGGCCAGGACTCGGTCGCCGCGAGCACGGGCGGCCGCCCGCCCAGCCGTACGGCGCCCGCGAGCACCTCGCCCCCGCCGGTCTGGACGTCCAGCGCCGCCGTCGCCGCCCCCAGCCGCCCGGCCAGCAGCCGCTGGTAACCCCAGGAGGGCCGCTCCTCGGTCGCCCGGCCCTCCAGCCAGGAGAAGTCCCAGCCGTCCACGGACACGGACTCCGCCTCGGCGATCAGCTCTTCGAAGGTACGCATGTCCGCATCATGGCGGCGGGTCCACCGCCCGGCCAGCGGATTCCCTCGACCGAGACGCCGCCGGCTACTGCATCGGCCGCGGCTTCCGAAAATTGATGACGGATCCTCATATTCCTGTGGACGAGGCTCGATTGGCCCCGACAGAACCTTCACGCGATGTTGGGGAAATCTCACCTCGGCGGAGCCCGGAGCTAACGTCGTGGTTACACACCGTCGGTACGCTGGGGGACAACGGTGATCGGCAACGGACCCGAGGGGAGGCGGCGGTGACGGCACGGCGCATCTCGCGCGGCAAGCGGCTCGCCCTTCTCTTCGCCGCGCTCGTCTCGGCCCTGTTCGCCGTCCTCGGGACCGGTGCCCAGGCGTACGCCGCCGAGCCGCTGCCGAAACCCGCGGCAGCTGCCGAGGGGGACCCGACCTGCAAGGCCCACCACGCCGCGGAGTCCCTGACCGGCCGGGCCGCGGTCCGCCACCGCGCGTGCGGCGGCACGGCCGTCCGCACGGCCCTCCTCGCCCCCGTCGGCACCGGCGTCGCGGCCACACCCGCCACGGTGCCCACCGGGCCGGTACCGGAAGCGAACGGGTCGAGACCGGCCGCGCTCGCGCGCCTCCAGGTGTTCCG
The DNA here is from genome assembly GCF_042896795.1 of Kitasatospora sp. NPDC001261. Lineage (NCBI taxonomy): Bacteria > Bacillati > Actinomycetota > Actinomycetes > Kitasatosporales > Streptomycetaceae > Kitasatospora > Kitasatospora sp. NPDC001261. Next base: position 58,270 of record NZ_JBIAXP010000008.1, read on the forward strand.
CTGCTGACAGCTCCCGCGAGCTGACGCTCCCCGCACGCGATCCGGCGCGCGCCCGGTACGGGCACGCGCGGCCCCGCCATGCCCTCGGCCGACGATCCGCGGCCCGGACCGGCGCACCGCTCCGCCGCACCCGCGTCAGCCCGCCGCTGCCCCACGACAGCAGCTCCCCGCCCGGCACCACCCGGGCGGGCAGAAGGAGACCTCTCATGCAGTCCCTCGTGACGCACGCCCGCGTCTTCCCGCACCGGCTCGCCACCAGCGGCCACGACCTCGGCCGGCTCTCGGCCGGGCAGGCCCCCGAAGCCCTGTTCATCACCTGCTCCGACTCCCGCGTGGTTCCGGCCCTGATCACCGGATCCCGCCCCGGGCAGCTGTTCGAGCTGCGCACAGCCGGGAACATCGTCCCCGCCTACGACACCACCGCCCCCAGCGGTGAGGCGGCCACCATCGAGTACGCCGTCGACATCCTCAGGGTCCCCGACATCATCGTCTGCGGGCACTCCCACTGCGGGGCCATCGGTGCCCTCGTCCGGGCCGAGGACCTGGCCCCCGTCCCCGCCGTGCGGACCTGGCTCGAGCACGCCGCTCCGCCCACCCGCCACCTCGCCCCCGTTCCGGCCCACGACCAGGAGGCGGACGTCGCGGGGCCGGTGCAGCGCAACGTGCTCGCCCAGCTCGACCGGCTGCACACCTACCCGGGCGTGACCCGCCGCCTGGCGGAGGGCACCCTGCGCCTGCACGGCTGGTACTACGAGGTGCACACCGGCACCGTCCTGGCCGGCTCGGACCGGGGGTTCCTGCCGCTGTGAACACGCCCTACCGCAACCGCATCCCCGACCGCTCCGGGCTCCGTGGCCGCAACCGGGTTCCCGACGGCTCCGGGTCCCGTGGCCGCAACCGGGTTCCCGACGGCTCCGACCGTTCCGCCGCGTCCGCGCCGCGCGGCCCCTTCGCGCACTGGCGCCAGGACCTGCCCGCCTCGCTGGTCGTCTTCCTGGTGGCCGTCCCGCTCTGCGTGGGCGTCGCCGTCGCCTCCGGCGTGCCGGCCGAACGCGGCCTGATCACCGGCATCGTCGGCGGCCTGGTCGTCGGCCTGCTCCCCGGCAGCAGCCTCCAGGTCAGCGGGCCGGCCGCCGGACTGACCGTTCTCGTCTACGACGCCGTCCAGCAGTTCGGGCTCGCCTCCCTGGGGCCCCTCGTCCTCGCCGCCGGGGTCCTCCAGGTCACGATGGGCCTGCTGCGGATGGGCCGCTGGTTCCGCGCGATCTCCCTGTCGGTCGTCCACGGCATGCTCGCCGGGATCGGCCTCATCCTGATCCTCGGCCAGCTGTACGCCGTCTCGGGCCGGTCCGCGCCGGGCACCGGCCCCGCCAAGGTGGCCGGGCTCCCCGCGCTGCTCGGCGACTGGCTGACCGGCCGGGCCGCGATGACCGCCGTCCTCATGACCGCCGCCACGGTGGCCCTGCTGATCTGCTGGAAGAAGCTGCCCGGCCCCGTCCGCGCGGTGCCCGCCCCACTGGCGGCGGTCGCCCTCGCCGCCGGTGCGACCGCGCTGTTCGACCTGGACGTCCCCAGGGTGGACGTGGACGGCCTGCTCGGCGCCGTCGCCGTCCCGACCGCGGACGGCTTCGGGGCCGTCGCGAGCGCGGCGGGCCTCGGCACCGTGCTCGCGTTCGCCGTCATCGCCTCCGCCGAGAGCCTGTTCAGCGCCGCCGCGGTCGACCAGATGCACGACGGACGCCGCACCGACTACGACCGGGAGCTCACCTCCCAGGGCGTCGGCAACGCCCTGTGCGGGCTGCTCGGCGCGCTGCCGATGACCGCCGTGATCGTCCGCAGCGCCGCCAACGTCCAGGCCGGCGCCCGGACCAGGACCTCCCGCGTCCTGCACGGTGTCTGGCTGCTGCTGTTCGCCGCACTGCTGCCCGCCGTCCTGGGACTGATCCCGCTCGCCGTCCTCGGCGGCGTCCTCATCCACGCCGGCGGCAAGCTGATCCCGCTGCGGCAGGGCGCGGACCAGTGGCGGGCACACCGCGGCGAGGTCGTGGTGCTGACCGCCACCGCCGGCGCGATCGTCGTCACCAACCTCTTCGAGGGCGTGCTGCTCGGGGTGGCCCTCGCCGTCGCCAAGAGCGCCTGGCAGACCTCCCGGTTGCACATCGATCTCACCGACGACGGTGACGGTCGACCGCTGCAGGTCCGGCTGAGCGGCAACGCCACCTTCCTGCGGCTGCCCCGCCTGCTGGACACGCTGGAGTCGCTGCCGACGGACCGCGCGGTCGACCTCGACTGGAGCGAACTGCGCCACCTCGACCACGCCTGCCGCAGCGCCCTGCTCACCTGGGCCGACCAGCACACCGCACGGGGCAGCACCGACGTACGGCTGAAACCGCCACTGGTCATGAGCGCCTGACGATCGGACGGACGGCGGGTGGGCGGGGCGCCCCTTCGGAGCGACCCCGCCCACCCGCCGCGGTGTCCCCGTCGGCGCCGGCCGTGCGTTCCGCTACCGTCCGGGCTCCTCCGCCCCGACCCCGGCGGTGACCTCGGCCAGCTGGTCGAACGTGCGGTTGAGTACCGACCGGCGTTCGTCCTTGTAGCCCGGGGAGGGTTCCAGGTCGTCGACGGTCCGCTCCCAGACGGCCATGAACGCCGTCTTCCAGCCCGTGATCACGTCGGTTTCCGGCAGCTGGTGGACACCGTGGCCGGCCCGCGCCATGACGTGCAGCAGCTCCAGGTTGCACGGCACGGCGACGCCCCAGTACTCGTCCGGTTCGAGCTCGACGGGATCGCCGGCCATCGCCTCGGCGACCTCGGTGACGAGCCGGTCGATGAGGACCGACAGGTGGTCCAGCGCCGTGTCGCTCTCGAAGTTCCCACTGCCCCACGTGCCCACGAGGTCTCCTCTGAAGGGTGCCGCCGTCTGTCCCCGCCATCGAAGCAGGCGGCACTGACACCGCCGGGCGGCCGTCCGGTCGCGGCGACGGCTCAAGCGACGGCTCGGGCTCGGGCGACGGCTCCGGCTCCGGCTCCGGCTCCGGAGACACCGACAGGGCCTTCCGGCGGCCGAGGAGCCGGACCGCTCAACGGGCCCACGCTCCCCCGTCGTTCGACCGTTCACCCCGGCCCGCCACGGATTCGGACACCGCGACGAAGGCCCGCACGAGGGGGCGGTCGTCTCCTCGGCGGGTGGCCAGGAAGACCCGGCTCACGGCGGAGGGCCCGTCGAGTTCGAGGCTCCGGGCGCCCTCGGGGAGCAGCGTGGTGACGCTGTGGGGGGCGATGGTGACACCCAGGCCGGCGGCGACCAGCATGGTGATGGTGTGCCAGTTCGAGCACTCCTGCGCGACCCGGACCTCGTTGCCGGTGTCCCGGATCGGCTGGGTGTTCACGTCGAAGGCGCGGGCCCCCGCCGAGCGCGGGAAGAGGATCAGGGGGTCGGCGGCCAGCGCCGCCGGTTGCACCCGCTCCCCCCGCGCGGCGGGGTGGTCGGCGGGGACGACCGCGACGAACCGTTCCGTCGCCAGGAGGGCGAGGTCGATGTCGTCGCGCTCCTCGGCGTCCCGGACGATCCCGATGTCGGCCGTGCCGCGTTCCAGGGCTGTCAGGACGTCGACGGTGAAGCCGTCGTGCAGCCTGACCTGGACGTCCGGGCGGCGGAGCGAGAAGGCGCGGAGCCGTTCACTGACGATCGCGGTGGCGGAGGTGATGAAGGCGACGTCCAGGCGGCCCGCCTCACCGCGGCCGACCCGGCCGGCCTCGTCCAGATCGGCGGCCAGCCGGCCCAGGATGTCCCTCGCCCGCGGCCGGAACGTCACCCCGGCGTCCGTGAGGCGGACACTCCGGGAGGTCCGCCGGAACAGCTCGACACCGACGATCCTCTCCAACTGCCTGATCTGCTGGGACAGGGCCGGCTGGGCGATGTGCAGCAGCCGCGCGGCACGGCCGAAGTGCAACTCCTCGGCCAGCGCCAGGAAGTACCGCAGGTGCCGGAGCTCGATTCGCTGATCCATATCTCCAGCCTATGGATGGCGGCCGGCGTACGTATTGGACACCTGGGTGGGCGCGGCCGCAGGCTGACGTGGTGCCATCCAGGGAAGGAAGCCGCCCCGTGCCGTACGCCTCAACCCCGCCCGTGGTCTCCTCGATCGCCTCGCCGAGCGACGCCGAGGCGTTCCGCACGCTGAACGAGGAATGGATCGCGCGACTGTTCACCCTGGAGGAGGCGGACCGGGCCGTGCTCGGGGATCCGTTCGGCCGCATCGTCGACCCGGGCGGCGACGTGCTCCTGGCCCGCGAGCCGGACAGCGGAACCGTCGTGGGCTGCGTGGCGCTCCTGGCCCACCCCGACGCCGTGTTCGAGCTGGCGAAGATGGCCGTGGACCCCGACGCGCAGGGGCGTGGCATCGGCCGCCTGCTCGTGGCCGCCGCGATCGACCGGGCCCGCGAACTCGGCGGGACCAGGCTGTTCCTCGGCACCAACAGCAGGCTGGCCCCCGCCGTCCACCTCTACGAGGACGCCGGGTTCGTCAGAATCACCCGCGACCGGCTCCCGGTGGCCGACTACTACGCCCGCGCCGACATACTGATGGAACTGGGCTGAGGCCCGTGCCGCCCGTCCGTACCGCCCGCGCCTGCACCTGCGGTGCGGACGGACGCGTGAACGGAGGAGGTCGGCATGGACGGTGGTCACCACGGTCGTGACGGCGGTGACTCGTGACCCAGCGGTGCCGTCGTCGGCGGCAACGGGCCCTTCGGCAGCGACGGGCCCGTCGGTAGCAGCGGCGGCCGTGGCAGCGGCCCGGCAGCCCACCGGTACGATCACGGCCCGGGGTTCGGGAGCATCGAGGAACGTGACGCGCCCGGTGCGCGCGAAGCACCTCAGGACGGGGGGACGACCGTGGAGTTGCCCGACGGGATTCGTACGGAGATCAGGGCCCTGTGCCAGGAGGGTGATGCGCTGGTCGGACTGGGAGAGTTCGCCGATGCCAAGCAGCGCTACCTCGAAGCCCTTCGGCTGCTGCCGGGCGACCACCGCGCATGGGCGGCCGCGACCTGGATCTACGTCGCGATCGGAGACGTGCACCTCCGACTGGGCGTCCACGACAGGGCCTACAAGTGCTTCCACAACGCGGTCCAGTGCCCCGACGGACTCGGCAATCCGTACGTCCACCTACGGTTGGGCCAGACCGCCTTCGAGCTGGGCGACCACGACCGCGCCGCGGACGAGCTGATCAGGGCCTTCATGGGAGGCGGGCCCGAGATCTTCGAGGAGGACGACCCCAAGTACCTCGGGTTCCTGAGGACTCGGGCCGACCTGAACCGCCCGGGCGCCGTCACGTCCTGACCGCCTGCCACCGGGTGAGCCACCCGGAACCCCATCCCTGACCGCCCGGGGCCGGGCAGGTACCACGACGTCGAGCCCGGTCCGAGCCCCGCTGCGGCCGCTACGCGCCCGGGTCGACGCCGTCGGCAGCTCCTCGGACCTGGGCCGGCCGCCGCCCGATCTCGCCTGGCACCCGGGCCCGGTGGGCCCGGCGTCGACTGGCCCCACCGGCTCACGGTCCGACGCTTCCTGCTGCGCGGTCAGCTCATCAGCACGCTGAACGCCCTCCCGCTACGCATGCTCGGCAGCCCCCGCGCCCAGCGGGTTCAGCAACCACGTGGCGCGGTCCGGGTTCGGCGACCAGGGCTCGGTGGCGACGAGCACGGACGGGCGCCCGTCCAGCCGCCCGGTGCCCGCAGGCACCTCACCGTCACCGGTCTGGACGTCCAGGGTCCCTGCCGCCGTGCCCAGCCGCCCGACTGGCACCACCGGTAGCCCGCCCGGGGCCTCCCAGCCAGGAGAAGTCCCAACCGTCCACGGACACGGCCTCGATCTGGGCCTCGACGACCAGCTGGTCGAAGGCGCACTCGTCCGCATCGGTCCGCATCACCGCGGCGTAGGCGCCGTCCTGCCGGTGGATCGGCCGGCCGTCCAGCGGCCCCCGTTCCCCGCTCCCCGCCTCTCGGCGGTTCCGTGACGGCCCCGAAAAACGGGTACTCACCGCCGGTACGGCCGCGCCATGATGGCGCCGCGGCGGACCGTTGCCGCTCCCGCCGACGCCCCCTGGAGGTCCTGACACCATGAGCCAGTCCGCCCTCGGCCGCTTCTACGACGATTTCGCCGACGACTACCACCTCCTCTACGCCGACTGGAACGCCTCGCTCGCCCGTCAGGGCTCCGCGCTGGACGCCGTGGTCCGCGCGGCTCTCGGCGACGGCCCCGCCGAGGTGCTGGACTGCGCCTGCGGCATCGGCACCCAGGCGATCGGCCTGGCCGCCCTCGGCCACCGCGTCACCGGCACCGACCTGAGCCCGGTCGCCGCCGCCCGCGCCACCGCCGAGGCCGCCGGGCGCGGCCTCCGGCTGCCCACCGCCGCCGCCGACATGCGAGAACTCCCCTTCCCGGACGGCCGGTTCGACGTCGTCGTCTGCGCCGACAACGCGCTGCCCCACCTGCTCACGGCCGAGGACGTCCGCGCCGCGCTCGGTGAGATGCGACGGGTCCTGCGCCCGGGCGGACTGCTCCTGGTCACCACCCGCCCGTACGACGAGCTGCGCCGCACCCGGCCCGCCTCCACTCCGCCGCAGACCGCCGAGCACGGCGGCCGACGGTCGGTCCTCTTCCAGCTCTGGCAGTGGCACGAGGACGGCGAGCGGTACGACCTCGAGCTCTTCCGGCTGCTGCCGGACGAGGCCGACGAGTGGCGGGTCGCAGTCCGCCGCTCCACGTACTGGGCGCTCACCCAGGACGAGCTGAGCGCCTTCGCCGCCGAGGCCGGCCTGGCCGGCATCCGCTGGGAGCAGCCCGCCGACACCGGCTTCTTCCAGCCCGTCCTGATCGCCCGGACGCCCTGACCTGCGCGGACGCAACGGCCTGCCGTGGCAGGGCCCTTTTGCGCCTCCACTTTTGCCGATCCATGTTAATTTTTACTCATGCGAGTAAATCCTGACTCCTCTCCTGACGCCCCCGCCTCCGGCCGGAGCGTCACCACTGATGCCCGACGCGCCCAGATCGTCGCCGCCGCGATCGGGACCGTCGCCGAACTCGGCTACGCCCGGGCCTCGTTCGCGCAGATCGCCAAGCGGGCGAAGCTCTCCAGCGTGCGGCTGATCTCGTACCACTTCCAGGACAAGGAAGACCTCTTCCAGGCCCTCGTCGACTCCGTCCAGGAGTCGGCGCAGGCCTTCATGCAGCCGCGCATCCATGCCAGGTCCGCGCCCGCCGCGCAGCTGGCCGCCTACATCGAGGCGAACCTGGAGTTCCTGGCGGAACACCCGGTCGAGGTACGGGCGCTGGTGGACGTCCTCGCCAACGCCCGCCGGGAGGACGGCAGCCCGCTGGTCAGCTCCGCCGGCTTCGACACCCCCGTCTCGCTGCTGGTCCGACACCTGCGGGACGGACAGCTCAGCGGTGACTTCCGGCCGTTCGACCCCGAGGCGATGGCCCTGGCGATCCGTGCCTCGATCGATGCGGCCGCCAACCGCCTGTCCGCCGGGGACGACTTCGACGTCCGCGCCTACGGGCGCGAGCTGGTCACCCTCTTCGCCCTCGCGACGGGGACCGAGGCCGGGGCCGGGACCGAGGAGACGAAGTGACCCTCCACGCCGCCCCGCGCCGAACCGCCCTCCTCTTACCCCTGCTGATCGATCTCGTCCTTCCTCTCGCCGTCTACTACGGGCTGCGCTCGGCAGGCGCGGACCAGTGGTGGGCCCTGCTGTGGTCCGCCGCCGTACCCGCGGTCACCGTGGTGGTACGGCTGGTCCGAACCCGCCGCGTCGACTTCCTGGCCCTGCTGATCCTCAGCATGATCGCCCTCGGTCTGGTGCTCTCGGTTCTCACCGGGGACGCCCGCACCCTGCTGATCCGCGAGGCCTGGACGGGCATGCTCGGCGGGCTCCTCGGGATCTGGCTGCTGGCCTCCGTCGGCTACGGGCGCCCGGCGCTGATGGTGGTCTTCCGCTCCTTCGTGCAGGCCAAGGCGGGCGAGGACGGGCTGCGTGCCTGGGAGGGACGCTGGGAGCAGGACTCCGCGTTCCGTCACGGCGTCCGGGTGCTCACCGCGGTCTGGGGCGCGGCCAGCCTGCTCAACGCCCTTGCCCAACTGGCCTTCGCGTACCTCCTTCCCATCGACACCGCCCCGGCGGCCATGAACCTGTGCTGGCCGGTGATCGCCGCGCCGCTGCTCGTCTTCCACCTCCGGTACACCAGGCGCCACGGCCTGCGGGCCTGACCGGAACGGGGCCGGGCCGTCCGCGCTTCCTCCACTACCCGCCCAAGGCCACCACCGCCTCCGCGACCCGGCCCGCGCCGTCCTCCTTCGCCAGGGCGCGGGCCGCCTCCTGCGCCCGTTCCCGCAGTCGCCGCTCCTCGACGGCCTGACGGATGGCCTGCGCCAGCCGGTCGGCGGTCAGGTCGGCGAACCGGACGGGAGCGGTGGCGGCACCGAGCCGGCGGAGCCGGTCGGCCCAGAACGGCTGGTCCGCCGTCACCGGGACCGGGACGCTCGGCACACCCGCGCGCAGCGTCGCAGCCGCCGTGCCCGCACCCGCGTGGTGCACGACCGCCGCCATGCGCGGGAAGAGCCGGGCGTGCGGCAGTTCGCCGACCGTCAGCACGTCGTCGCCCTCCCCGGCGATCCCGGCCCAGCCGGCCTGCACCACGCCCCGGACTGCCGCCCGCCGCAGGGCCTCCACCGCCAGGGCGCTCAGCCGCTCGCCCTGCCCCGCCGCCATGCTGCCGAAGCCGATGAACACCGGCGGCGGCCCTGCCCGCAGGAAGTCCTCGACCTCGGCCGGGAAGCCGTAGTCCTCCGCCACGTACGGCCACCAGTTGCCGACCACCCGCAGCCCCTGCCGCCAGTCGGCCGGGCGCGGTACGAGGGTCGGGCTGAAGCCGTGCAGCACCGGCCAGTGCGCCCGCTCCACGGCCCGCCGGCGCGCGGTCTGGGAGAGCGCCGGGAGGCCCAGCCGCGACCGCAGCCGGTGTGCGGCCCCGGCGTGCAGGCGGTCGACGACCCGTTGGCCGAGCGCGCCCGCCGCCCGGTTGCCCCAGCTCCCCAGCGAGCGGCCGCCCCCGACGACCGGCGGGAACTCCCGTGTCGGCAGCGTGGGTTGCAGGTAGACCCCGATGCTGGGGACGCCCATCGCCTCCGCGAGGTGCCAGCCCAGCGGCGCGGTGGTGGTGCTCAGCAGGAGCAGATCGGCTCCGGGCGCGGCGGCGTCCGCGAGCCCGTCACCCAGTTTCCCGATGAACGCCGCGGCCCGCGCGAGCAGTTCGGAGCGCCCACCCGTCGGACCGGTGCCCGCCCCGCGCGGATCGACCGGGAGCGGGCGGAAGTCGAGGCCGCTGCCGGCCACCAGCTCGCGGAAGGTCTCGGGCGCCGCGAGCGCGACCTCGTGCCCCGCACCGCGCAGGTACGCCCCGAGACCGGTGTAGGGGGCGACGTCGCCGTGCGATCCGGCGGCCGTGACGAGGATTCTCATCGGGCCGCCTCCTCGGGGTCGCTCCCGCTGCGCCGCTCGGCGTTGGCGCCGATCGCCGCACGCAGGTAGCCGGCCAACCCCGGGCGCTGCTCGGCCGGCGGGACGACGAGGGCGAAGGCACGGGCGTCCGCCTCGTAGTCGTCGGCGATCCGGCAGTGCATCTCCGGCGGGCAGGGCGTGAACCACCGGGTGATGTGCTGCCGGTGCTGCTCGGCGAGGTCCAGCACCGTCCGGTGGTCGACCGGCAGTGCCCGGTCGAAGGCCTCCAGCAGTCGGCCGCGCCACTCCGCGGCCTCCGCCATCAGCTGCCGCCAGTCCTCCTTGGAGTGGGTGGCGGCGCGGGCCAGGGCCTCCTGGTGGCTGTCCCGCTCGCCCCACTTGAGGTGGGCGTCGGCCGCGTAGCTGAGGTCGAAGACGACGTCCCCGAAGACCTCGAAGCGCTCCTCCGGACTCAGCTCGACCCCGGTGCGCTGGACCTCGATGGCCCGCTCGGCGACGTCGACCAGCTTCTGCAGCCGGGCGATCTGCTCGGTGAGGGCGTGTCGTCTCGCCAGCAGGTGGTCGAGGGCGTTGGCCTGCGGGTCCGCCAGGATGTCGGCGATCTCGTCGAGCGGGAAGCCGAGTTCCCGGTAGAACAGGATCTGCTGGAGCCTGGCGAGGTCCGCGCCGTTGTAGAGCCGGTAGCCGGCCGGGCTTCGCTCACTGGGCGTGAGCAGCCCGGACCGGTCGTAGTAGTGCAGGGTCCGGATCGTGACCCCGGCGAAGCCGGAGACCTGGCCCACCGACCAGCTCATGCGTCCCTCCGATCATCCGTGCGTTCACTGCGCCCCACCGTGCGGCCTGACGTGGGGTAAGGGTCAACACGCGCAGCTCAGGGGCCTGCTCCGGATGCCGGACGGCGTCCTCGGTCAGGTCTCGCGCTGCGGGTGGTAGGCGGTCTCGGGTATGCCGAAGGTCCAGGCGACCCCGGCTCGCGCGGTGCGGGTGCTCGGGGGGACGCGCAGCCAGTAGGTGCGGTGGGTGCCGTCCGGCTCGGGCGTGGAGTTGACCACCTCGACCATCACCACCGGCTCGTCGTCGGGCAGGACGATCCGCCAGAGAACGCCGGTCTCGTCCCGGTGGACGGGCTCGGCGCCGGAGTCGGCCAGGTAGCGCTCGTAGCCGTAGTGCTCCAGCAGGACGCGGCGCAGCTCGGCGTTCTCCTCGGTGCGGATCCGCTCGGCCGTCACCTCGGCCAGGCCGGCCAGGAACTCCGGCGGGACGGGCATGCCGCGCCAGGCGTGCAGGGCGAAGCCGTCGGCGTACTCCAGGGCGGGCCCGTCCGCCCGGTCGAGCCGCCCGGCCTCGTCGCGGTGCAGGCCGGTCGGCCGTTCGCTGAGCAGGGCCACGTCCCGGTACGGCCACCACCAGCCGACCTCCCGGGCCAGCTCGGCCAGTGGTGCGGCGGCGGCGCTCGCCCCGGCGGCCTCGAAGGCGGCGAACCACGGCGCGTCGTGCTGGCCGCGCACGGCGTCCAGCAGGGCGAGCCGGACGGTGGTGCGACGGGCCCGGGCCTCCTCGGCCACGGCGGCGTCGGCCTCCCGGTCGGCCTCGGGGGCGAGCCGGTCGAGCACCGCGTTGCGCAGCCGGTCGGCGAGCGGGGTGGTGACCGGGCCGAGCTCGCCCCCGGTGAGCGCCCAGTGGCCCGCCCACCCGGCGGCGCCGACCTGCTCGACGGCCCGCCGCCTGGCCTCCTCCCAGGGCTTGGTGCGCACGGCCTCGCGCACGCTCTCCGCCCCGGCGGCCCGCAGCTCCAGCGCCGCCCCGGTCGCGGCGAGCGGCGAGCCGAACCACCGGATCGCCGCGGGCTCGGGCAGCCCGGCCGCCCGGTAGGCGGCCCGGACGGCGCGCTCGGCCGCCGCCCGGTCGCCCGCTCCGGTGGCCGCCGCGGCCGCCCGCCAGCGGGCCGTCACCTCGACCGGCCCGGGCAGCTCCCGCGCCTGCGCCCGGTCGCCGTGGACCTCGTCGTGGATCACCGTCTCCATCCCTGCTCCGTTCCCGGCCGGGCTCCCCGCCCGGCCGTCCGTTCCCGTTCCGTGCCGCGGCCACGGCCGCGCTCCGCCCTCGTGTCCGCACCCGCCCGCCGACCCCCGTACGGCGGGCGGAGCGGTCGTCAGTCCGCGACCATCCGCACCGCACCCGGCACGTACTCGCGCTGGCGGACCACCCGGTACCAGCCCTTGGGCAGCGGTATCGCCGCGTGCTCCTCGTGCACCACCCGGCCGCCCTCGGGCAGGTGCAGCCAGCCCGCGCCGAACGGCCCGGTCTCCCGGCGCAGCACGCCGGGGCCGACCACGGCGTGCGCGTGCCCGGTGACCTCGCCGAGCGCGAGCACCATCCGGCCCCGCGCGTCCCGGGGCTGCACGGCCAGCTCCACCACCCTCGGCGGCACCGCGCCCTCCTCTACCGGCACGATCAGCACATCGCCCTGGCGGTACATCAGTCCTCCCTCGCCGTACGGAGGGGCTCCGGCGGACGCCGGAACCCATGGCTCCGCCGCGTCCGCCGCGGTCACTCTCCGGAGCCAGGACCCGAACATAGAGCAAGGGTCTGACAACGCGCCCGGACGGCGACCCGGCCGCCGGATTGTCAGTCCCGGCTGGTAGACAGTTGTTCGGCCCAGACCCCAGAGGAGCAGCGCATGACTGTCAACGACCACATCGAGCGGTTCCACGGCCTTCCCGTCTTCGACTTCGTGGAGGCCTTGGAGGAGGCCGAGGAGAAGGGCGGATCGGGCGCCCTCGAACTGCCGGACGCGGCCTCGGCCGCCTGGCGGGTCAAGCTCGACTACGAGTCCGAGGCGACGTTCGCCGAACGCTGGGAGCAGTTCCTCGGCGCCGTCGACACCGAGCGGGTCACCGCCCTGGTGATCGGCCAGTGGTCCCCGGAGGAGCCGGAGGGCTTCCAGGAGCCGATGGAGGCGATCGTCGCCGCCGCCGGCCGGCTGCCCGCCCTGCGCGCCCTGTTCGTCGGCGACATCACCTTCGAGGAGTGCGAGATCTCCTGGATCCAGCAGTGCGACATCACGCCGCTGCTGACGGCCTTCCCGCGGCTGGCCGAGCTGGTGGTCCGCGGCGCCTCGCAGGACTGGGACGGCAAGGGCGGTCTGGCCCTGAAGCCGCTGCGGCACGAGGCCCTCGAGGCGCTGCGCTTCGAGGCCGGCGGCCTGCCGGGTTCGGTCGTGCGCTCGGTGGCCGGCTGTGACTTCCCCGCCCTGGAGCGGCTGGAGCTCTGGCTGGGCGTGGACAACTACGGCGGCGACGCGACGATGGCCGACGTCGCGCTGTTCCTGGACGGCACCCGCTTTCCCAAGCTGCGCCACCTCGGCCTCCAGAACAGCGAGTTCCAGGACGACATCGCGGCCGCCGTGGCACACGCGCCCGTCGTCGCCCGGCTGGAGTCGCTCAGCCTCTCCATGGGCGTGCTGACCGACCAGGGCGCCACCGCCCTGCTGGAGGGCCAGCCCCTCACCCACCTGAACTCCCTCGACCTGCACCACCACTACCTCACCGAGGAGATGCAGCAGCGCCTGCGCCAGGCCCTGGCCGGTGTCGAGGTCGACCTCTCCGAGCCCGGCAAGCCCGACGACCAGTGGCGCTACGTGGCCGTGGCCGAGTAGTCGTCAACGCCCCGCGCCCGCCTGATCGCCCGACAGCCCGACAGCCCGACAGCCCGCGTACTCGCCCACCCCGACCGACCAGGATCCGATATGTCCATCTCCCGCCACATCGAACGCTTCCACGAGCTGCCGATCCACGAGTTCGCCCCCGACGACACCCGGCCGCGGCCCGCCGCCGACAGCGTCGCCTGGCGGCTCGCCCTCGCGTACCGCTCCGAGCAGGACTTCGCCCAGCTCTGGCAGTCCTTCCTCCAGGACGTCGATCCGGCGAGCGTCCGTGCCCTGGTGATCGGTCCCTGGTGGAACGGGGCCGAGGGCTACGGCTCCGTCGGCCCGGTGATCGAGGCCCTCACGGCCGAGGCCGGGCGCCTGCCCGCCCTGGAGGCGCTGTTCCTCGCCGAGGTGACCTACGACGAGTGCGAGGTCTCCTGGCTGGTGATGGACGATGTCACCCCGCTGCTGGCCGCCTTCCCCGCGCTGAAGTCGCTGGCCGTGCGCGGCGGTACGGACCTCGGCCTGGATCCGGTCCGTCATGACGCCCTGACCAGCCTGCGCTTCGAGTCCGGCGGCCTGCCGGCCACCGTGGTGCGCGCGGTGGCCGCCTCCGAGCTGCCCGCACTGGAGCGTCTGGACCTCTGGCTCGGCGTGGACGAGTACGGCGGTGACGCCACGATGGACGACCTGGCGCCGTTCCTGGACGGCTCCCGGCTGCCGGAGCTGCGCCACCTCGGGCTGTCCAACAGCGAGTTCCAGGACGAGATCGCCGCCGCCCTCGCCCACGCCCCGATAGTCGCCCGGTTGGAGTCGCTCGACCTCTCCATGGGCGTGCTGACGGACGAGGGCGCCACCGCCCTGCTGGAGGGCCAGCCCCTCACCCACCTGAACTCCCTCGACCTGCACCACCACTACCTGAGCGACGCGATGCAGGAGCGTCTGTCCGAGGCCCTGCCCGGGGTCGGGGTCGACCTCGACGAGGCCGAGGGTGACGACCCGGACGACGAGGACGACCGCTACGTCTCGGTCTCCGAGTAGGCGGGCGGCGGAGGCGATGACCGTGCGACTGACCGTCCTGGGCAACCCGGGGCACCGACGGGTGACGCTGTTCGCGGCCGCCGCCCGGGCCGCCGGGCTGCCCGAGCCCGCCGTCCTGCCCTGGCTGGACGTGCTGCGCGGCCGGTACCGGCTGCCCGAGGGCGGTCTGCTGCGCATCGAGTCGCCCGGCGAGGAGCCGGAGGTCGACCGGCTGCTGCGCGGCCAGGCGCTCGGCCCCGGCTACGCCCCGACCAGGGTCGAGGGCACGGCCGTCTGGTACGCGGGGGTCATGGCCGCGCTGCGCGGGCTGGCCGCCCGGCCCGGCGTACGGCTGCTCGGCGATCCGGAGGAGGTCGCCGTGATGTTCGACAAGCGCCGTACCCACGCGCTGCTCGCCGGGGCCGGGGTGCCGGTGCCCAGGGCGCTCGGCGGCGAGGTCACCGGCTGGGAGCACCTGCGCGGGCGCCTCGCCGAGGCCGGCCTGCACCGGGTCTTCGTCAAGCCGGCGCACGGCTCCTCCGCCTCCGGGGTGATGGCCCTGGAGTTCGGACCGCGCGGGCAGCTGCAGGCCACCACCTCGGTGGAGCTGGCCGACGGCCGGCTCCACAACTCGCTGCGGGTGCGCCGCTACCGCGGCGAGCGGGAGGTCGCCGCGATCGTCGACGGCCTGGCACCGGACGGGCTGCACGTCGAGCAGTGGATCCCGAAGGCCTCGCAGTCCGGGCGCTCGGCGGACCTGCGGGTCGTGGTGGTCTCCGGCCGCGCCACCCACGCCGTGGTGCGCACCAGCGGCCAGCCGATGACCAACCTGCACCTCGGCGGCGCCCGCGGCAGCCTCGACCAGGCCCGGGAGGCCGCCGGGCCGGCCTGGCCGGCCCTGCTGGAGACGGCCGAGCGCGCGGCGGCCTGCTTCCCCGGCTCACCGATGGTCGGCGTCGACGTGCTGCCCACGACCGGCTGGCGGCGCGCCCTGGTCGGCGAGGTGAACGCCTTCGGCGACCTGCTCCCCAACCTCACCGGCCTGCCCGGCGGCCCCGCCGAGGGCCTCGACACCTACGGCGCCCAACTGGCCGCGCTGACCGCCCCCTCCCCGTCGTCGCCCGCGGCGACGGACCACCAGATCACGGAACCCGCTCGATGAACCACCCGACCACCCTCCCGTCCCCCGACATGAACGCCGTCGTGGGCAGCCACGACCTGCTGCTCGTCACCCTCGACACGCTCCGCCTCGACGTCGCCGAGGAGCTGGCCGCCGCCGGCCGCATCCCGAACCTCGCCGCCGTCCTCCCCGGCGGCCGCTGGGAGCACCGGCACGCGCCCGGCAGCTTCACCTACGCCTCCCACCAGGCGATCCTGGCCGGCTTCCTGCCGACGCCCGCCTCCCCGGACGGCCCGCACCCGCGCCTGTTCGCGGCCCGCTTCGCCGGTTCCGAGAGCACCGCCCCGCGCACCTGGGTCTTCGACGCCCCCGACCTGCCGACGGCCCTGGCCGCGGCCGGGTACCGCACGGTGTGCATCGGCGGTGTCGGGTTCTTCAACAAGCAGGGCCCGCTGGGCTCGGTGCTGCCGGGCCTCTTCCAGGAGAGCCACTGGGCGCCCGGGTTGGGCGTGGCCTCGCCGACGTCCTTCGAGGAGCAGGTCGCCCGGGCCGAGCGGGTCGCCGCCGAACAGTCCGCCGACCAGCCGCTGTTCCTCTTCCTGAACGTCTCGGCGCTGCACCAGCCGAACTGGTTCCACCTGCCCGGAGCCACCCGCGAGCACGGGGACTCCCGGGCCACCCACGCCGCGGCCCTGGAGTACGTGGACGCGCACATCGGCCGGCTGTTCGCCGCGATGAGCGCCCGCCGCCCCTGCTTCGCGATCGTCTGCTCCGACCACGGCACCGCCTACGGCGAGGACGGCTACACCGGCCACCGGATCGGCCACGAGGTGGTCTGGTCGGTCCCGTACGCGCACTTCACCCTCCCCGCCCGAGCGGCGGGCAGCGCCACGACCTCCGAGGAGCGCGCATGACCACCGCACCCCCTCGCCCGGACTCGCCGTACCAGTCGTACGTCTACGCGTACCCGCACAAGACGGCCTACCGCCCGCTGCCCGAGCGCCCGCCGCTGCGCGAGCTGTGGGCCGGCGAGGCGCAGCACGCGCTCTCGCTCTACCTGCACATCCCGTTCTGCGAGGTCCGCTGCGGCTTCTGCAACCTGTTCACCCGGATCGGCAGCCCCGAGGGCCTGACCACGGCCTACCTGGACGCCCTGGAGCGCCAGGCCACGGCGGTGCGCGCGGCGCTGGACGGGGGCGCCCGGTTCGCGCTGGCCGCGTTCGGCGGCGGCACGCCCACCTATCTGACGGCCGGTGAGCTGGAGCGGCTGTGCGACATCGCCGAGCGGCGGATGGGCGCCGACCTGCGGGCGATACCCCTCTCGGTGGAGGCCTCGCCCGCCACCGCGACCGCCGACCGGCTGGAGGTGCTGGCCGCCCGGGGCACCACCCGGCTGAGCCTGGGCGTGCAGTCCTTCGACGACGCCGAGGCGCGCTCCGCCGTCCGCCCGCAGAAGCGGTCCGAGGTGGAGGCCGCCCTCGGCCGGATCCGCGCGGCCGGGTTCCCGGTGCTCAACATCGACCTCATCTACGGCATCGAGGGCCAGACCGAGGCGAGCTGGCTCCGCTCGTTGGACACCGCGCTCGCCTGGCAGCCCGAGGAGCTGTACCTCTACCCGCTGTACGTCCGCCCGCTGACCGGCCTGGCCCGGCGCGGCGAGCAGGAGAGCCGGGCCGCCTGGGACGCGCGCCGGCTCGCGCTCTACCGGGCCGGCCGCGACCACCTGCTCGCCCACGGCTACCAGCAGGTGTCGATGCGGATGTTCCGTCGCGCCGCCTCCCCGCAGGCCGGCGCGGGCGAGTACGCCTGCCAGACCGACGGCATGGTCGGCCTGGGCTGCGGCGCCCGCTCCTACACCTCCCAGCTGCACTACTCCTTCGACTACGCGGTGAACGCCACCGAGGTGCGCGGCATCATCGACGACTACGTCGCCACCGAGGACTTCCACCGTGCCGAGGTGGGCCACCGGATGGGCGGCGCGGAGCCGCGCCGGCGGCACCTGGTGCAGTCGCTGCTCCAGGCCGAGGGTCTGCCGTTGGCGGACTACCGCGCCCGGTTCGGCGGTTCACCGGCCGAGGACTTCCCGGCGGAGCTGGCCGAGTTCGCGGAGCGCGGGTGGCTCGACGACGGCGACGCGGAGTTCCTGCGGCTCAGCCCGGAGGGGCTGGCGCACTCGGACGCCGCCGGGCCGATGCTGTTCTCGCCCGAGGTCCGGGCCCTGATGGCGGCGTACGAGGCGAAATGACCTTCCTCGGCATGCCCTCCGCCTCACCGCTGCCGGAGGACGGGGCGCGGAGCCTCACCCTGCTCTACCGCGGCCCGCTCGCCTCCTGCGACTACGACTGCCCGTACTGCCCGTTCGCCAAGCGGCGCGACAGCCCGGAGCAACTGCGGTCCGACCGGGCCGCGTTGGAGCGTTTCACCGGCTGGGCCGCCGGGCGCGCGGGCACCGGCGACACCCTGTCGCTGCTGTTCACCCCCTGGGGCGAGGGGCTGGTGCGGTCCTGGTACCGCCGCGCGCTGGTCGAGCTGAGCCGCCTGCCGCACGTCCGCCGGGTCGCGATCCAGACTAACCTCAGCTGCCGCACGGGCTGGCTCACCGAGGCGGACCTCGACACCCTCGCCCTCTGGGTCACCTTCCATCCCGGCCAGGTCACCCGCGAGCGCTTCCTCGCCAAGTGCCAGGAGTTGGACGCACTCGGCGTGCGCTACAGCGTCGGCGTCGTCGGCCAACCCGAACACCTCGCCGAGGCCCGCCGGCTGCGCGCCGAGCTCCCCGAGGGCGTCTACCTGTGGGTCAACGCCGCCGAGGGCCTCGGCTACACCGACGCCGAGGCCGCCCAATGGGCCGCCGTCGACCCGCACTTCGGCTACAGCCGGCACGCCCACCCCAGCGCCGGGCTGCCGTGCCGCACCGGGGAGTCCGTGCTGTCGGTGGACGGCGACGGCACCGTGCGCCGCTGCCACTTCGTCCGGGACGTCCTCGGCAACCTCTACGACGGCAGCTACCGCGCGCAACTGCTGCCGCGAGCCTGCCCGTTGCCGGTCTGCGACTGCCACATCGGCTACGTCCACCTGGAGACGCTGCCGCTGTACGAGCTGTTCGGCGCGGGTGTGCTGGAGCGCGTGCCGCACGGCTGGTCCGGGGGCCGGTCATAAATCGGTTGCCAGTCGGCCACTCTGTGTGAAAGCGTACGAACAACCGCGCAGGACCAGCTGGTTCGGAAGGGAGGCCCTCAGATGATCAGTGGCATACGACTCGCCGTCGTGCCGGGCCTCGTGCTCGGTGACACCCCGGCTCGCGCTTCGACGCGCGAGCCGCACCCGGCCTGACGCCCGCGCCCGCCGTCCCGGCGGCGCCACGGCCCGACGCGCCTGCTGCTCGCCTCCTCGTCGAAGTGCTCTTCGTGCCCCTTGCACGTTCGACCTCGAGGAACCCCTGGTGTCCGACACCCACCGGCCAAGCATCGTCACCCTGCCCACCACCTCCGTCCTGCCCGCACCCTGGCACAGCGAGAACGGCACGCCCCCGCCGCGCCGCCTGATCGCCGCCGACGACACCCTGCGCGCCGAGGCCGCCTACCGGTCGGCCTGCGAGGGGACCGCCCTGCTCTGGCAGGGCGACTACCCCGGCGCGCTCCGCCTCCTGCACGCCATGCGCCGCCGCGCCGAGCGGCGCCGGCCCCGATCCGCCCCCGGCTCCTCGGCCGAGGCCTTCCGGCAGCACCGCCGGGAGCGCGCCCGCCTCGCGCGCGTCCTGGGCATGCTGCTGGTACCGCTCGGCGCGGATCACCGCGTCCGGCTCCACCGGGCGCCCGACGTCCGCGAGGCCTGCCGGGCGGCCTACGGACCGCTCCTTGACAACAGAATCGTGTCCCTGCGCGAGCTCCTGGGTGTGATCGGCGCCCACCAGTGGCGCGCCAGAGGCGTCGAGGTCCCGGCCCTCGGCGCCCGCATCCACCCGCACTACGGGGTCTTCTCACCCGTCCGCGGCGAGTACGTCGACCTCGTCGCCCGGGCGCCGCTGCCGCCGGCCGCCCATGACCACCCCACCGCCTACGACCTCGGCACCGGCACGGGTGTGCTCGCCGCGCTCCTCGCCCGGCGCGGCCTGCACGAGGTCCTGGTCACCGACGCCAACCCGCGCGCCCTCGCCTGCGCCCGCGACAACGCCCACCGGCTCGGTCTCGCCGACCGCATCGAGACCGCCGGCACCGGCCTCTACCCTCCCGGCCGCGGCCGGGTCGCCCTGGTCGTCTGCAATCCCCCGTGGCTGCCCGGTCGGCCGGGCTCCGCGCTCGACGAGGGCGTCTACGACCCGGGCAGCCGCATGCTCCGCGGCTTCCTCGACGGCCTGGCCGACCGTCTGCTGCCCGGCGGCGAGGGCTGGCTCGTCCTCTCCGACCTCGCCGAGCACCTCGGCCTGCGCTCCCGCGCCGATCTGCTCGGTGCCGTCTCCGGAGCCGGGCTGCGCGTCACCGGGCGCCTCGACACCGTCCCCCGCCACCCGAGGGCCACCACCCCCGACCGGGCCGACCCCCTCCTCCACACCGCCCGCGCCGCGGAGGTCACCTCGCTCTGGAGGCTGGTCCCCGCATGACTCCCGGCGACCTGCCGCACACAGCCCGAAGCAGCCCTGCGCCCACCGGGCGACCCGGCCCGCACGTCCCTAGCCTGGTGACAGAGAGGAGGCGAAACACCATGCTTGGAGACGCTCCGCTGCAAGCAGTCATCCCCGCCACCGATCTCGCCCGCGCCAAGGCCTTCTACACCGACACCCTCGGCCTCAAACTCGCCGAGGAAGGTGAGGAGGAGTTCGTCTGCGACTGTGGCGGCACCCAGTTCACCGTCTACCGCACTCCCAGCGGTGGACAGGCCGCCCACACCCTCGCCAGTTTCAAGGTCGCCGACCTCGACGGCGAGATGGCCGGCCTCCGCGACCGCGGCATCACCTTCGAGGAGTACGACTTCCCCGGTCTGCAGACCGTCAACGGGGTCGCCGAGGGCGAGGGCATGCGCGCGGCCTGGTTCAAGGACAGCGAAGGCAACATCGTCTGCGTGTCCCAGCGGGTCGGCCAGTAGCCGTCCCGCACCCGGCCCACCCGTCAAGCGCTGCACCGCACCCGTCGGACACGGCGCTGCTGCCCGGCCCGCTCGTACGGAACAGGCCGGGCAGCAGCGGCAGGTGCCGGGTGGCCATCCTTGGCTGGACCCGCCCGAACACGAAGAACGGCCAGGCCGATGGAGCGGCCGCCCCCGGGTCGCGGCCGCTCCGGACGCCTCGCTCCGGTGGCGGCCCGCCACCGCCTCGCCTTGACTGGTGCGGACCGCCGCCCGGATGCGGGAGGACCGAGGGATGAGATTGCCGAGGGGCACCCGCGGCCGCCGGAAGGAACAGCTGCTCCTGGCCCGCATGCGGGTCGTGCGGGCACGGAGTGAGGCCGAGCGGCGCTTCCCGGTGATCACCGAGCTGACCGCCCGCCTGTTCTCCCCCGGCCTACTGGACTCCGCCACCCGGATGGCCTCCCAGCTGTTCCTGACCTCCATCCCCCTCCTGTTCGCCGTGGCCGCCTTCGCCCCCGAGGGCGTGCGGAACCAGATGAACTCCTCACTGCGCTCGCTGTTCGGCATCTCCGGCGCCTCCGCCGAGCAACTGCGCCAGGCGCTGTACAGCCCCGGCGACCTGCGGCAGACCACGGGGATCATCGGCCTGCTGATGGCACTGCTGTCCGGCACGAGCTGTAGTCGGGCGGTCGCCCGGGTCTGCGAACACGCCTGGCAGCTGCCGAAGTCCGGCACCCGGGTCGCGGCCTGGCGGTGGCTGCTGTGGATCGCCTGCTGGGTGGTCGTGCTGCTGTTCCAGGGCGTGCTGCGGAACGGCTTCGGCGCCGGGCTCTGGCTGGGCCTGCCACTGACCTTCACGGCCTCCTTCCTGGTCTGGTGGTGGACCGCCCGCCTGCTGCTGAGCGCACGGATCCGTTGGTTGTCCCTGGTGCCGGGAGCACTGCTCACCGCCATCGCGTCCACCGCGATGTCGCTGACCGCCCGGATCTACATGCCGATCGCACTGAACCGCTCACTGGCCCAGTACGGCTCGCTGGGCCTGGTGCTGATGGTGCTGTCCTGGCTGATCGCCTTCTGCATCGCCGTCACCTTCGCCATCACGGCCGGCGCGGTACTGGCCCAGGAGAGGCCGCTCAGCGCCTACCTGGGGCCGACCGGCCCCGAACGGCGCGGAACCTGACCAGCCGCCCCGGCACTGGTCACCCGCCACACCCGCCACACCGACGAACGCGCCGACGGCGTCGGACGACCCGACCGCCCGCGCACCCGCCGACAGCCCGCACGGACCGAGGCGACCGGGTCGAAGGAGCCCGGGCGGTCCCGGGTCAGCGGGTAGCAGGCGAACCCGATCAGCGCCGCGCTGAAGTGGCCGATGCTCGTGTAGTCCCGGCTCTGCTGCACGCCCAGTCCGTAGACCACCAGCACTCCCACCGCGTACAGGTACCGCCAGGGACGCACGATCAGGTAGGTGAGGACCGCGACCACGCCGGCCAGCGCGTAACTGACGCCGTAGTCCAGGGTGTAGAGGGCCCTCGGCGAGGCCAGCCCCCGGTGGATCGCCCAGCCGAGCACGCCCTCGCTGAGATAGGTGGCGCCGACGTGCGCGAGCGCCGCCACCGAGATCCAGCGCAGCGTGCCCAGCCATCGTTCGGCGGGCACGTGGAAGAGGTTGTACAGCAGGAAGTAGAACGGCCAGCCGCCACCCGCGATCCACAGGGCGCTGGTGACCAGGACACGCACCGGCGACACCTGGAGATGGTGGAGGTTGGTCGAACGCCGCTCCAGGATGCGGTCCGCGGTCGCCGGATCGACGTGCCGGATCACCTGCGTGGTGACGAGCAGGACCGCCAGCCAGGTGTAGGTACCCGGCGCGCGCCGGACATAGGCCCACACCGCGTGGACGGCACGCGCCCACCAGGGCCGCCGGTGCGCCTTGGCGCCCCTGGCTGTGCTGCCGGCCATCGGCGCCTCCTCGACACTCCTCCCCCTTACCCTCGCCCCCGCCAGACCCGGCCGCCACCCGCCACCCGCCACCCGCCGTCCCTGTGCAGCCCGCGGGAATCCGCCCACCTCACACGCCCCGCCGCCGGCCCCGACGGCCTCCACGGCGCTCGCGTACGCTGGCGCTCGGACCGTCCCGGTCGCGGCCTTCCCTCCACGCACCGGGCGGGGCCGATACCGGGAACCGCCGAGCAAGGGCACCAGGCACGATGAGCGATCGCCTCGCGACGAGGACACCGACCGGCACCGCCGCTCCCCGGCACCCGGCGCTGAGAGCCGCCGTCCGCCTGCGCCTCACCACGGCGTACGTCCTACTGCTGACGGTGACGGCCTCCTGGTTGGCGAGCCAGGGCCATGCCGAGCGGGCCCGGTTCGTCCGGCACAACAGCAGCAACGTCCATCACATGGAAGTGGGCAAGTGGTGGACCCTGTTCACCAGCGGCCTGGTGGTCGACGGGGTTCCGGCCTGGGCGGGGATCGCGGCGGTCGCCGCCGTCCTGGGCCTGGCCGAGTGGCGCTGGGGTCCGGCCCGGGCCGGTGCGGTCTTCGTCTTCGGGCACCTGGGCGCCACGCTGCTCACCGAGGGCGCCATGTGGGTGATGCTGACCGCCCGCATCCCGGGCGCACTCTCCCGCGCCCGGGACGTGGGCATCAGCTACGGCCTGGTCGCCACCGGCGCCTGCCTCCTCGCGCTCGGCCCGCGCCCGCTGCGCCGTTACGGCCTGCCGGCGCTAGCCCTGGCCCTCGCCGGCGCCTGGGCGCTGGACCAGCAGCTGGCCGACGCCGGCCACCTCGTCGCCCTCGGGCTGGGCGCCCTCGCCTCCCGCACCGTCTGGATGCGCACCCGGGCGCCCGCACCGGCCTCCTGATCCACACCAACCACCCGTCCAGTCAAGCAAGTTGACCAACGGGCCGGTCGACGCGCAGCAGCCGGGAGAGCCCTCGTCGCCACCCGGGGCTCCGTATGCTCTTGCATTACTCTGCAAATCTATGCCAGAGTTCGGGCATCGGATCGATTACGCCGAATCCCGTCACACATCGCTAGATCAGGGGCCCGCTCACGCGGGTCAAGGGTGCATCCATGTCGAAGGTCTTGAGCAAGCTGCCGGTCGGTGAACGGATCGGCATCGCATTCTCCGGTGGGTTGGACACCTCCGTCGCCGTAGCGTGGATGCGCGAACACGGTGCCTTCCCCTACGCCTACACGGCCGACATCGGCCAGTACGACGAGCCGAACCTCGCCGACGTCCCGGCCCGGGGCCGCGCGTACGGCGCCGAGCAGGCCCGGCTGGTGGACTGCCGGGCCGCGCTGGTCGAGGAGGGCCTGGCCGCCCTCGCCTGCGGCGCCTTCCACATCCGCTCCGCCGGGCAGACGTACTTCAACACCACCCCGCTCGGCCGCGCCGTGACCGGCACGCTGCTGGTGCGCGCCATGCAGGAGGACGGCGTCTCCATCTGGGGCGACGGCTCCACCTACAAGGGCAACGACATCGAGCGGTTCTACCGCTACGGCCTGCTCGCCAACCCCAACCTGCGGATCTACAAGCCGTGGCTGGACCAGGCGTTCGTCGACCAGCTCGGCGGCCGCAAGGAGATGTCCGAGTGGCTCGCCGAGCGGGACCTGCCGTACCGGGACTCCGCCGAGAAGGCCTACTCCACCGACGCCAACATCTGGGGCGCCACCCACGAGGCCAAGCGGCTGGAGTACCTGGACGCCTCCCTGGAGATCGTCAGCCCGATCATGGGCGTGGCCTTCTGGGACCCGGCGGTCGAGATCCAGACCGAGGACGTCACCGTCGAGTTCGAGTTCGGCCGCCCGGTCCGGATCAACGGCCAGGAGTTCGCCAGCGCCGTCGACCTGGTCCACGAGGCCAACACCATCGGTGGCCGGCACGGTCTGGGCATGTCGGACCAGATCGAGAACCGCATCATCGAGGCCAAGAGCCGCGGCATCTACGAGGCCCCCGGCATGGCGCTGCTGCACATCGCCTACGAGCGGCTGCTCAACGCCATCCACAACGAGGACACCATCGCCACGTACCACACCCAGGGACGGCGGCTCGGCCGGCTGCTGTACGAGGGCCGCTGGTTCGACCCGCAGTCGCTGATGCTCCGGGACAGCATCCAGCGGTGGATCGGCCACCCGGTCACCGGCAGCGTCACCCTGCGGCTGCGGCGCGGCCAGGACTACTCGGTCATCGACACCCAGGGCCCCAACTTCAGCTACCACCCCGAGAAGCTGTCGATGGAGCGCAGCGTCGACGCCGCGTTCGTCCCCGACGACCGCATCGGCCAGCTGACCATGCGCAACCTCGACATCGCCGACTCGCGCAGCAAGCTGGAGCAGTACGCGGTGCACGGCCAGCTGGCACCGTGGAGCGGCCTGATCGGCGAGCTCGCCCCGGGCGGCGCGGCTCCCATCGCCGCCGGCAACGGTGACGAGGAGGACCCGAACGCGCTCGACCACGCGGCGCTCGAGTCCGGCACCGACTGACGCGCCTCACGCCCGCGGAGGGCCGTCGCACCCCAGCGGTGCGGCGGCCCTCGGCCGCTCCCCCGGCGCCTCCGCTCCGCCCGCCCCCGCCTCCCGGCCCCGGCACCCGCCACCGCTCCCCGTCCACGCTCCGCCCCGCCCTCACCCGAACGGCGGCACCGGCCGTGCGCTGCCCGCCCGACGGGAGCTGAATGGCGGACGGCACCCGGCGACGGGAAGGCAGGTCCGGGGATGGGTGAAGCGATCGGCCCGATGCTGGCCTCCGCGGTGGCGGTCGCGCTCAGCCCGCTGCCGCTGATCGCCGTCCTGCTGGTCCTCGCCTCACCGCGCGGCCGGGCCAACGGGGTCGCCTTCACGGCCGGCTGGCTGCTCGGCCTCGCCGCGGTGTCGGCCGCCGTCGTAACCGCGGGCACCGCGTTGAACCCCGCCCGCACCACACCGACCTGGTCGTCCTGGCTGAAGCTCGCCCTCGGCACCGTACTCGTCCTGCTGGCCGCCCGGCAGTGGCGCGAACGACCGCGACCCGGCCGGGTGACCGCGCCACCGGCCTGGCTGCTCTCGATCGACCGGCTGACCGCCGCCCGGTCCGCCGGTCTCGCCGTGGTCCTGGTCATCGCCCACCCGAAGACCCTGGTCCCGGCCGTCGGCGGCGCCGCCTCCATCGCCGCCGCGCCGACCGGCGGCGGGGAGAAGGCGGTGGCCACCGCCCTGATGGTGCTGCTCGGTTCGCTGGGCACCCTGCTGCCGCTCGCGGCGCACCTCCGGGGAAGCGCCCAGGCACGACGCACCCTCGGCGAGTGGCGCGCCTGGACGGCCACGCACAGCGCGGCGATCATGATCACCGTCCCGCTGCTGCTCGGCGCCGAGTACCTGGGCGACGCCGTCTCCGGGCTCACGTGAGCCCCCGCCTACCCGACCCCGACCGGCCCACCCCTCGGGCCGGCCCGCTTTCCTACCCACCCCGTCCCCGTCACCGGATCCGCACCACCCCCCGCCCCCGCACGGCCCGGACCCCCAACCGCCCGGGGTCGGCCGTCGGCCGCGCCGCCACCGCCTCCCGTACCGTCAGCAGGATCTCGCCGTCGTAGCGCTCCGCCAGCACCCGCGCCAGCTCCGCCGCCCCGCCCGGCCGGACGTCGGGCGCCAGCTCCGGCAGGCGGCCCGGGGCGCTGAGGTCCTGGGCCTGGGCGGCCCAGCGGGCCGCGTCGCACCGTTCGCCCTCGGCGGTGTAGTGCACGGCCAGGCAGTGCACGGCCAGCTGGTCCCCGTACTGGGCGGCTATCCGCCACCAGAAGACGCCGTCCGCCGCACGGCCCATGCCGTACAGCAGGCAGCCGAGGGTCCGGAAGGCGGTCTTCTCGGCGAGTTCGAGGTCCAGGGCCAGCTCCCCCGGCTCGACCGCGCCCGCCACCCCCGCGCACAGGTGCCGCAAATCGCGCCGTAGCTCCGCCCGGCCCCCGGCCCACCGGGACTGCCCCGGCACCGACCCCGGGCCGGACCCCGGGCCTGGGCCGGACCCCGCCCCCGAACCGGAGCCCGACCGCAGGCCGGGACCGGCTCCGGCCCCCGCTCCCGCGCCGAGCCCTGAACCCGCCCCCGCTGCCGCTCCCGGGCTCGGCCCCGAGAGCGGAGCGTGCGGTGGCCGGGCCCCGGCGGGCGGCCTGGCGGGGCGTTCGCGCAGCGCCGGGGCGGTCCGCCGGGCAGCGGCGAGCCGCTCGGCCAGTCGGCGGGTGAAGTCCACCGGATCATGGTCGTCGAACTCCCGCTCCAGCTCGACGGCGTGCGCGCGCAGCAGGTCCACGACCCTCATGTCTGCGCCCCGCCGTCGTCCTGGTGCTCCAGGAGGTACTCCAGGTGACGCCGCCCGAGGCTGTAGTAGGTGCGGGCAGTGGTGTGCGCGATGCCGAGGGACCGTCCGATGTCGTGGTACGACAGCCCCGCCTGGCGCAGCCGGACCACGTCGGCCTGGACGGGTGCGGCCCGCGCGAGTTCCTCCATCGCCCAGTCCAGGGCGTCCAGCTCGGCGAGTTCGTTCAGCTCGTCCTGGCTGGTGTCGGGGCGGCGCTGGGCGATCACCCGCAGTCGCTTGCGTTCGGTGCGCCGGCGCTCGCGCATGACGTCCACCACGGCGTCCTTGACGATCTTGAAGGCGAAGGCCTGCGGATCGGGGCTGGCCAGGGCCCGGCGCCAGTTCTTGTAGAGCGTGGTGCCCGCGTTCTGCACGGCGTCCTGGGCGTCCTCACGGTGCCGCAGGCGCTGCTGGGCGTAGCGGAGGTAGCCGGAGTTCTCGCGGGTGAAGAAGGCCTCGAAGTCGTTCGGCAGGTCGCCGAGCGGGTCGGCTCGCAGACCCCGCTCCTCGCCCGGCCCGGGAGTGCTCACGCGACCCCCCTTTCGTGGTCGGCTGGCCGGCCCGCCTGGTGGCACGCCGACGGCCCCTTGGGGCTCGTGGTGTAACCGTCCGGGAGGTCCGGGATGTTGACCGGATCGGGCAGACAATTGCCGAACGTTTCCGTTCACTTTTGAACAGTGCGGCTGACCTGCCGCTTCACCCTCGCGCACCCAGCCGGAAGACTCGCAACGTGACCCAGATCACAGTGCGCAAGGGTGTTGCTTGACAAGCCCCACGGCACCACCCGCACCATCCCCACAACCCTGCGGACCCCACCCCGCAAAGCGGCCCCCCACTCCCTCAGGAGCCAAACCCCCTACGGCGCCGGCTCCACCTCCGCCGCATCCAGCGTGGCGGTCACCCGCTCCAGCAGCCCGCGCAGTGCGACCAGGTCCTCGACCGGCAGCCCGGTCGCCGCGAGCAGCCGACGCGGAACCTGCCCGGCCCGCTCGCGCAGCGCCGACCCCTCGGGGGTCAGGCGGACGGTGACCGACCGCTCGTCCTCCGGACTCCGCTCGCGGCGCACCAGCCCGGCCGCCTCCAGGCGCTTGAGCAGTGGGGAGAGCGTCCCGGAGTCCAGTCGCAGCCGCTCGCCGATCCGCTTGACGGGCAGCTCGCCCTCCTCCCACAGCACCAGCATGACCAGGTACTGCGGATAGGTCAGCCCGAAGTCCCGCAGCAGCACCCGGTACACGCCGCCGAAGGCGCGGGAGGCCGCGTTGAGCGAGAAGCAGATCTGCTGGTCGAGGCGGAGCAGCTCCTCGTCCGCCATGCCGGGGTGAGTCGTCATGAACCCATGGTACCGATCACCATCACGCCATTTAGTTGTGCACAATTGAATTGCGTGCTCTACTTGTTGCACCGCACCACCGCACCACCGCACCACCGCACCACCGACCGAGCGGCCGCCGCCCAGCACACCGGGCCTGCAACCGACCGGACAACCGACCACAGGAACATCCAGGACCCGAAGGGGAAGCCACCATGGACGCGCTCTACACCGCAGCCGCCACCGCCAACGGCCGGGAGGGCCGCGCCGTCAGCTCCGACGGACAGCTGGATCTCGCGCTGGCCATGCCGCCCGCGCTCGGTGGCAGCGGCCAGGGCACCAACCCGGAGCAGCTCTTCGCCGCCGGCTACGCCGCCTGCTTCGCCAGCGCCCTCGGCCTGGTCGGCCGCCAGGCCCGGGTGGACACCAGCGAGGTCTCGGTGACCGCCGAGGTGTCCATCGGCAAGGACGAGGCCGGCTTCGCCCTCGCCGTCGTGCTGCGCGTCGAGCTGCCCGAGTCCCTCGCGGGCGAGACCGGCGAGCTGCTGGTCAAGCAGGCGCACCAGGTGTGCCCGTACTCCCGTGCCACCCGGGGCAACATCCCGGTCGAGCTGGTCGTCGAGTAAGCACCCCCGAGAAGGAGCGCCCCGGGAGGAAGAGCACCCCGAGCGCCCTCCGACCGCCCCACCGACGGACCGGGCCCGCCGCACGCGAACTGCGGCGGTCCCGGTCCGTCCTCCCTGGGCTCAGTCGCCTCCCGGCCCGTTCGCCGAACGCAGCGTGTCCAGTCGGTGCCGGTACTCCTCCGCGTCGATCTCACCCCGAGCGAACCGCTCCGCGAGCAACTGCTCCGGGGACACCCCCGGACCTCCCTGCCCTCCCTGCCCTCCCTGACTCCCTTGCCCCACCGGGCCCCAGCCGTGCGGACCGCCCGCCCCGGCTCCTCCGGCGCCGGGTGCCGCCCGCCCGGGCGGGATCGGCTGCCGCGAGCGCGCTACGTAGCGGAACAGGGCCACGGTAAGCAGGACGACGATCACCAGGAACATCAGCGTCCCGAACGCCATCAGCCCCATGCCCCAGCCACCCACGTAGTGGCCGTGCCCGTGCCAGTACCTCATCAGGACCTCCTCCTCCGGCCCCGTCGGGGCCCGCCGAGGTGAGCAGCGCCTACCACCATCGTGCTCCCGCCGGTGGTGAAAGCGGCGTGAGGGTGGGCTGAGAAAACGTTCCGGCAACCGTTCCCGGGCCCCACCGGGGTAGCGTGCCGCTGGTGACCCACCATCCGCCGCCCGCGTTCCACCCCCAGCGGCCCACGGCTCACCAGCCGTCCATGGCCTTCCACCCGCCGGAGGACGACCGCTCCCCCGAGCAGCTCGTCGCCGCCGGGGTGCTGCGGCGCCACCCGGACACGCGCCCCCACCCGGCGCTCGGCCACTCCCCGATCGGCTACGTCGCCACCGCGCTCTGGGCCGAGCTCACGGCCCTCGCCATCGCGCCGGCCGCCGCCGAGGCCACCGCCACCGCACTGCTGCGCGCGATCGCCGACCGCGCCGTGGACGCGGCGCTCGCCCCGGGCAACGAGCGCGCCCCGCGCGACGACCTGTACGTGGCCGACCCGGCCCACATCGGCCCGTACCGCCGGGCGATCTGGTTCCAGCGTTCCAACCCGCACGGCCCACACGCCCCAGCCGACCCGCACAACCCGTACGGCTCGCAGGGCCCCCGCGGCCTGCTCACCCCCGTCGACGCACGCGGCGGGTACGCCCCCCGCGGCCCGATCACCGCCTCCTTCGCGCCCCACGAACCGTAGCCCCGGGCGCCCCTGCCCGCCCTCGCCCTCCCCGCTTCCCTCAGCGCTCGACCTGGAGGCTGTGGCACACCCAGCTCAGCCGGTCCGGCCCGCCGTACGGCGGCCGGTCGTGATACGTCCCGTCCGCCACCGACATGTTGACGATCAGGTACGCGTGCCACGCGGCCCCGACCCCGTGCAGGTCCGCGTAGACCAGCTCGTCCTCCACGTACCAGTCCACCGAGTTCGCGCCGAGCACCACCCGCAGGCCGAAGGTGGCCCCCGGCCCGATCCCGGCGCTCGCACCGTGCCAGTACCGGAAGCCGCCGCGGACGTGGTTGGAGATCTCCAGCAGGTCCGGGTTGTCGGGGTGGTACTCGAAGACGTCCACCTCGTTGCCGCCGTCCCGCCAGGTCCAGATCGCCGGCCAGGCACCGAGCTCGACCGGCAGTGTCACGCTCGCCGACAGCACGTCCCCGGCGCGGAGCTGGAAGCCGTCGGGACTGCCCTCGGTGGTCAGCAGACTGCAGCTCCACAGCCCGCCACTGTGCCGCCTGACCGCCGTGAACTGCCCGTCGGGGCAGTAGTCGCGGCTGAGGTAGTCGAGTTTGTGGTCGCTCCGGTTGGTCGGCCCCATCCGGGGATAGGCGCTGCTGCGCCCGGCGATCCACTGCCTGGTCGAAGTGAAGTCCGCGTCGAACACGACTGCCACGGCCGCCTCCCCGGAGCGCTGGCGTCCCGGCAGTCCGCACCGCCAGGCACACAGGGTGAGTTACCCGATACCCTCCGCAGTATGCGAAGTGGATCGTTCGGGTCCGGGACGAACGTGCGATTCGGGACCGGTACGGCCGGTCAGGGGTCGGCGCCGAGCAGGTCAGCCGACCGGAGCCGCGCCTCCGGCCCCGAGCCGGTCGGTCACCGAGACCACCCCGTCCACCGAGCGGCAGAGGTTGAGCACGATCGGCACCAGGTGCTGCTCGGGCACGGTGCCGCTGAGCACCACCCGCCCCTGGGTGACCTCCACCCCGATCTCCGCCGGGCTGACCCCGTCGATCCGGCCGAGCACCTCCTCGACGATCTCCCGCCGGATCACCATGTCCTCGCGCAGGAAGACCCGCAGCAGGTCACCGCGGCTGACCATGCCGACGACCCGCCCCTCCTCGTCCAGCACCGGCAGCCGCTTCAGGCCGTGCCGGCTCATCAGCCGGGCCGCCGCGACCACGCTGGTGCCGGGCGTGGTGCAGACCGGCTGCGCCGTCATCAGGTCGGCCGCGGTCACCTCGCCGTCCGGGCCCGCCTGCGCCGACTCGGGCGCGGGCAGCAGGCTGGCCGGGTCCTCCTGCGCGGCCAGGGTGCGCAGCAAGTCGGCCTCCGAGACCACGCCGAGCGGTCGCCCTTCCGGGTCCACCACCGGTACGCCGGTGATGTCGTACTCGCTCAGCAGCGTCACGATCTCCCGGAATCCGGTCTCGGGCGAGACCAGGACCACGGGGCTGGTCATCACGGATTCGACGGTGGCATGCCGCACGCCGGTTCACCTCGTCCAACGATGCTGGTCCGACCGGACGCGGATCGTCCCGGCCGGTACCGGCAGCATCGCCCGTAACGGCCGCGACCGCCAGGGGCCAAGGGGCCGAACGGGCGGGACCTTGTGCCCCGACCTGCTGACACGGCCCCGACACCACGCCCCCGACCGGACACCGGCACCACAGCCCGGCACCACGCCCCCACTGGGCACCGGCACCACGTCCCCGACCGGGGCAGCCGCGGGAACGACGCCGTCAGGCGTGCGTGGTCGCCCCGCAGACGAAGACGGGCACCCGCAGGAACCCGTGGCTCCGGACGGCCGCCGCGGCCGCCGGGGAGGTGCAGAACCAGCCGTTCCGACCGAACACGGCCCGCAGCGCCCGTCCCTGCGCGTCGGCACTCGTCCAGTCGCCGTCCCGCACCCCGAGGTAGAGGGTCCGGCCGTGCCAGGTCGTCAGGAAGGCCGGGTTGGTCCCGCCGTCGACCGTGGGCGCCGTTCCGTCCAGGGACTGCGGCACGAGCACTCCCGGGTCGTCGCCCGGCTTCCGGTGACCGCCGGTGACCTGTCCGACCCAGCGGCCGACCGAGTACGGGACGATCGCGTTCGGGTCGTGCAGGACCGCGTCCTCCCCCTGGTCCTCGGCGACGCCGGAGGTCACGCACGGGCCCGCGTAGAAGGTGCCCGGATCGCCGTTCGGGGAGGCGGCGGCCGCGAAGGCGGTCATCTCGTCGGAGAGGTAGGACGATCGAAGCGTGGCGGGGTCCGAGACGTGGACACCGGGTACCACGGGCCTGATCGTCGCGTCCGGAAGGCTCGGGTCGATCTGCCGCCAGTTGGTGATGTCGCAGGAGTAGATCCACCGCAGATCGGCGGTCGTCAGGTTCTTCGGTGCGTTGCCGCCCGCCGGGGCCGCCCAGGTCACCGCGTCCCTCACGAGCGGGACGAAGTCGATCGAGGTCGGGTCGCCCTGCTGTGGCGGCCTGCTCAGCCTGGCGAAGTCGACCGTTCCACTGCTGTTGAACACCAGGGCGTTGAGGGCGCTCCGGGTGTTGGTCGGCCGGAAGATCTCGTAGGCCCCGGTCTTGGGCGTGATCCTGCTGGTTCCCCGGGCGTCCCAGCTGTAGAGCCGGGGCGAGGTGGTGTCCCCGGCCGCCGCGAGCGAGGCGTTGTAGTCCGCCGCGAGCTGGTTGAAGAGCGCGTCGGCGGCCGGGGCGCCCACGCCGACCAGGTCGGCGGCGGCCGGCGTCGGCGGGTCGGCGGGGGCGGGGGCGGCCGTGGCAAGGGCGAGCGCGGCGGCCAGTGCGGCGGCGGCGCCGGCCCGGGTGACGAGGCGAGGCATGCGGTGTCCTTCGGGGGTCGGCGGGCGGTACCGGGATCCTCGGCGGTCCGTACCGGCCGCGACAGCCCCGCCGAACCCGGCGGGCGGCCGTCGCCGCTGGTCGGCACCGGGCGGGCCGCCATCGCTCGCCGGACGTTCTTCCAGCGGTGGCGCGCCGCACGTCCGTCATATGCCCGCCGATCACCCCGGACGGCGCAACCATCACATGATCGACTCGTTGGACCGTCCACCACGACAGCGGTACGGCTCCCGGGAGGGCCCCTTGGCAGTACGGACGGTGAGCACGGCCGCGCTGCGCCGGGATGTCGCGGCGCGCCCGGTGGCCCTGGCGGAGGCCTCGCTGGTGCGCCATTACCGACGGCTGGTCCGGCTCGCCTACCTGGCGCTGCCAGCCGACCGCGACCGGCACACCCGGGTGCTCGCCGCCCACTGCGCCGTCCAGCGCGCCCTGCCCACCCGCTGGGCCCGCACGGACCGAACCGCCGTCCGACCGTCCGCGCCCGGGCCCGGGCCCGGGCCCTCCGACGCTCCGGCAGGCGCGGACGCCCCGGACGACCCGGACTACGCCGCGCTGCGCCTGCGGGTGCTGCGCGCCGCGCTCCGGCCCCGCCCGGCCGCCCGTCTCCTCACGCCCCGGGTCTGGGGCCTGCGGCTGTTCACCCCGCACGGCGGCGAGGGGGACGCGGAACTCGACCACGCGCTCGCCGCGCTCTCCGCCCCGGCCAGGGCGGCCTTCGCCCTGCGGACGGTCGAGGGGCTGAGCATCGAACGGGCCGCTGAGGTGCTGCGGCAGGCCGGGGTGGCGCACCCGGCGGTGGCGGTGGCCGTGGCCGGGCAGGTGCCGTCCGGTCCGGATCCGCTGCCGCCCGCCTTCGACCCCTGCGCCGTCCGGGTGCAGCCCACCGACCTGCTACGCCGGCGCCGTACGCTGACGGCCGCGCTCGCGGTCGGCGTGCTCGGCCTCACCACCACGGCGGGCGTGCTGGGCGGTTCGCACCCGGCGGCGCCCGGCCGTCCGACGACGGTGCCGCTCGCGGGCGCCGACCCCGACCCGTCCCACCTGGTCCGGGTCGCCTCCGACGCCTGGCAGCACACCAGCCGGGTCGACTTCACCGCCTGGCCCGCCCGTGGCGAGCGGCGCGAGGACGGCGCGCTGCTCGGCCGCGCCCTGGCCGCCTGGGCCCGGCCCGGCAGCCGGACCCACGCCGAGCCGGGTACGGACGCCGGTCCGCCCGCCGCGCCCGGGCCGCACCTGCTGTTCGCCGGGACGGTGGACGGCACCGGCGTGGTGGTGTTCTCCGACGGCGAGCGGATCGCCCGCTACACCGACAGCCAGAACGGTCAGGGCGGTCGGGACAGCGGAGACCTGGACCTCGCCCGGGCCGACGACGCGGACCCGACCACGGCGGGCGCGGTGGTCCTGCGCCGTCAGGGCGCCACCGTCCGCTACCTGCTGGCGCCCTGGGTGGACTCCGCCGAGACCCGCCGGATCGACCGGCCCGACACCCCCGCCCGCCCGTTGGACCACCCCGACGGCCTCACCTCCCCGGCCCCGGCCGGCGGGCCCGCCGACTGCCAGGGCGCCACCCTGCTCCAGCTGCACTCGTCCCCCGTGGTCGCCGAGAAGGCCGAGAGGTCCGCCTTCCTGCTGGCCGACCTGGGCGGCCTGATCCCCGCACACCTCACCTACGCCCCGCCACCGGAGCGCCCCCAGCCGGACGGCTCACCACCCGACCGAGCCCAGGCCGACCGCGAGCCGCGCGAGGCGACCGCCCAGGACGCGCTGCAGGCCTGGTCCCGGGCCGGCTGCGCCGTTCCGGACGGCACACCGGGCGTCAAACAGCTGAACCTCTGGGCCTTCGCCCTCCAGCCGCTGCCGCAGAACGCGGGCTCGGCCTCCTGGGTCTGCCTGCGCGCCGACCGCTGGGACGGCGCGGGCAGTGCGGCCACCGCCGTCGTCCTGCCGGGCGCCCGCGGCGCGCAGCGCACCGGCGGCGGACCGGGCCGGGCCTGCGGCCGCTTCGAGCGGGACGCCGTGGCCTGGACCTGGTGGCGTTCCCCGCACGGGACGGAGTTCGTGCTCGCGGCGGGCAGCCGCCGGGTCACCCGGCTCACCGTCAAGGGTTCGGGCTGGTCCGCCGACCGGCCCGCGCCGGACCGCACCCTGGCCGTCGAACGCCCCGCCCGCGCGGCCGTCCAGGTGGAGGCGCTGCTCGACAACGGCGCCCGGATCGACCCACCGCACTGAGCCCCGCGCCCCATCCCCCTTCCACCCCGAGCGCTCCCGCTCAGGCCGCGGCCCGCGGCCGACGGGACAGCTCCCGCTCGTAGTCAGGCAGTTCGACGCTGCTGACCTGCTTGCCCAGCTCCAGCATCTTCTCCAGCGCCCAGCGCCGGTTGAGCAACGCGTTGCGGAACCGCAGCCCGGTGGCCGTACGCGGCGCGAGGAACGGACCGGTGCGGTCGCCGCCCTTCTGGCAGCCCTGCGCGTAGCCGCGCAGGAGGTGCTCGTACCGCGCGAAGGCGGCCCGATGGTCGCCGCGGGCGCGGGCCAGCTCGCCCGCCAGGACGTACGCGGCCACCACCGCCGTCCCGGTGCCCATGCCGCCGATGGTCGCGCCGCAGGCGGCGTCGCCGATCAGGGCGATCCGACCGGTCGACCAGGCGGGCACGTCGGCGCGACTGATCGAGTCGAAGTACGGCTCGGGGGCGGCGTCCAGGCTCTCCAGCAGCTGCGGCACCCGCCAGCCGAGGCCCGCGAAGGCGGCCCGGACCAGTTCCTTCTGCCGCGCCGGGTCGTGGCGGTCGTAGCACAGTTCGGGCGAGGCGAAGAGGCAGAACGCACCGGCCCGGCTCGGGTCGCGGTGGTCGGCGCCGACGGACATCAGCCGGCCGGGGACGTTGAGGCCGACCCCGCCGACGGGCAGTCCGAGGTCGTTGGGCAGCTGCCAGGTGGCCGCGTAGTAGCCGAGGTGGCGGACGTAGCGCTGCTCGGGGCCGAAGGCGAGCCGGCGGACGGTGGAGTGCAGCCCGTCGGCGCCGATCACCAGGTCGAACTCGCGCGGCGCCTCGTGCCGGAAGGCGACCCGGACCCCGTCCGGAGTCTCCTCCAGCGCCGTGATCGAGTCGCCGAAGACGTACTCGGCGCGGGCGCTGCTGTGCCGGTGGAGCAGCTGGGCCAGCTCCCCGCGCGGGACCTCCAGGTCACCTCCGGCGAACTCGGCGGGCAGGTGCAGCAGCTGGCGCCCGTCGGGGCCGACGAAGGTCATCGGACTGCCGCCGGTGCCGAGCGTGCGCAGCTCCTCCAGGACGCCCATCCGCTCCAGCACGGTCAGGTGGGTGCGGCCGCGGAAGTCGACGTCCTGGCCGCCGTCGCGCAGCGCGGGGGCCAACTCGACCACGGTCACCTCGAAGCCGTACCGGCCCAGCCAGTGGGCGAGCGCGGGGCCGGCGATGCTCGCGCCCGAGATCAGGACCTTGGTGCTCATGGGAATCCACTCCGTCCGAGGATCGTGAAACTGTGTCTGGCGGACACTGTTTGTTGCTGTGTACGGTAGACACAGTTGAGCGGGAAGGGCAACCCCCCAGGTGGCAAGCCCCGAACGGAACCCCCAGAACGGGAGCGGATGATGGCCGAGGCGGCGAACGACACGGTGCGGCTGCTCTGGGGCCCGGCCCCCAAACCCACCCGCGGGCCGAAGCCGGCCCTCAGCCTGGAGCGGATCGCCGCGGCCGGGGTCGAGGTCGCCGACGCGGAGGGGCTCGGCGCGGTCTCCATGCAGAAGGTGGCCGGGCTGCTCGACTTCACCAAGATGTCGCTCTACCGCTACGTCCCCGGCAAGGCCGAACTCGTCGCCCTGATGGTCGAGTCGGCCGTCGACGCGCCCCCGGACGCACCGGGGGATGCCGACTGGCGGGAGCAACTCACCGCCTGGGCCCACCACTTGGCCGAGTCCTTCGCCAGGCACCCGTGGCTGCTGGACGCCACCGTCGGCGCGCGGGCGCTCGGTCCGAGGGAACTCGCCTGGCTGGAACGGGTGGTGGCGGCGCTCGACGGCCACGGGCTGACCGGCCCCGAACGGATGGACGCCGCCGTCCTGCTCACCGGGCACGTGCGCGGAATCGCCGCGCAGTCCCGCGCCGCCGGCCCCGCCGACACCCCCGAGGCCGAACTCCTCGCCGCCCTCGGCACCGTGGTCCAGGAGAACGCCGACCGCTTCCCGGCGGTCGCCGCCGCCATGGCCGACCCCGACGGCCGCGACCAGGCGCTGGAGTTCGGCCTGGAGCGCATCCTGGACGGGCTGGCCGCCCTGATCGAACGCCGCACGGCCGGCGCCTGACCCGCGGCAGCGCCCCGGAACGCCCGGTGGCGAGGAACCGGAGGCCCGGGAAAACCGCTCGGCCGGCCACCCGGCCGCTCGCTAGGATCGCGCCCCATGGCGATGTTCGTGCACCTGACCGCCGCGGCGAACGCGCCGCGCATCCGCCGCGCCGGGATCCGCGCCGACAGCCGGGGCCAGGGCGGCGCACGCGGGGTGTACTGCTTCCCCGTGCTGCCCTCGTACACGCTGACCCACCAGTGGCTGCGCGAGCTGGCCCGGTTCGGCCCCAAGGGCGCACTGGTCGCGGTGCACCTCCGGCTGGACGACGGGCAGGAGGTCCTGACCGGGCACTACCGCGACCGCGCCCAGGACGCCCAGCGGCCGGTGCGGGCCGCCGAGGCGGTCCGGCGGATCGGCGCCCTGCCCGACCCGCGCGGCTGGGAGGTGTTCCTGCCGCGCGCGGTGGGCGCCCGCGAGGTGCACCGGGTCCGCGCCGTGCCGCAGGCCACCGGCTGGCGCTACGTCCCGGGCGCCCACGGCACCCGGCCCTGCACCTGTTTCGGCTGCCGTATCCGCGGCGAGTACGGCAGCAGGCGGCTGCGCGAGCGCCACCCGCACCCGCTGGACGGCCCGCCGCCGCCCGTCCCGGTGCTGCTCGCCCGGATCGCGGCGGCCGGCGAACCCGGCGACCCGTACGAACTGCGCACCGCCCTGCACTGGTTCGGACTGCGCCGCCGCGGCCCGGTGGACCTGCTCGCCCGACTGGCCGACCACCCGCACCCGGGCGTGCGGACGGACCTGGTCTGGGCCGTCGGCGGCTGGTCGACCCCGGGCGTCGCCGAGCTGCTGGACGGCCTGGCGGACGATCCGGACCCGCTGGTCCGCGGGGCCGTCGAGGCGGTCAGGGAGAGCTGAGCCCCGGCCGGCGGCCCGCCCCGGACGGGCAGCACCGCTCCGCCGGCCGGTGCGCCGCCATCAGGAGACGCGCTTGAGCTGCCAGGAGTTCTTCTCCAGGCTCGGCACCGCCGAGTAGTTGCAGCCGGAGCCGTAGTAGGTGCTGACGATCGTCCAGCCGGCCGGCGGCCAGGTGGAGGCGCAGGCGTTGACCACGGTGCCGACCGGGTAGCCGGTGAGCTGCATGATCTTCTTGGTGTTCGGGGTGAAACCGGAGCCGCAGCCGGCGCTGTTCCACCACTGGACGTCCACGAAGCCGCCCGGCGTCAGCGAGGAGGAGCAGCTGGTGCTGGTGTCACCGGGCGCGGCCTGGGCCGTCCCCATGGTCAGGGTCAGCGCGGCGGCGGTACAGCCCAGGGTCAGGACGGCGGAACGAAGGCGTATCACGGGGCGGCTCCTCTCGGTGACGCGGCGCGTCCGCGTCCCGCCCATTCCTATCCGTGCGGAGCCGATGACGGACAGCGACTTTCCGGCCCGACCTGCGGCGCGTTCTCGCCCATTCCCCGCCGGGAGCGCTCCACCGGTACGCGGCTGACCTGCGCACTCTCCCGTCGACATGCCCGTTCGCCGGATCCGGGTGATCATGGGACGAACCGCGTCATCGGCGATTCGGCGCACCGGGCCGTCGGCCCCGGGAGCGCCCGGAAGGTGGACTGCGATGTTCCAGCTCCTGTGGATTCTGCTCATCGGCTTCGTGCTGGGCGTGCTCGCCAAACTGATCCTGCGTGGACCGCAGTCGATCCCCTGGTGGCTGACCATGCTGCTCGGCGCGGCCGGAGCCTGGCTCGGCAACGCCGTCTCCGGCTGGATCGGCGTCCGCCACACCTCGGGCATCGACTGGATCCGGCACATCCTGCAACTGGCCTTCGCCGTCGCCCTGGTGGCCTTCGTCGCGCCCGCGTGGACGAAGTCCCACCAGAACCGCTGACCGGCCGACCCCCGGCACCCGGACCGGCCGACCCGCCGGCCGACCAGCCGGCCGGGCCGCCCGTTCAGCCCACGTGGACGGCCGGCCGGCGGGACCGGTCCGGTTCGGCCTCGCGCAGCACCTCGCGGGTGACGGGGGCGATCTCGCCCTGTCCGAACAGGAAGAACCGCAGGAACTGGGCGAAGGGGTTGCCCTCGGTCCACTCGAAGTAGATGTGCGGCTGCTGCCCGGTGCGGTCGCGCACCTCGAGCAGCAGCGCGGCCAGCGCGTTGGGCACGCTGGAGCTCTCCAGCGCCAGCACCCGGTAGCGGTCGTGCAGCACCTCGCCGCGGACCGTCAGCACGGCCTCGAAGTCGGACGGGTCGAGCACGGTGACCTCGACGAACACCAGGTCGTCCTCGGCCGGGATGTCGTTGTCCCGCCGGATCTGGTGGATCTTGTCGCGGTACTCGGCGAGGTCCCGGCTGTTCGGCTCGTTGGCGATCAGCCGCAGCGGGCGGTGGGTGTAGTCCCGGACGAACCGGTCCGCGACGTCGTCCAGCACCACGTCGGTGACGCGCAGTTCGAAGGCCCGCTTGAGCCGGGACAGGAACGAGAGCAGCATGATGCCCGCGATGAAGCAGGCGCCGATCTTGACCCCGTCCGGCCGCTCGGCGATGTTCACCGCCGTGGTGTAGAGGAACACCCCCGCGATCACCGCGAAGCCGGTGCGCCAACGGCGCTGCCCGGCCTTGTGGGCGGCGATGGTCACCGCGATGGCGGCGGAGCTGATCAGCACCAGCACGCCGGTGGCGTAGGCGCCGCCCTGGGCGTCCACGTTGGCGTCGAAGATCCAGGTGACCAGGAAGGCGATCAGGGTGAGCACGATGACAGTCGGCCGCACCGCGCGGGCCCAGTGCGGGGCCATGCCGTAGCGGGGCAGGTAGCGCGGCATCAGGTTGAGCAGCCCGGCCATCGCGGAGGCCCCGGCGAACCAGAGGATGGCGATCGTGGACAGGTCGTAGACGCTGCCGAAGGTGCTGCCCAGGTACTCGTGGGCGAGGTAGGCGAGCGCCCGCCCGTTGGCCTGGCCGCCGGCCTTGAACTGGTCGGCCGGGATGAGCAGCGTGGTGATGAAGCTGGTGGCGATCAGGAACACGCTCATGATCGCGGCGGCGGTGGTCAGCAGTTTGCGGGCGCCGCGGATCCGGCCGGTGGGCTTCTCCTCGGTGTCGTCCGGGTCGCCCTCGATGTGCGGCATCACGGCGACGCCGGTCTCGAAGCCGGACAGGCCGAGCGCCAGCTTCGGGAAGACGATCAGCGCGACGCCGATCATCGCGATCGCGTTGCCGTGCTCCACGGTCAGCGCGTGCGTCCAGTCGCTGAACACGTGCGGGGCCTTGAGCACGTGCCACAGCCCGTTGGCGACCACCACGACGTTCAGCGAGAGGTACACCGCGACCAGCACCACCGCCAGGCCGATCGCCTCGCTGAAGCCCTTGAGGAAGACGGCACCGAGCAGCGCGATCATGATCAGGGTCAGCATCACCTGCTTGCCGGTCAGGGCGCTGTGCAGGTGCGGGTTCTCCACCAGGTGGGCGCTGGCGTCGGCGGCGGACAGGGTGATGGTGATCATGAAGTCGGTGGCCGCGAAGCCCAGCAGGGTGAGCACGAAGAGCTTGCCCTGCCAGAAGGAGAGCAGCCGTTCCAGCATCGCGATCGAGCCCTGGCCGTGCGGGCTCTCCTGGGCGACCCTCCGGTAGACGGGCAGCGCGCCGAGCAGGGTGACGACCACCAGCACGATGGTCGCCAGCGGCGAGACCAGTCCGGCCGCGAGCGCGGCGATGCCGGGCTGGTAGCCGAGCGTGGAGAAGTAGTCCAGGCCGGTCAGGCACATGACCCGCCACCAGCGCTGGCCCTTCTCGTGCGGCGCCTCGGCGTGCGGGCCTGGGTGCTGTTTGGCCAGGTCGGCCAGGCCTTCCAGCATCCACTCCCGGAACCGCCCGCGCCGGGTGACCGGCCCCGCCCCTGCTTCGGCCGACCCCGACGACACCACGGGCACCCCTGTCCACGACTCGGCCGGCCTCGTACGGCTCCGGACCCCCTGTGGCCGCCGGACGGCGGGCCTGGTCAGGCTAGGGGACCGGCCCGCCGGGGCCGGTCAACCGCGCGGGCCGACACGCCCGGGTGCGCCCGTACGGCCCTCCCCGGTGGCGGGCCGTCCCGAGGCGGGTGCGGCCGCGCCCGGTCCGGTGTGCCAGGCTGCACGGACCTCGCGGAACACGCGAGGATGTCCGCGCGCACCGACGCACCGGGCCGGCGCCGCACAGCGCGCCACCGGCCGGGCCGGCGTGCCCACGGACCGGGCAGGGACAGGAAAAACGGAGGAAGCGGTGGCGGAGCCGAGTCGGCGGAGGATCCTGGGCCTGGGCCTGATGGCGGCCGCCGTCACTTCCTGCGGCCCCCGTCGCCCGGATGCGGCCCCCGCCGCGCACCCGTCCGCCGGGGCGGCGGGCGCGCCGACCGCCCCGGCGTCCACGCCACCCGGCACCGCCGGCCCGGCCGCCGACGGCCACACCGGCCCGACGAGCGAGCGCTCCCGCCCCGGCAACGCCGACTGGGAGATCACCGACCCCGGCCCGGACGGCGCCATCGAGGGCTTCGCCGACCGGGTCAGCGTCCTGCCCGGCGAGCCCTTCGGCCTGCACGTCTCCACCCCCGCCGCCGCGTTCACCGTCTCCGCCTACCGGATGGGCTGGTACGACGGCGCCCGCGCCCGGCTGGTCTGGCGCCGAGAGCACGTCCCCGGCGGCAAGCAGGCCGCGCCGCACGTGGACCCGGCGACCCGCACCGTCCTGACCGGCTGGCAGCGCACCCTCGCGGTGGACACCGCCGGCTGGCCCGAGGGCGCCTACCTGCTGCGGCTGGACGCCGAGGACGGCTCCGGGCAGCGCTACGTCCCGCTCACCGTCCGCTCGGCGAGCACCGCGGGCCGGACCGTGGTGATGAGCGCCCCGGCGACCTGGCAGGCCTACAACGAGTGGGGCGGCTACAGCCTCTACAACGGCCCGACCGGCGGCCTGGCCACCCGCTCGCTGAAGGTCGTCTTCGACCGGCCGTACGACTACGACCACGGCGCCGGGCTGTTCCTGGTCTACGAGGCGCCGCTGGTCGCCCTCGCCGAACGCCTCGGCCTGCCGCTCGCCTACACCACCGGCGTCGACGTGGCCCGCGAGCCCGGCCTGCTGACCGGGGCGAGCGCCGTCCTGTCGCTCGGCCACGACGAGTACTGGTCGCCCGAGCAGCGGGCCAACGTGGTCGCCGCCCGCGACGCCGGGACCAACCTGGCGGTCCTGGGCGCCAACTGCTGCTACCGCCGGATCCGCTTCGAGCCGTCCGACCTCGGGCCGGACCGCACGGTGGTCTGCTACAAGGACGCCTGGGCGCAGGACCCGGGCCACCAGGCGGGCGCCCCGGCGACCACCGACTTCCGGACCGGACCGGGCGCCGACCCGGAGAGCTCGATGCTCGGCGTCATCTACGACGGCTACCCGGTGGACGCCCCGTACGTGGTCACCTCGCCCGGGCACTGGGCGTACGAGGGGACGGGCGTCGCGGCGGGGGCCTCCTTCCCGCACCTGGTCGGGGTGGAGTACGACCGGGTGCACACCGGCTTCCCCACCCCGCGCCCGATCGAGGTGATCGCCCACTCCCCCGTGGTGTGCGACGGCCGGCGCTCCCACTCCGACACCGCCTACTACACCGTGCCGAGCGGGGCCGGGGTGTTCGCCACCGGGACGATGCGCTGGGTCGAGGCGCTGGAGGCCCGCGGCCCCGGCGGCGGCCGGGCCGACCACGGCATCGACTCGCACGCCGGGGACCTGGTCCGCCAGGTCACCGAGAACGTCCTGCGCGCCTTCGCCGCCGGCCCGGCCGGCCGGACCCACCCGGCCCAGGACAACCTCGACGCCGTCTACGGCCCGGCCTAGCCGCGCTGGGTCAGCCCGCGGACGGCGCGGTGAAGGTCTCCGCGGGGCCGAAGTCCGAGAGGCGCTCCCTCGTCACGACCGGCCGGCCGGCCACCACCGTCGAGTGTTCGACCCGGACCGTCCGGCCGAGCCGGTCGATCCACAGCTGGACGTCCGCCGCGTCCGTGCCCTGGTTCTGCCGTCCGTCCCCGTACGTCGGGTCCGCGCGGCGCAGCTCGGCCGGGGAGAGCCGGGCGGCCAGG
The DNA here is from genome assembly GCF_042896795.1 of Kitasatospora sp. NPDC001261. Lineage (NCBI taxonomy): Bacteria > Bacillati > Actinomycetota > Actinomycetes > Kitasatosporales > Streptomycetaceae > Kitasatospora > Kitasatospora sp. NPDC001261. The sequence continues at coordinate 101,374 of NZ_JBIAXP010000008.1, forward strand.
TGGAACACCGGCACGCCCGCCTCGGTCTCCATGCCCTTGCGGGCGGCGGGCCCGGCGTCCAGCAGGACCTTGGCGTAGCCGTCCGTGTCCTGCGCGCCGGTCCCGGCGCTCGCCGGGGGCTTCTGGTCCGTCGTCCAGCCGGTCCCGCCGTTCTCCTTGTCCCGCCGGTAGACGGCCTGGTCAACGACCACCTTCTCCTCCCAGGCCAGGACGGAGGACCCGCGGACCATCTTGGTCTCCAGGCGGGACCCCTCGGCCGGGGTGTTGTGGTTCGCCCGGCCGGTGACGGTGAGCACGTCCTTCTCGGCGCCCTCGCCCGTCTCGACGGTCATCTCGGAGGTCGCCGCGTACGACTCCCGGGAGCGGTGGGCGACCGCGACCGCGGGGTCGAAGGCCCCGGTCGGGTCGGCGGGCGCCCCGGTGGCCTCCCCCGGTGCCCCGGTGGCTTCCGGTGGTGCTCCGGTGGTGGCGCCGGCGGGCACCCCGCCCGCGGACGTCCCGGCGGCGGGCGGCGGCGCGGTGGCGTCGGAGCCGCAGCCGGTGAGCGCGGCCAGCGCGACGACGAGGGCGGTGGCGGGCAGGACAGTGGTGCGACGGATCGTCATGGGAGGTCTCCGGGGCTACTGTTCCGGGCGTTCGCGGCCCGTCACGGTACCGCATCGTGATCGAACGGGCTTCCGACCTCCGGCCGGGGCGGGAGGTAGTCGGAACGCCCGATACACTCGCACGGTCTCATCCGGAGCAGGCACGAGGGAAACAGAACATGGTCGAGGCCTCCCCCAAGGTCGTTGTGGTCGTCCCCACGTACAACGAGCGGGAGAACCTCCCGGTCCTCGCGGGCCTGCTCGCGGAGCTCCAGGTGCCCGACCTGCACCTGCTGGTGGTGGACGACAACTCCCCCGATGGCACCGGCGAGATCGCCGACAAGCTCGCCGCGGACTCCGGCGGCACCGTGGGCGTGCTGCACCGCACCGAGAAGGACGGCCTCGGCCGCGCCTACCTGGCCGGCATGGCCAGGGCCCTGGACGAGGGCGCCGACGTCGTGGTGCAGATGGACGCCGACCTCTCCCACCCGGCCTCGGCGATACCCGCGATGGTCGAGCTGCTGCTCGGCGGCGACACCGCCGTGGTGCTGGGCTCCCGCTACGTCCCCGGCGGCTCCACCGCCGAGGAGTGGCCCTGGCACCGCAAGGCGCTCTCGGCCTGGGCGAACTTCTACGTCAACACGATCCTCAGCCTCGGGGTCAGGGACGCCACCGCCGGGTTCAAGGCCTGGCGGGCGGACACCCTCCGCGCCATCGACCTGCCGACGGTGCGGAGCAACGGCTACTCGTTCCAGGTCGAGATGAACTACCGCGTCGTCAAGCAGGGCATGACGATCCGCGAGGTGCCGATCCGCTTCGAGGAGCGGATCGAGGGCGCCTCGAAGATGAGCATGGGCGTGCAGGTCGAGTCCGCGCTGGCGCCCTGGAAGCTGCGCTTCAACCGCGAGGGCTGACGAGGCACCGACGGGACCAGGCGGGACCGGACGGGACCGGGCACGGCAGGACGCCGGCCCGGTGCGGTCGTACGGGTGCCGGACCGCCGCCGGAGCGGTGTGAACGGCCGCCGCGGGGAAAGAAGGGCGACATGGCCCTTCTCCCGGAGACACTCACGGACCTGGTCCGCCGCGGCACCCGAGAACCGTTCGTGGTCCAGAGCGTCCGGGCCACCGTCGCGGCCACCATCGCCTTCGCGGTGGCGACGCGGCTGAGCAGCGAGCCCGCTCCGCTGACGGCGCCGCTGACCGCGCTGCTGGTCGTCCAGGTCACCGTCTACTCGACGCTCAAGACCAGCATCCGCCGGGTCAACTCGGTGGTGGTCGGGGTGCTGATCGCGATCGGGTTCAGCGCGGTGGTCGGGCTCTCCTGGTGGAGCCTCGGGCTGATCATCCTGGCCTCGCTGGTCGTCGGCCGGTTCGTCCGGGTCGAGGAGTTCGTCCAGGAGGTCGCGATCAGCGCGATGCTGATCCTGGGCGTGACCAAGCTGGCCTCGCAGGCCTGGGACCGGGTGCTGGAGACCCTCATCGGCGCGGCCGTCGGCCTGCTGTTCAACCTGGTGTTCGCGCCGCCGGTCTGGGTGGACACCGCCGGGGAGTCGATCGAGGACCTGGCCCGGCGGGCCCGCCAGCTGCTGCTCGACATCTCCGAGGAGCTGGGCCGCCCCACCCCGGTGGCCCGGGCCGCCGAGCGGCTGCACGAGGCCCGCCGGCTGGACCAGGCGATCGCCGACGTGGACGCGGCACTGCGCCAGGCCGAGGACAGCCTGCGGTTCAACCCGCGGATCAGCGAGGGGCTGCTGTCCCGGCTGGTGCTGCGCACCGGGCTGGACACCCTGGAGATCTGCGTCGTCGTGATCCGGGTGCTGGCCCGTTCGCTGACCGACCTGGCCAAGCGGCGCGCGCCCGGCGAACGGCTCTTCCCGCCGGACGTCGCCACGGGGCTGGAGGAGCTGCTGGCGCACGTCGGCGGCGCGATGGTGAGCTACGCGGTGCTGGTGACCACCCAGGTGAGCCGCAGCGCCGAGGAGGCGGAGGAGCGGCTGACCGCCGAGCTGGCGGCGGCCTGGGCCTGCCGGGAGAACGTCGCCCAGGTGCTGCTGCGCAAGGTCCAGGAGCACCCGGAGGCCTGGCAGCTGCACGGTTCGATACTGGCCGAGGTGGACCGCATCCTGGACGAGATGGACCTGGAGCACCGCGGCCGGCGGCTGATGGAGGAACTGGACCGGGCCTCGGTGGCGAACCGGGAGCGGTTCTCCCGCTACGCCTGGCTGCGCCGCCTGCTGCGGGGCGAACGGGCCCGCGGCGGCCGGACGTCCGCTGCGGCGGATCGCCCGGCGGCGTAGCGGTGGAACACCCGGCGGTTTGGCGGGCGCCGGGGTCTCAGGGCATCAGCCAGGGCTCCTGCGGCAGCGGGTGGCCGGTCTCCAGGTAGGTCTTGAGGTTGGCGAGCACCGCCGACCAGCCCTGTTCGGCGTCCGCCCGGGCGGCCTCGTCGGCGAGGTCCACGTGGGTGACGGTGAGCCGGGTGAGGTCGTGCCAGCCCCGGAGTTCGAAGGTGACCCGGGAGGGGAAGGCGGCGCGCCCCTCCTGCGGCCCGGCCCAGGTGGTGACCAACAGGTGCGGGCGGTCGACCGCCTCGACGGTGCCGATGACGTCGGCGGTCCCGGAGCCGTCGGTCCGCTGGTGCTCCCAGGGCGCGCCGAGCAGCCAGGTGGAGACGTTGCGGTGGCCCCAGTAGAGGCCGGACTCGTCGGCGTTGGTGAGCGCGTGCCAGACCCGCTCGGGGGTGGCCCGCAGGTAGGTGATGCCGCGGTGGCTGAAGGCGGTCACGGGCTCACCCCTTCGCCGCGTCGAGCAGCGGCTGGATCTCGATCTTCTGCATCCGCAGCATGGCCGCGAAGACGCGGTCCGCCGTGGCCCGGTCCTCGCCCGCGACCAGGTCGAGCAGCACCCGGGGGGTGATCTGCCAGGAGAGGCCGTAGCGGTCCTTGAGCCAGCCGCACGGGCCGGGCTGGCCGCCGTCGGCGGTGAGTTCCGCCCAGAGTCGGTCGACCTCCTGCTGGTCGTCGCACGCCACCTGGAGCGAGATCGCCTCGGTGAAGTGGAACGCCGGGCCGCCGTTGAGGCCCACGTACGCGCGGCCGGCGAGCTCGAACTCGACGGTCATCACCGAGCCCGCCGGGCCGGGGCCGGTCTCGCCGTAGCGGGTGGTCCTGAGGACCCGGGAGTTCGGGAACAGCGTGGTGTAGAAGGCGGCGGCCTCTTCGGCCTGGTCGTCGAACCAGAGGGAGGTGGTGATTTTCTGCATGCGCCCGACGGTAACGGCGGGGTCCGTCGGGGCGGCCGAGCCACGGCCGGGGGTCACCGGATCGGCGCCCCCGGCCGTCGCCGGGTCAGTGCACCCAGCCCGCGTAGCGCCGGACGAAGCGCTGACCGGTGTGGGCGGTCACCACGACGTCGTAGCGGCCCTGCTCGTCCAGCGGCCAGGCCAGGTTGGCCTGCTTGCCGGGCTTGACCCAGACGGTCTGCGCGGTGCCCGCGAAGTCGTTGGGCGCGGCGGTGAAGGCCACGTCGGTCATCCCGTCGTTGACGAGCTGCAGGGTGAGCTTGCGGCTGCCGCGCAGGTCGACGGTGACGATCGGCACGCCGATGTCGTTCTGGCCGTCCTGCCCGTCGCGGACCACGGTGCCGGCGAAGCGCCGGACGAAGCCGTCCGGGCCGTGCACGGTGAAGTCGTAGCGGCCGTCGGTGGTGGCGGCGTCCCATACGTACCGGGCGGTGGCGCCGGGGGCGACGGTGTACGGGGTGCCGGCGAAGGGGAGCAGGATGTTCGGGTAGACGGTGTACGGGAAGGCCACCGAGCCGTCGTTGCTCATCGTGCAGGTGACCTTGCCGGTCTTCCGGTCCACCTCGACGTCGGCCCACGGCTGGTACGGCAGCGGGCGGTGCGGGCGCTCGCCGCGCTCCTGGACGGGCATCGCCTGGGCGCCGACCGCCGGCAGCGCGACGCCGGGCAGCCTGGTGCCCGCGTCGGCCCTGGCCATCAGGGCCTTGGTGTCGGGCAGCACCGGGATCGAGAGCTCGGGGGCGGCGAAGTCGAAGCAGCTGGTGAGGTCGCCGCAGACGGCCCGGCGCCAGGCCGAGATGTTGGGCTCGGCCACCCCGGTGACCAGTTCCATGAAGCGCAGCACCGAGGTGTGGTCGAAGACCTGGGAGTTGACCCAGCCGCCGCGCGACCAGGGCGACACGACCCAGAGCGGCACCCGGTTGCCGAGGCCGATGGCCCGTCCCTGGGTGAACTCCTCGGGGGTGCCGGGCTCGGGGGTGGGCGGGACCATGTGGTCGAAGTAGCCGTCGTTCTCGTCGTACATCACCAGGAAGACGGTGTGCCGCCAGACCTCCGGGTTGGACGTCAGCGACCGCAGGGCCTGGTCGACCCAGTGCGCGCCGTAGGCCGGGCCGGCCTCCGGGTGCTCGGAGAACAGGTACGGCGCGACCAGCCAGGAGACGGTCGGCAGGGTGCCGTCCTTGCAGTGGCGGTCGAAGTCGGCGGGGTCGAACTTCGTCATCGCGTTGACGTAACGCGGGTCGTCGTGCGGGAAGTTGTGGAACTGCTTGAAGTAGGAGAGCGCGTTGTCGTCGTAGTCGCCGGTGCGCTCGTCCTTGCTGGGGTTGTGGTAGACGCGCCAGCTGACGCCGGCCGCCTCCAGGCGCTCGGCGTAGGTGGTCCAGTCGGCGACGGGGTTGTCGGTGACCGGGGTGTTGTCGATCCACGGGCCGGTGGTGCCGTCGCGGCCGGGGCCGGACGTGCCGGTCCACAGGTAGAGCCGGTTGGGGTCGGTCGGGCCGGCCAGCGAGGTGAAGTAGGCGTCGCAGACGGTGAACGCGTCGGCCAGGGCGTACTGGTAGGGGATGTCGTCCCGGGTGAAGTAGCCCATGGTGCGCTCGCCCTTGGCGGCGATCCACTTGTTCATCGCGCCGTTGTTGATGGCCTGGTGGCCGGTGGCCCAGTCGTGCGGCAGGCCGCCGGCGTTCTGCGCGTTGTACTTGGCGGTGTCCATCCGGTACGGCAGCATCACGCCGCCGTCGCTGCGCCGGCCGTCGGGCTGGCGGAAGACGTCGGTGCCGTCCGGGAACTGGAGCGCCTGCTTGTCGCCGAAGCCGCGGACGCCGGCCAGGGTGCCGAAGTAGTGGTCGAAGGAACGGTTCTCCTGCATCAGGACGACGACGTGCCTGACGTCCTTGACGGTGCCGGTCAGCGGGGTGCCGGGCTTGGCACCGGCGGCGGGAGCGGGGGCCGGGGCGGCGGCGGCCTGGGCGGCCGTCAGGCCGGACAGGGCGGTGGCGCCGGCGGCCGCGGTGGCGCCGACGAAGGTGCGGCGGGAGAGCTCGGGCATGACGAACTGGCCTCTCGGAGCTGGGAGTCGGGGAGCCTGGGAGCTCAGAGCTGGAAGGTGGCGACCGCGGCGGCGGTGTCGGAGGGCCACTCGTTGGCGGCGGAGCCGGGCTCGGGCTGCGGCCAGCCGACGGCCAGGGTGTGCGCCTCGACCAACTTCAGCGGGCCCGCGTACTGGACGTAGTCGGTGCGGTCCTGCGGCTCGGGGCGGTCGCCGCGCCGCTTGCGGGTGGGCGACCAGGTCGCACCGGGGGCCTTGACCGGGTCGCGGTTCTCCTCGCGGAAGGTGTCGGTCAATCCGGCGCCCTGGAGGGCCACGGTGACCGGCCAGGCGAGCGCGCCGACCCCCTGGTGGGCGGCGGCGGTGGCGGCCGTCCAGTCCCGGTGCGAGGGCGAGGAGAGCGCACCGGCCAGCACCACCGGGGTGCGCCGGGCGATGTCCGCGCGGACGGCGGCGGCCAGCGCCTTGGCCTGCCTCAGCCGCAGCGAGCCGTTCTCGGCGGCCTCCACCTCGGCGGCGGTCCGGCCGTCCTGGACGGCGTACGGGCCGTAGCCCGCCTCGTCCAGGTGGGCGGCCCAGAACCGGACGGTGCGGCCGCCGGGCAGCCGCAGGGTGGCCACGGCGGCGGGCAGTTCGGCGGTCGGCGGGGTGACGTCGGTGAGCGGGTGGCGGCTGAGGATGCCGACGCTGCCCGGGCTCTGGTAGGCGTACCAGCCGAGGGCGTCGGCCAGGGTCCTGGCCCGCTCCCCCGCGGTCTCCTGGAGGGCGAGCACGTCCAGGCCCTGGGCGAGGACCATGCGCAGCTGCTTCTCCAGTGCGTCGGTGTGGGCCGAGCCCGCGTCGTGCAGGTTCCAGCTGGCGGCCTTGAGGCGCGGCGGGGCGGCCGGGTCCGCCACCGGGACGAGGACGGTGACGGTGTCGGTGGCACCCGCGCTGTCCCTGACGCCGACGACCACCGGCTCGGGGTTCCGGCCGGGGGTGGCGGGGGCGGTGCCGGTGAGCGTGCCGTCGGCGCCGACCGAGGCCCAGGCGGGGCCGCTCACCTTGCGGTAGGTGGCGGAGCCGGCCGGGTTGCCGGCCGGGCGGGACCAGAGGCCGCCGAGCCGGACCGTCACCGCGGCACCCGGGGCGACGGGCGTGGCGGTGAACGCGTCGACGGCGGCGTGCGGGCGGACGACGGCGGGCTTGGGGCGGAAGGTGAACGGCCCGGTGCGGGCCAGGATGCCGTAGCCGTCCTTGGCGAGCAGGTAGGCGGTGTACGGGCCGCCGGTCAGCGCGGAGGTGTCGAGCTGGACGTCGCCCGAGGTGCCCGCGGTGTACTTCCACAGCAGCGAGCCGCCGTTGCCGGGCTGGCGGTCGCCGTCGTAGATGCCGACCCAGTTCTTGGCGTCGGGGGCGTCGGTGCTCCAGTGGAAGGTGAGCCGGTCGCCTTCGGTGGGGTTGGTGGAGGAACTGAACGTCAGGGCGCTGCCTGCGGCCACGGTTGTCCTGTCCGCCGCCCGGGGCCGGACCGCCGGGGGACGGTTCGCCGGGGCCGGGTTCGGCTGGTCACGGAGACTGGGAGGAGGGGAGCGCACGCAGTTGGCTGTACAACTGCGGGCGGCCCTCATTCACCCGAAGGCCGGCGACCGGCGCGTGAACGACGCATGACGGAGCGTCGGGCGGTACGGGAACTTCGCTGGGCGGGGCCGTCGGCCCGCGGCGCGGGTGTGGTCGCGGGTGCTTCGGCGGGCAGGTTCGCGGATGCTTCCTCCGGTGTTTCCGCCGACATGCCGCGAGGGCCGCGGCGGGAGGATCCGCCGCGGCCCTCGTCGGACCGTACTGTCGAACCGGGTGCCGCCCGGTCAGGCCAGGGCGAGGAAGAGCTTCTCCAGCTCGGCCTCGCTCATCGGCGCGGCGTCCTGGTCGGCGGCGGCCATGCACTGGCGCATGCCGCTCGCGACGATCTTGAACCCCGCCCGGTCGAGCGCGCGCGAGACGGCGGCGAGCTGGGTGACCACGTCCTTGCAGTCCCGGCCCGCCTCGATCATCGCGATCACTCCGGCCAACTGGCCCTGCGCGCGGCGCAGCCGGTTCAGGACCGCGCCGACCGCTTCCTCGTCCACCTGCATGTCGGGGCCGCCTTTCACATCGACTGTCGATGGACAAGTGTACCCGGCGGGGTATTCATTCCCGGCTGGCGAAAGCCGTGCTCGGCGCCCCCGGGTACGGCTCGGCTCAGCGGCGGGCCAGGCGGCGCTCCCCGCCCGCGCCGGTCGCGTACGGCAGCTCGTAGTGCGCGAACACGGCGGGCTCGTCCTCGGCGGGCAGCACGTCGTCGGTGCCGATCGCCGGGGCCTGCTTGACCTGGTTGCGCGGGTAGGCCACCCGGAGGTAGTCCGGCCCGGCCACCGCCCCGTCCAGCGGGACGAACACCAGGCGGCGCCGGCCGGCGAAACCGACCGTGACCGTGCCGAAGAACGGCTCATCGCTGGCCGTCTCGACGTAGACCGACTCCAGCGACCCGATGCGGTGGCCCTTCTCGTCGACCACGGCGTGGCCGCGCCACTCGCGGATGTCCGCCATCGCGATGCCCACGGGCCTGACCTCCCGTCCCCGGCTGTTCCCCCGCCCGGACCTCCATCCTGCGCCGGGAGCGGCAGGGGCGCGCGGCGAGCCCGGGAGCCCGCCCCGCCCGACGAAAAGGGACATACGGGGGTGACCCGACCAACCGGTACCCGGGCCGTGACCTGGGCTTTAGGCTGTCCGCCAACAGGGCCGCGAGTGGATCGTCCGTGGCGCCCGGGGCAGAGGAGACGGCAACCGTGGGATACGAGAACATGTGGGAGTCCGGCGGGGCCGGGATCCCGGCCGACCTGCGGCCCGACGTGCCGCACCCGGCCCGGATGTACGACTACTACCTCGGCGGGAAGGACAACTTCCCCTCCGACCGCGCCGCCGCCGAGAAGGCGCTCGCCGCCAACCCGGAGTTCCGCTCCACCGCCCGCGCCAACCGCGGCTTCCTCACCCGCGCGGTGCGGTGCGTCGCCGAACTCGGCATCGACCAGTTCCTCGACATCGGCACCGGCATCCCCACGGCCGGCAACACCCACGAGATCGCCCAGGCGGCCCGACCGGGCGCGCGGACCGTCTACGTGGACAACGACCCGATCGTGCTCAGCCACGCCCGCGCCCTGATGGCCGGCTCGGGCCCCGGCCACACCACCGTCATCCGGGCCGACCTGCGCGAGCCCGCCGCGCTGCTGGACGCCGTCCGGGCGGCGGACCTGCTCGACCTCTCCCGCCCGGTCGGACTCGTCCTCGCCGCCGTCCTCCACTTCCTGCGGGACGAGGACCGGCCCCACCAGGCCCTCGCCGCCCTGCTGGACGCCCTGCCCTCCGGCAGCCACCTGGTCCTCTCCCACGGCACCGCCGACTTCATCCCGGCCGAGATCCGCGACCGGGTCACCGGTGTCTACGACAAGGCCACCGCACCCCTCGTCGGCCGCTCCCGCGAGGAGGTCCGGGCCTTCTTCGACGGCCTCGACCTCCTCGACCCCGGTGTGACCACCGTCCCCCTCTGGCGACCCGACACCACCCCCGCCCCGGGCGCCGACCGCGTCAGCATGTACGGCGCCGTGGCCCGCAAGCCCTGAGCTGCGGGGCCGGACCGGCCACCGCCGGCCGGGCGGGCCTCAGTTCGGGCGGCCGGGCGGGACCAGGCCGGTCTGGTAGGCGATGGCGACGAGCTGGGCGCGGTCGCGGGCGTCGAGCTTGGACATCGCCCGGTGGACGTGGGTGCGGACGGTGAAGGGGCTGACGAACATCCGCTCGGCGATCTCCTCGTTGGTGAGGCCGGTGGCGGCCATCGACATCACCTCGCGCTCGCGGGCGGTGAGGACGGACAGCCGCTCGCTCGTGGAGGCGGCGGAGGCCGGCTCGGGCTGGGCCAGGAACTGCTCGATCACGGCCCGGGTGGCGGCGGGCGAGAGCAGTGCCTCGCCCGCCGCGACGGTGCGGACGGCGGCGAGCAGCTCCTTCGGGTCGGCGCCCTTGCCGAGGAACCCGCCGGCGCCCGCGCGCAGCGCCTGGGCCACGTACTCGTCGATCTCGAAGGTGGTGAGGATGAGCACCCGGGTGCCGGACAGCGCCTCGTCACCGCAGATCTCGGCGGTGGCGCCGAGGCCGTCGGTGCCGGGCATCCGGATGTCCATCAGTACGACGTCGGGCCTGGTGGCCCGGGCGAGTTCGACGGCCTCCCGGCCGTCGGCGGCCTCGCCGACCACCTCCATGTCCTCCTCCGCGTCGATCAGCAGCCGGAAGGCGCCGCGCAGCAGGGCCTGGTCGTCGGCGAGCAGTACCCGGATGGTCATGCGTGGTCCCTCTCCTCTCGGACCGCGCCGTCCGCTCGGGCGGCGCCGTCCTGTCCTTCGGCTGGTGTCGGGCGATCGGCTTGTGCCGGGCGACCGGTAGGGGCGGCGCGCGCGGCCCTGGCGGCCCGGGCGACGTCGGCGGCGGTGAGGGCGCCCACGGACTCGGGGCCGTCGTCGCGGGCGCCGGTGCGCAGCGGCAGTTCGGCGGTGACCAGGAAGCCCCCGTCGGGCCGCCGGTCGGCACTGAGCCGGCCGCCCACCGCCCCGGCCCGCTCGCGCATGCCGATCAGGCCGAAGCCGCCCTCGCTCGGCGGGTGCTGGGGCAGCGGCACCGCGCGGCGGCGGCCGGTCGCGGTCGGGCGGCCGTTGGCGACGCTGACCGCGACCCGGCTGCCGCTGTAGGCGAGGGTGATCTCGGCGTCGGCGCCGTGGGCGTGCTTGGCCACGTTGGTGAGCGACTCCTGGACGATCCGGAAGGCGGTGAGGTCCACGCCGGGCGACAGCGGCCGGGCCTCGCCCTCGACGGAGAGCCGGATCGGCAGACCGGCCCGCTCGAAGGTGTTGATCAGTTCGGGCAGCCGGTCGAGGCCGGGGGCGGGTTCGAGCGGGGCGCGGTCCTCGGCGCGGCGCAGCAGGCCGACGGTGGCGCGCAGTTCCTGGAGGGCCGAGCCGGTGGCGTCGGTGATGTGGCTGAGCACCTCCCGGGCCTGGACGGGGTGGTTGTCCATGAGGTGGACGGCGATGGCGGCCTGGGCGTTGGCGAGGGCTATGTGGTGGGCGACGACGTCGTGGAGGTCGCGGGCGATCCTGATCCGCTCGTCGGCGACCCGCCGACGGGCCTCCTCCTCGCGGGTGCGCTCGGCGCGTTCGGCGCGCTCCTCGATGGCCGCGAGGTGGGCGCGGCGGTTGCGGATGGAGTCGCCGAGGGCGCCGGGCAGCAGGGCCCAGGCGAGCACGCCGAGCCGTTCGCTGATCGGCCCGCCGGGGCCGAGCAGCAGGGTGATCCCGGTGAGCAGGACGGCGGTGACGACCGAGGCGCGCAGCGCGGTGGCACGGTCGGTGCGGATGGCGAGGAAGTAGAGGGCGAGCAGCAGCGGCGTGGCCACGGTCGGGGTGAGCCGGGGGCTGACCATGGCGAGCGCCATCGTGCAGAGCAGCGTGACGGCGACCACCGCGCGCGGGTGGCGGCGGTGGGCGAGCACGGTGACGGCGGAGAACAGCGCGATGGCGAAGGTGGGCGCGGCGAACGGGGTGAAGTGGCCGCCGTTCTGGTCGATGGTGGCACCGAGGCCGGTGACCGTGATCACGCCCGCGCCGCCTGCCGCGTCGAGCAACCGGGGATGGTCGCGGCGCAGGCGCTGCCAGATGTCGCTCATGCTCGTGCTCTCCGGTCGGGGGACGCTGGCCGCGCCCGCGCCCGGGCATCGCCAGTTCGTGCCGCGCCGCTCCCGGTGGGAGCGGCGGGCGGGGTCGGGGGCTCCGGACGTACGGCGGTCCCCGACAGCAACGGTAACGGTTGGGGTTCGAACCGCTGTCCGGGCCGTACGGGGTCGGTCCGAGGGGGATCGGGCCGCGCGGGGTCGGGCCGAGGGGCGGTGCGCGGCCCGGGCCCGCGCGGTGGCGGGGCCGGGCCGGGCGGCAGCGCCCTAGACGGTGATGGACTCCCGGGCCGGGGTCGGCTCCGGGGCGGCGGTCGCGAGCTTGCTGCCCTCGACGTCCACGTCCGGTATCAGGCGGTCGAGCCAGCGCGGCAGCCACCAGGCGCGGCGGCCGAGCAGGGCGAGGACGGCCGGGACGATGGTCATCCGGACGATGAAGGCGTCGAAGGCGACGGCCGCGGCGAGGCCCAGGCCCATCATCTTGATCATCGGCTCGCTCATCCCGATGAAGCCCGCGAAGACGGCGATCATGATGAACGCGGCGGCGGTGACCACCCGGGCGTTGTGCCGGAATCCGGTGACGATCGCCTCACCGGGCTCCTCGCCGTGGACGAAGCCCTCGCGGATGCGGGTGACCAGGAACACCTCGTAGTCCATGGCGAGGCCGAAGACCACGCCGATCATGAAGATCGGCATCATGCTCATCACCGGGCCGGTCTGCTCCACGCCGATCAGGTTGGCCAGCCAGCCCCACTGGAAGACCGCGACCACGGCGCCGAGCGCGGCGACCACCGACAGCAGGAAGCCGAGCGCCGCCTTCAGCGGGACGAGGAGCGAGCGGAAGACGATCATCAGCAGGATGACGGCGAGGCCGACGACCACGGCGAGGTAGGGCACCAGCGCGTCGGACATCTTCTGCGACACGTCGATGTTCATCGCCGTGGTGCCGCTGACCAGGACCGTCGCCCCGGTGGCCGTCTTCAGGCCGGCCGCGTCGTGGCGGATGGCGTGCACGATGTCCTTGGTCTCGGCCTCGCTCGGGCCGGTCGCCGGGACGGCGTTGAGCAGGGCCGTGTCGCCCGCCTGGTTGAACATCGGCGGCGTCACCGCGATGACCCCGGGCAGACCCGAGACCTTCTTGGCGACCTCGTCGGCGGCGGCCTTCGGGTCGGCGACGCCCTTGGCGTCCACCATGACCGTCAGCGGGCCGTTGAAGCCAGGGCCGAAGCCCTCGGAGAGCAGGTCGTACGCGCGGCGCTGGGTGGTGGAGGTGGGCTTGGACTCGTCCCCCGGCAGGCCGAGCCGCAGGTCGAGCGCCGGGGCGGCGAGCACCCCGAGGCCGATCACGCCGCCGAGCAGCACCGCGAGCGGGCGGCGCAGGATGAAGCGGGCCCAGCGGGCACCGCCGTTCTCCTTCGCGCCCGGGGCCGCCGCACCGCGGGCCTTGCGGGCCTTGCGCGGCAGCACCTTGCGGCCGAGGAAGCCGAGCAGCGCGGGCACCAGGGTGAGCGCGACCAGCACGGCTATGACGACCGTCCCGGCGGCGGCCATGCCCATCTTGGCCAGGATCGGGATGCCGACCACGGAGAGGCCGGCGAGCGCGATCACCACGGTGAGGCCCGCGAAGACCACCGCGGACCCGGCCGTGCCGACCGCCCGGCCCGCCGCCTCCTGGGGCGTCCGGCCCTCGGCGAGCTCGGCGCGGTAGCGGGAGACGATGAACACCGCGTAGTCGATGCCGACCGCGAGGCCGAGCATCATCGCGAGCGTACCGGTGGTGGTGGAGAGCCCGAGCGTGCTGCCGAGCGCGGTGATCAACGCCATGCCGAGGCCGACGCCGATGACGGCGGTGAGCAGCGGCAGGCCGGCCGCGAGCAGCGAGCCGAAGGTGATCACCAGGACGACGGCGGACAGCGCCATGCCGATCGCCTCGCTGCTGCCGCCCGCGTCGGGCTTGGCCATCAGCGCGGTGCCGCCGATCTCGACCTTGAGGCCGGCGTCCCGCCCGTGCTGGGCGGCCTGCTCCAGGGTGTCGGTGGCGGTCTTGGAGACCTCGCCGGCCTTGGCGGAGTAGCTCACCGTGGCGTAGGCGGTGGTGCCGTCCGCGGAGACGGCGCCCTTCATCTTGAACGGGTCCACCGCGCTGGTGACCTGCTCGGAGCCGGCGAGCTCGCCGACCGTGCGCTCGACGGCCTGCTGGTTCGGCGCGGCGGTGATCTTCTGGCCGGAGGGGGCGACGAACACCAGGCGTGCCGAGGCCCCGTCGGCGTGGCCGCCGGGGAAGCGCTCGTTCATCAGGTCGAAGGCCTTCTGCGCCTCCGTGCCGGGCATCGCGAAGCCGTCGTCGGGTGCGGCGGGCGCCTTGGCCGCGAGGACTCCGACGGCCGCCAGCACGGCGACCCAGAGGAAGGTCACCAGCCGGCGCCGGACGAAGGTCCATCGGCCCAGACGGTAGAGGAACGTGGCCACGGGAGAGCGGACTCCTTCGGATGCGGTTCTCGGGATCGGGAGGTGCCGCGGCCGGCCGGACGTCCTGGTGGACGCGGTCCGCCGCAGCATGACCAATCCTTGATCGCCGACCCCTACTCCGTCGTCGTCCCTGCGCAGGCCGTTTGCGTACTGCGGACGCAGTAGTGCCCTCCCCCGTACGGAGGAGCGCGCGTCCTACCCCGGAAGCAGCCCCTGGACCTGCGGCGGAAGCAGATCCGGTCACCCGTGCGGTCCGCGGCGGCGGGCCGCGGACCGGTGGGCGAAGTAGCGTGATGTGCCTGACCCGTCCGCTGACGTGCGGTTCGGGAGGATCCGACCCGATCGGTGCTGCTTTCGCAGCCCGCCGCCGGAGGTGCCCCATGGGCGTTCCAGCCGCCCGCATCGTGTTCGACGAGAGCGACCGTGCGGCCGTCGCCGAAGCGGTGACCGAGATGCTCACCACCGGCGCGCTGACCCTCGGTCCGTGGACCGAGCGCTTCGAGCAGGCCTTCGCCACCGAGCACGGCGCCTCGCACGCCGTCGCGGTGAGCAGCGGCACGGCGGCGCTGGAGGTGATCCTGCGCGGCATCGACGTCCGGGGCCGCGACGTGGTCGTCCCCGCCGTCACCTTCTACGCGACCGCCGGCGCGGTGGTGCACGCGGGCGGGCGTCCGGTCTTCGCCGACGTCGACCCGGCCACCCTCGCGCTCTCCCCCGAGACCCTGGAGGCGGCGCTCACCCCGGACACCGCCGCCGTCGTCCTAGTGCACATCGGCGGGCTGGTCGGCCCGCAGGTCACCGCGGTGCGGGCGCTGTGCGACCGGCGCGGTATCCCGCTGGTCGAGGACGCCGCGCACGCCCACGGCAGCAGCTTCGACGGGCGCGCCGCCGGGA
The DNA here is from genome assembly GCF_042896795.1 of Kitasatospora sp. NPDC001261. Taxonomy (NCBI): domain Bacteria; kingdom Bacillati; phylum Actinomycetota; class Actinomycetes; order Kitasatosporales; family Streptomycetaceae; genus Kitasatospora; species Kitasatospora sp. NPDC001261. Next base: position 116,405 of record NZ_JBIAXP010000008.1, read on the forward strand.
CCTTCGGCCTGGCCGGGGCCTTCTCCTTCTACCCGACCAAGGTCACCACCAGCGGCGAGGGCGGGATGATCCTCACCGAGTCGCCGGAGCTGCGCGACGAGGCCCGGATCTACCGCGACCAGGGCAAGGGCTCCTTCACCACCAACCACCACGTGAAGCTCGGCTACTCCTGGCGGATGAGCGAGCCGCACGCCGCGATCGGGGCGGTGCACCTGCGCCGGCTGAAGGAGTTCATCGAGACCCGCCGGGCCGTCGCCCGCCGCTACGACGCGGCGCTGGCCGAGCTGGACGGCCTCGACCCGGTGCTCGAACCGCCCGGCTGCCGGGGCAACTACTACAAGTACGTGGCGCTGCTGCCGCCCGGGGTGGACCGCGCGGAGTTCAAACGGGCGGTGGCCGAGGAGCACGGGGTGCGGCTGTCCGGCGAGGTCTACGACCTGCCGCTGCACCTCCAGCCGGTGCTCGCCCCGTACCGGCGCGGGCCGCTGCCGGTGGCCGAGGACGTCTGCGCCCGGCAGGTCTGCCTGCCGGTGCACTCCGACATGACCGAGGACGAGACGGAGCAGGTGGTCGACGCCGTCTCCGCGGCGTACCGGCGCCTGGCCGGGTAGCCGGAGCGAAGGGAGCAGGATCGTGCGGATAGCCGTCACCGGAGGCTGCGGGTTCATCGGTTCACACGTCGTGGACCACCTGATCGCGGCCGGCCACGACGTCCTCGCGGTGGACACCACCGACAAGTACCTCAACCCGGACGCCGAGCACGCGCGGCTCGACATCCTCGACCTCGGGGCCCTCACCGCGGCGCTGGCCGGCAGCGAGGTGGTCTACCACCTGGCCGCCATGGCCGACGTCGAGCAGGTCTCCGCCGACCCCGTCCGCGCGGTGCGGACCAACATCGACGGCACCGAGGCCGTCCTGGAGGCCGCCCGGCGCAGCGGCCTGAGCCGGACCGTGCTGGCGAGCACCGTCTGGGTCTACGGGGCCGCCCTCACCGACGGGCAGATCGACGGCGGCGAACAGGAGCTGGACGAGCACGTGCCGATCGAGCTGGAGCACAGCGGCCATCTGTACGTCGCCACCAAGCTCGCCGCCGAGATGCTGGTGCACAGCTACCGCGAGCTCTACGGGCAGCACTTCACCATCCTGCGCTATGGCATCCCGTACGGCCCCCGGATGCGGGACGAGCTGGTCGTCGCCCGGTTCGTCCAGGCCGCGCTGACCGGCCGGCCGATCACCATCGCCGGGGACGGCCGGCAGAGCCGCAACTTCGTCTACGTCGAGGACCTCGCCGACGCCCACGTCCGGGCCCTCTCCCCCGCCGCCGAGGACCAGACCTTCGCGCTGGAGGGCTCGGCGGCCGTCTCGGTGCGGGACATCGCCGACACCGTCGACGCCCTGCTGGGGCCCGTCACCATCGAGCACATCGACGGGCGGAAGGCCGACTACGCGGGGCGGCGGATCTCCTCGGCACAGGCGAAGCGGCTGCTGGGCTGGTCGCCGAGCACCAACTTCACCGCCGGCGTGCGGCAGTACGCGGACTGGTACCGGGCCGCCGTCGGCTCGGCCGCCGGCGCCTGACGGGGGCCGCCCGATGCCGCACGCCCTGCTGGTCTCCGGCTCGCTCGGGCAGGGCCACGACGTGATGGCGCAGGCCTGCGCGGACACCCTGCGGGAACGCGGCTGGACCACCGGCACGGTCGACGCCATGGCCCTGCTCGGGCAGCGCTCCGGCGCGGCCGGGGAAGCGGTGTTCCGCCGGCTGCTCGACCTGCCCGGGGTGTACGACGCCTTCCACTTCTCGGCGCTGCGGCCGGGCGCCCGGCTCGCCCTGCTCGCCGACGCGGCGGCCCGCGCCCGGCTGGTCCCGGCGCTGCGGGAGCTGATCGCGGCGCAGCGGCCGCAGCTGGTGGTCTCGGTGTTCGCCACCGCGACCTCGGCGGTCAACCGGCTGCTGCGGCAGGCCCCGGAGCGGGAGTTCCGGCACTTCGTGTTCTGCACCGACGTGACGCCGCACCGGCTCTGGGTGCAGGAGGGGACGGACCTGTTCCTGGTCACCTCGGAGGTCGCGGCGTGCGCGGTGCGGCGGTACCGGCCGGACGCCGACGTCGCCGTCGTGCCGGCGCCGCTGCGGCAGCCGTTCTACCGGCCGCCGGAACGGGCCGCGGCGCGCGCCGAGTTGGGCGTACCGGCGGGCGCCGCCTGCGTGCTGCTGATGTCGGGCTCCTGGGGGCTCGGCCCGCTCGCCCGCACCGCCGCCTCGCTGGCCGCCGCGGGGCCGCACGTACTCGCGGTGGCCGGGCGCAACCGGGAACTGGAGCGCCGGCTGCGGACCGCCGCCCGCCGGGAGCCCCGGCTGCACCCCTTCGGCTACACCGACCGCGTCCCCGCGCTGATGGCCGCCGCCGACCTGGTGGTCACCAGCTCGGGCGACACCTGCAGCGAGGCCCGGGCACTGGGCCGGCGGCTGCTGCTCCTCGACGTGGTGCAGGGGCACGGGCGCGACAACCTCCAGCACGAGCTGGAGCTCGGCCACGCCGACGTCGCCACCGCCCGCCCGGCCGAGGTGGTCCGCAACGCCCTGGCCGCCCTCGGCCGCCCCGAGCCCGCACCGTCCCCCGGCGCCACACCGGAGGCCTGGCAGGCCGGGTTCGGGGCGGCGCTGCGACGGATGGGGCTGGGCTAGCCGCGCGGGGGACGTGGTGCGGCACGCGGGTGGTGGCCGGTGCGTCCGTCACCCCGGACGGTTCCCCGCGCCCGACGGCACCCGGTGGTCGCGGAGGGGGCCGAGGGTGAGGCGGTGGGTGCGGCAGTGGGCGGCGATCAGTGGGAGGGCGGCGAGGGTGGCGCGCCAGGAGCCGGGGGCGGAGGTGCAGTCGGAGTCGTGCAGCAGGAGGGTGGCGCCGCCGGTGAGGCCGGGGCGGGCGGTCGCGTAGACGGACTCGCCGGTGGCCTCCGCCGTCCAGTCGCGGCCCCAGGCCGTCCACAGCACGCTGCGCAGGCCGAGCCGGCGGGCGGCCAGGGCCGGGCCGGCGGTCAGGACGCCGTACGGCGGGCGGTACCAGCGCGGGCGGGCGCCGCAGAGTTCGGTCACGGCCTCGCTGGCGCGGCGCAGTTCACGCAGGTCGCGGGCGGGGGCCGGGTACCACTGCTGCCGGTGGTGCCAGCCGTGGACGGCCACCTCGTGGCCGCGCAGCACCAGCTCGCGGCCGAGCCCGGGGGCGCGCTCCAGCATCGCGCCGAGCAGGAAGAAGGTGGCGCGGGCGCCGAGTTCGTCCAGCGCGTCGAGGACGTACGGGGTGCTGGCCGGATCGGGGCCGTCGTCGAAGGTCAGGGCGACGTGGCCGGGCGCGGTGCCGTGGCCGGCGGTGCGGCGGGCCAGGGTACGGCGCAGTGGCGGCAGGCGGACGGCGGCCGGGGCGAGGTGCAGGAACTCCGCGCCGGCGGCGAGGGCAGTGGCGGCGACGGCGGCGGTGCCCGTCCGGTGCACGGCGGCGCTCACTCGAAGCGGGCGGCCATCCGGCGGAACACGCCCGGTGCCACCCCGTGGAGGCGGGACGGGAAGCCGAGCCAGTGCGGGACGTAGAGGCGGTCGCGTTCGGTGGTGATGGTCGCCACCACCGCGTCCGCGACCCGGTCCGCCGGGACCAGCCTCGGCCAGTCGCGCTCGTACGGGGTGCCGCGCCGCTCGAAGAACGGGGTGTCCACCGCGCCGGGGAGCACCAGGCGCACCCCGACGCCCGTGCCGCGCAGCTCGTACCAGAGGCTCTCGGCGAACATCGTCAGCGCGCCCTTGGTGGCCGCGTAGCCGGACTCCTCCCGCGAGCCGACCTGGCCGACGATCGAGCCGAGCAGCACGATCCGGCCGCGGCGGCGCTCCAGCATGCCGGGCAGCAGCAGGCGGACCAGGCGCAGCGGGGCGGCGAGGTTGACTTCGATCATCCGGTCCAGGGTGTCAGAGGGCGTCTGCGCGTACGGGCCGCGCCAGCCCAGGCCGGCGCTCGCGACCAGGGCGTCCACCCGGCCGGTGTCGGCCAGGGCGGCCTCGGCGAGGCGGGCCGGGCCGTCCGGCTTGCTCAGGTCCTCGGGCAGGGCGCGGCCGCCGGTGCGGTCGGCGAGTTCGTCGAGGCGGGCGCGGTCGGTGCCGGAGAGCAGGGTGAGCCAGCCGGCGTCGGCCAGGCGGGTGGCGGTGGCGCGGCCGATCCCGGAGGAGGCGCCGGTGATCAGCGCGACGGGGCGGTCGGCCGGGTCCGGCGGGGGCTTCAAGGCCTTCCGGTCGGCGGGAGCCGCGAGGTCGGTGACGTCCTTCGGGTCCGACCGCCGGGGTCGGGAGTGGGGCTCCTCCGCCATCGGGCACCTGCCGCTCTGTGACCGCCTAGCCGTCCGTTTTGTCCGGCAAGTCACCTTCGCACGGCGGAGCCGTCCGGGCTACCGGGGCGGTACGGCGGGCTCCGCCTCGGCGTCCCGGTGCGGGGCGGTCGGCTCCGTGGACCCGCCCTCCGGCTCCCCGAAGCGGGAGAGCACGAAGGTGCCGCCCACCGCCACCGCGAAGCCCGTCAGCGCGCACCACTCGAACCCGGGGCGCGCGGCGTCCCCGAGCACCGTCACGCCGACCAGCGCCGGGCCGAAGGTCTCGGTCACCGTCCCGGCGGCGGTCGCGGCCGTCACCGTGCCGCGCTGCAGGGCCAGGGCGTAGGCGAGGTAGCCGCCGAGGCCGCCGACGGCGAGGGCGTAGGCGGCCGGGTTGGTGAGCACGGCGACCGGGCCGGAGGCGTCCAGCACCCGTACGGCCAGGCTGGTCACGCCGAAGCCGGCCCCGGCCAGCAGGCCCAGGCCGGCCGCGGCCGCGTTGCCCTCCCGCCGCACCAGGACCAGGGTGGCGAGCAGTAGGACGGCGGTGGTGGCGAGCAGCGCCCAGTGGAAGGCGGGCGCGGCGTGGTCACGGCCCTCCCGGCCGGAGCCGAGCGCCAGCAGGGTCAGGCCGACGACCACGGCGAGGATGCCCGCGAGGTCGCCGCGGCGCAGCCGCGCGCCCAGCAGCCGGACGGCCGCCAGGGCGGTGACGGCCAGGCTGGCGTTGGTGACGGCCTGGACGAGGAAGAGCGGGAGGGTGCGCAGGGCGACGATGCTCAGCGCGAAGCCGACGATGTCCAGCAGGGTGCCGAGGAGGAACTGCCAGGACCGCGCCAGCGCGGCGAGCAGGCCCGCCCGGACCCGGTCGGCGCGCGGGGCCGACCGCGCCCCGCGCGCCTGGAAGACCGCCCCGAAGCCGAAGCAGACGGTCGCGACCAAGGCGGTGGTGAGTCCCAGCAGCATGCCTCTCCCAGCCTCCCGGGGCAGCGTCGATCCACCACCAGTCTGGGGCCGGGGGGACGGGGTCGCACGGGTGGAGCGGGTGGGACGGGCGCGGGGTCGGACGGGATCGGCTGGGCCCGCCGGGTGGACCCGGGCGGCGCGCGGTTTGCCGACGGACGGTGTCGCGTCATCCCTGATCCATGATTCAGCACGCCGTGCCGCTCGCCGCATCCGGTCTGAAGATCGACTGGGCCAGGATGCCGACCTACAACACGATCATGTCGGTGGCCGCCGGCGCCGGACTCCTGCTGGTGGTCGCCCTGGGGCGCCGACTCCTCGTCCAGGGGCGCAGCACCACGCTCGAGGGCTGGGCGCTGGCGTTCGGGGCCCTCGGGTTCACGCTCGTCACCACCGGCCTGCACATGACCCTGACCTGGCCGCTGGCCGGGCAGGGCTTCCCGTTCGACAACGTCATCTTCGGCGAACCCGCCCTGGCGTTCGGCGTCTTCCTGCTGACCGCCTCCTTCTACCTCTGGAAGCGCGGCAGCGAGCTCCTCGCCGCGGACGGCGTCGACCGGACGGTCCGGGTGGCCGCGCCGATCTCGGTGTTCGTCTTCGGCATGGGGCTGGCCTGCTTCGGCATCGCCGCCGCGGGCTGGAAGTACACGCTCTTCGCCGCCCCGCCGGAGGAGCCGATCTCCGGGGAGTTCTCGGACTGGCCGTGGCTGGAGGCGAGCTTCATGTCCGGGCTGTACGTGCTGGTCGGCATCGGGGCGCTGCTCTTCCCCTTCGCGCTGCGGGACCCCCGGCGGTGGATGAGCCCGGTGATCGGCGTCGTGTGGGGGCTGGCCGGCCTCGCCTTCCTGGCGTTCGGCGGGCTGAACTACTTCACCCACATCGGGCTCATCGTCAACACCATGTGACCGGCCGCGGGTGTGGCCGGGGGCGCCCCGTCACGGCCGGACGGCCACCCCCGCGTACAGCGAGACCTCCTCGGCCGCGACGGGCGCCTCGTCGGGGGACGGCCGCCACTGCGCGATGGGGACGAGCCCCGGCTCCAGGAGGGTCCAGCCGTCGAAGAAGCGGGCGATCCGCAGCCGGGTGCGGGCCTGGGCCGCGGTGCCGGCCGCCTCGTAGATCCGGGTCAGTGTGGCGATGTCCTCGGGTGCGAACTCGGGGCTGACGTGGGTGATCACCAGGGCGCTGCCCGGGACGAGGGCGGACTTGAGGTGCTCGACCAGCTCGTACGCGCCGTGGGTGTCGGGGACGAAGTGGAGCAGGGCGTTGAGGGAGAGCGCGACCGGGCGGGACAGGTCGAGGGTCTCCCGCAGTCCGGGGGCGGCGAGCAGCCGGGCCGGGTCGGTGGCGTCGGCCTCGACGTAGGCGGTGCGGCCCTCGGGGGTGCCGGTGAGCAGGGCCTGGGCGTGCGAGAGCACGATCGGGTCGTTGTCGGCGTAGACCACCCGGGCGTCCGGCCGGACGCCCTGGGCGACCTCGTGCAGGTTCGGCGAGGTGGGGATGCCGGTGCCGATGTCGAGGAACTGGTCGAAGCCGAGCTCGGCGAGGGCACGGGTCGAGCGCTGCATGAAGGAGCGGTTCACGCGGGCGGCGGCGCGCAGCCAGGGCGCGACGGCGAGGGCGTGCCCGGCGGCCTCGCGGTCGGCGGCGAAGTTGGTGAACCCGCCGAGGAAGTAGTCGTACATCCGCGCCGAGTGCGGAACGTTGAGCCGCAGGTCCACCCCGTCGTAGAGACCCATCCGTGTTCTCCCCCCGGTGCCGTGCCCGATCGATCCTCCCCGCCCACGATAGGCGCGGCCCCTCGTGTTCCGAACAGCTTCCGGGCATTCCAACCAACCGCCGGTTCCCATGAGATGACAATCTGTATTCGGATTGCAGCCTGGAGTGACAGGCCTGATGGAATGAGGATGGGCGCAGACAGCCCGACCCTCGGGTGGCCCGGTGCGCAGCCGGCGGCCACGGAAAGCAGGCCCGATGACGATCGACAGGGGCGCCCCGACGCACAGGCACCGGGGCGGAACGGCCGTGGCGTACCTCCGCGGGACGGCGGCGGAGCCGACGGCCGACACCGACCCCGGACTCCGCTCCGACCCCGAACTTCGCCTGGGCCTCCCCTACGCGGCCTTCTGCGAGACCCACGAACCCGCCTGGCGCGCCCTGGCCCTGACCCGGATAGGCAGCCAGTCCGACGCGGAGCTGGTGGTCTCGGCGGTGAAGGCCGACCTGGCCCGCTGCTGGTCGCAGGTGCTCCGGTTCGAGGAACCGGCCGCGTACGCCTGGCGGTTGGCCAATCGGCACGTCGCGGACTGGGTGGCCTCCGAGGAGCCGGTCGAGGTGGAGGCGGTCACCTTCGCGGCGGTGATCGGCGCCTTCAAGCAGGTGGCGAAGGGGCTGCTGCACAGCGAGGCGGACGAGGTGCGGCTGTACGCGGCGATCCTCGAACTGCCGGACCGGCAGCGGGACGTGGTGATCCTGCGGTACCTGCTCGGCCTGCACGTCAAGGTGATCGCGGCGTACCTGGGGCGGCCGGTGGCGACGGTGCACTCCAACCTCCGGCACGCCCGGGAGAGGCTGGCCCGCCGGCTCGGGGTGGGCGAACTTCCGGACGGCGGCGGGGAGCTGTGACGGCGGCACCGGAGGACCGGGCCCCGGACGGACCGGGCCGGGCCGACGGCGGGCGCACGGTGTTCCGCGTCCCGCGGCCCGAACGCGCCCATGCGGAGCGGATCGCCGCCGTGCGCCGGGCGCGGCTCACGGCCGCGCCCGCGCACCTGCCCTCGGAGCACGAGCAGGCGGCGTTCGAACTCGGCCTGGTGGTGGCCCTGGTGCTGGGCGCGCCGGACGCCTCGCGCGGACTCGACCTGCTGGTGAACGCGCGCCGGATCCAGCCGGAGGGGGCCGAGGTGTTCGGCGCGCTGCTGTACGCGACCGGCAAGGAGGAGGGCGCCGAGTTCTGGTGGCGCTTCGCGGCCGGCTCGGGCAGCGGGACGGCCGCGTACTGCCTGCACCTGCACCACCTGATGCTCGGCGAGACCGACGACGCCGACTACTGGCGGGCCTGGTCGGACCAGCTGGCCACGGCCGAACGGCCGCCCGGGCCGCGGGCGTTGCGGATGAACCGGCCGCTGCTGCCGGACGACGTGCGGCGCGACATCCTCGCCCGGGTTCACCACGGGCTGGCCCCGCAGCTGCCGCCCGCCCTGGTCGCGGTGATCGACCGGCTGCCGGTGCAGGACGGCGGCGAGGAGGAGGTGCCGAGCCCCTGGGGGCTCACCTCGGGGGCAACCTCCGCCTGTTCCTGGGAGGACCTTCCGTGGGACCCGGTGGATGATCACGACGCCCCGTGGGGGTGAGCGCCGTTGGGGCCGCCGTGATCACCCCTTCAGGTGAGCACGGACAGCCGGGCGACGACGGCCGGGTCGCGCCCGCTGCCCGCCTCGGTCCGCTCCCCCGCCGGAGCGGCGTACCGGACGACGTAGTGGTGCGGCGCCATCGCGGTGTCGCGTCCGGGTAGGGCGGCGACCACCGCACGGTGGGCCTCGACCGGGCCGAACGAGGGGTCAACGGTCGCCAGTTCCACCACCAACTTCCCCTCCTCCTCGGAGAGTCGGTGCTCCCCGAGGGCGGTCCGCAGCAGTTCGCGGACGGCCGCGAGGTCGATCCAGGCGCCGTCGACCAGCCGCCATTCGCCGCCCCTTTCACCCCCCGGCGGGCCGAGCACGGCGGGCAGGTCGGACAGCAGCACCGGCCCCTCGGCGGCGGCCGCGAGCAGGGCCGGCAGGGCCCGGGCGAAGCCCTCGGTCTCCTCGGGGTCGAGCACCTGGGGGCAGGCGATCAGGGCGAAGTCGAGGCTGCCGGTGATCCGCAGGATGGTGAACATCAGCCGGACCGGCAGCGGCGGGGCGGGCAGCACGGTGAGTTCGGGGTCGACGGCCGGGGGCGGCTGGGCGTCGGCGACGGCGGCCGGGATGGTGAGGCTCAGGTCGTTGACGACCACCTGGCGGGAGAACCGGGCCCCGCGCAGGTGGGCGGCGTCGTCCACCAGCTGCCAGACCTGCTGGGCATCCAGTGTGCTGTGCCAGTAGGCGCTCAGCGAGGCGGACTTGGCGCGGCCGATCAGCTGGTCGAGGTCGGCCGCGCCGGCGTCGAGCAGGACCAGCGCGTCCTGCGCGAGGGTGCCCACGTGGTCGATCAGGGCGGCGCGCTGGCGGTTGGCGGAGAGCGCCGAGAGCACCAGCTCGCGGCTGCCGGACCGGTGGGCGACCAGCGCGGCGAAGGCGGCGAGCAGGACGACCGACGGACTGGCGCCGGTGCGCCGGCAGACGGCGGCGAGGTGGTCCGCGGCGGTGCGCGAGCGGACCAGCAGGGCGCTGTGGTCGCCGGGCGGGCCGGTGATCCGCGCGTCGGCGAAGACGACCTGCGGGCCGGCGGTCAGGACCCGGGCCCAGTGCCGCAGTGCGGCCGCGGCCCTGCGGCGGCCCTGGGCGCTCTGCTCCGCGACGGCGACCTCCAGTGGGGTCGGAGCGGTGACCGGCGGCAGCTCCTTCCCGGCGGCGAGGGCGTGCCAGTCCTGGATCAGCACCGCGGTGGCGGCGCCGTCGGCACCCGCGTGGCAGACCACGGCGACCAGCCGCAGCAGCCGCTCGCCCGCGGCGAGCATGGTGAACCGGACCCGCGGCGGAGCCTCGAGGGGCACCGGGAGGGCGACATCCGCCCGGCCCAACTCGGCGGCCAGCGCGTCCAGTTCAGCATCGCTCCGATTGCCGGCCTCGACCACCCTGACGGCGAACCGGCCGTTCCGGTGCACCACCTGGCGGTCCGGGAAGCCGTCCGGGCCGGGGCCCGCGGGAAAGGAGGTCCGCAGCGACTCGTGGCGTTCGACCAGCAGGCGCAGGGCGACCAGCCCGGCGGGGACCGAGACGCCGTCGGGCACCGGCCAGACGGAGTCCTTGTTGATCCCCTCGGGCGGGTCGCGCCGGATGCAGAGGACCATGTTGCCCTGGCCCCGGGTGAGCGGGCCGGAGCCGCCGCCCTCGACGGCGTACCGGACGGTGATCCGCCTGGGGGTCGCTGTCGTGCCGCGCGGTGTCGCGCCGAGTGACGTCGGATCGTTCGGTGGGGCGTCCTGCGGTGTCACGTCGTACGCGCCTTTCGGCTCGCCGGGGAGGGCCGGGGAGGGTTCGGCAGGGGGTGTGACCGGGACGCTACCAGCGCCCTCGCGAGCTGGTCCAGACCAAACCTCGACGGGTCCGATCCATCGTCAATTTTCTTTCCACATACGGCAGTTGACATGCATCGGCGATTCCCCGAGGGCCGCCACGGCAGCCCGGAACGGCTCCGCCACGGGAACGTCACGAAGCCGGGACGGGCCGGTGCCGAGCCCGCCCGGGTCGGCCACGAGCACCGGCGAGGGGCCGCCCACGGGCACGCCGAAGGACTGCGCGAGCCGCCCGCCGTACGCCTTGACGCAGGCCTCGCGGCGGCACCACAGGGTGGTGAACCGCGCCGCCCGCTCGGCCGGTTCGACGGGCTCGGCGACGAACCGCGCCTCCTCGGACGGGAACCAGCGGGCGGCCATCCGCTCGGCCGTCCGGGGGTCGTGGAGCCGCTCGACGTCGACGCCGACCGCCCGCCCCTCGGCGAGGGCCAGCGCCGCGAACGCCCCCGAGGCCGACCAGCTGACCCGCAGCCCACCGGCCGACGCGGGCTCGGGCTTGCCGTGCGGACCGTACCGCCAGACCAGTGCGGCCGGGGGCACGCCGAGCCGGGCGGCGACCAGCCGCCGGACGGCGCCGCGCACCACGGTGAAGCGCTCGCCCGGCCCGGGCTCCATCCGCGCCGCCCGGGCGCGTTCGTCCGGGTCGAGCAACGGCCACAACTCGGCGGCCGGTACGGCTGGTTGACGCGTATCGATCAGCCAGAGGTCGATCGCCGTCACGGCAGGGCCAGCGTGCTGAGCACGCCGAGCCGGCGGTCGTACCCGGCCAGCAGCGCGGGCCGGCCGTCCGCCCGCCAGCGCGGGAGGTGGTCGGCCAGCTCCGCCCAGAGTCCGGTGAACGGCTGAGCCGGCGGGGGCTCCCCGGCCCCGAAGCCGGGGCCGAGCAGGAGCGCCGCCTCCGGCCCGAGCTTCTCCGCCTCGGCCCGGACCGCCTCCGCCGGGGAGGCCTCGCCCCGGGTCTGCCGGACGGCCAGACCGTCGCCGGGGGCCTCCTCGCAGACCAGCACCACCACCGCGTGCCGCTCCGGCAACGGCACCGGCCCGGACGGTTCGTAGTGCAGCGCGCTCTGTTCGGCGAGCACCACCACGGCCCGGCGGCAGGTGCCGGTGCGCTGGTGGGCGGCGGCCAGCCGCAGCGCGGTGAAGGCCGCCGCGCCGCCCTGGTCGCAGACCGCGAAGGAGAGCGGGCTCCCCGGGACGGACCGGCTGAGCGCCAGCGAGGACGGCGCGCCGGGCCGGACGTCCGGGGTGTCGAAGGCCAGGATCAGCAGGTCCGCCGGCTCGTCCTCGGCCAGCGCCTCGCGCAGCGGTCCGGCGGCCAGCTCCTCGTAGGAGTGGCCGACGCCCTCGCCCAGCAGGTCCTCGCGCAGCGGCAGGCCGTAGGGGCGGACGAGGTCGGAGACGAAGACCCGCAGGTCCGGGTCGAGCGAGGTCTCCGAGCGGCCGGCGGAGCGGCGGGCGAGCACCCGGGTGATCCGCAGGCCGGTGGGACCGGGGGCCACCCGGTCAGTCCTCGGGGATGACGTGCCCGGCGACGTAGTCGGCCAGCCTGGTGACCGACCGCAGGTCGTCCTCGGTGATCTGCTCGACGTCCACCTGGATGTCGAGCGACTCCTCCAGCTCCAGGATCAGCTCGATGGTGCCGGCCGAGGTGAGGCCGAGGTCGTCGAAGAGGCAGGCGTCCTGCGGGATCTCGGGCAGCTCGCGCTTGAGGACGCGCGGCAGGAGCTCGCCGATGCCGTGCAGGATGCGCTCGCGCAGTTCGGGGTCGGTGGTCTGGACCGCGGCTTCTGACATGGGTGTCCCGTCCCGTCGTACGTGGGATGTGTGCTCCGGGGCTTGCAGGCGCCCCGGGGCTCTGGGGTGGCGTGGGAAATGCGGTGTGGGAAATGCGGCGTCGCTGTGCGGACGACGGCCGCCGGAGGAGTCGGCGGGCCGTCAGCACCGCATGGCCATCGCGGAGAACGTGGCTCCGACACCGGCGGCGGCGATCAGGTAGTGGTCGCCGCGGCGGAGCAGCCCCCGCGTGGTGGCGGTGTGGAGATTGATGAGGCTGTCTGAGGCGAAACTGTGCCCGACCGACCGCACGTTGTCCAGCACGACTTTCTCGACCGGATAGCCGATCCGGCGCGCGATCATCCGCCAGGACGCCTGGTTGACGTTGTGCGGCAGGATCGCGGCCAGGTCGGAGAGGTCCAGACCGGCCTGGTCCAGGGCGGCCTCGATCGCCTCCACCATCACGTTCGGGTACTCGCGCTGGTAGCGGGCGAGCAGGTCCGGGTCCTCGGCCAGCCGGCCGTCGAACTCCGGGCGTTGGCGCACCGCGAAGGAGAGCATCCGGTGGCGCTCGCCGTCGGCGCTGACCAGGCAGGCGGCCGCGCCCTCGGCGAAGATGCCGGTCTCGGGCACCACCTGGGCGTCCCTGGTGAAGGTCTTCTCGCCGGTCAGCACCAGGGCGAGCGCCGCCGGGTCGGGTTCGGCCGCGAGCAGCCGACCGGCCAGGTCGATGGCCAGCAGGCCCACCGCGCAGGCGTGGTGGGTCGCCGTGAAGGCGTCGGCGTGCGCCAGGCCACGGGTTTCGAGCAGGTCGTGCAGCGGGTTGAGCGGATGGGGCACCGCCACCGGCATGCTGCGGGCATGGATCACGAAGCGGACGTCGCGTTCGCGTCCGCGCAGCTCCGGCAGGTTGTCCAGGGCGGCGGCGAGCAGGTCGGGCAGCGTCCCGGTCGGATCCAGACGTAGCTGGTCCAGGCCGTGGAAGCGGCGGAAGAGACGGAGTTGACGTGGGGTCAGGCCGATGCGCTCGCCCACCGCCTCGATGGGAACGGCGTGTGGGGGGAGGTGGACGGCCACTGCCTCCAGTGCGGTCACCCGGGCTAGTATTCCGACGCCCGCCGGGTCGCACAAGTGATCCCGGGCCCCTCCACCGTCGCCGCCGCTCCCCGGAAGCCGCCAACTGCGCTCCGGTGCGGCCGCGTTCACCCCGTGCCGTCGAGCAGGTGGGAGATCTCTCATGCCGAACCCTGAACCCCTCCACCCCGACGCCCCGTTGGACCCGGAGCTGGTGGCCCTGCTGGTCGAGGCGGCCGGCGCGCCGCCCGACTGGGCGCGCCACGTCACCCCGGACGCCCGGCTGGACGGCGACCTGCTGCTGGACGAGGCCGAACTCGCCGATCTGTCGCTACGGCTGCGCGAGCGCTTCGGTCCGCGGGCCGACCTGGCCGCGCTGCGCGCCGGGCTGGACCTGGCCGCCCTGGAGGCCCTGACCGTCGCCGACCTGCGGCGGCTGCTCCCCGAGGAGGACGCGCGATGACCCGGTTCCTGCTGGTGATGCCGCCGTTGACCGGCCACGTCAACCCGGCCGCGGGCATCGCCGCCGAGCTGACCGCACGCGGCCACCAGGTCGCCTGGACCGGCACCGAGTCCGTGCTGCGCCCGCTGCTCGGCCCGCACGCCGAGGTGCTCGGCACCGGCACCCGGGCGTTCCGGGCCCAGGGCGGGCACGGACTGGCCGCGCTGCGCACGCTCTGGGAGGGCTTCATCGTCCCGTACGCGCGGTTCACCGCGAAGCCGCTGGACGCGATCGTGCGGGAGTGGCGGCCGGACGTCCTGCTGGTCGACCAGCACACCCCGGCGGGCGCGCTGGTCGCGCACCGGCACGGGCTGCCGTGGGCGTCCTTCGCGCCGGGGGCGATGGAACTGGGGCGCCCCTACCGGGCGTTGCCGCAGGTCGAGGCCTGGATGGCCGGGCTGCTGCGCGGGCTGTGGGAGCGCGCCGCGCTGCCTCCGGAGGAGTACCTGGACCCGCGCTTCTCCCCCGCCCTGGTGCTGGCGACCACCGGTCCGGCGCTGACCGGTTCGGCCCCGCCGTCGGAGCACGCGCTGGTCGGGCCGGTGCTGTCGGTACGGCCGCACGACCCGGACTTCCCGTGGGAGCGGCTGCTGCCCGGCCGGCGGCGGGTGCTGGTCACCATGGGCACGCTGGCCGGCGAGCTGGGCGCGGACTTCCTGGCCCGGTCCGTCCGGGCGCTGGAGCTGTGCGGCGGCGACGTGCAGCCGGTGTTCGCCGCGCCGCGCGGGCTGCTGCCCGAACTCCCGCCCCGGGCCGTGGCGGTGGACCGGGCGCCGGTGCTGGAGCTGATGGCGCGCGGCGAGCTGGACGCGGTGCTCTGCCACGGCGGGATGAACACCGTGGGCGAGGCGCTGGCGCACGGCCTGCCGCTGGTCACCGCGCCGATCCGGCACGACCAGCCGGTCGTGGCCGGCCAGGTGGCGGCGGCCGGCGCGGGGCTGCGGGTGCCGTTCGCGCGCGTCTCGCCGGAACGGCTGGCGGGCGCGCTGCGGGCCGTACTCGACTCCACGGAGTACCGGCGGCGGGCGGTTCAGGTCGGCGCGGAACTGCTGGCCGGGGGCGGTGCGGTGGTCGCGGCGGACCGGCTGGAGGCGCTCGGCCGAACGGGCCCGGGTCGGCGCCCTGTAGCAGACCGGGAGACCGCACGTCCATTGGTCTAGGCCATTGTTTCCGGGGCGGGGTTCGCCCTAGGGTGTCGCAGCGGCACCGCCCTCCGCAGGTGCCGGGCCCCGCCTTCCCAGGTGCCGTGGCAGCCCATCCCCGCACGGGAGTTCCCGTTGATCGAGACCACGGGACTGCGCAAGTCCTACCGCAAGAAGACCTCCCGCCGCGGCGGCGACGACACCACCGTCGACGCCGTCCGCGGCATCGACCTGTCGGTCGCCGCCGGCGAGATCTACGGCTTCCTCGGCCCCAACGGCGCCGGGAAGACCACCACCCTGCGCATGCTGGCCACCCTGATCCGCCCCGACGGCGGACAGGCCGTCATCGCCGGGGCCGACCTGTTCACCGACCCCGCCGGGGTCCGCCGCCGGATCGGCTACGTCGCCCAGGGCGGCGGCACCACCGACAACGTCAGCGCCCGCGAGGAACTGGTGCTCCAGGCCCGGATGTACGGCGCGGCCAAGGCACAGGCCGGCCAGGCCGCCGCGGACGCGCTCAAGGCCTTCGACCTGACCGGGTTCGGAGACCGCCCGTGCGCCACCTACTCCGGCGGCCAGCGCCGCCGGGTGGACATCGCGCTCGGGGTGATCCACCAGCCGCGGGTGCTGTTCCTGGACGAGCCCACGGTCGGGCTGGACCCGGCCAGCCGGGCGTACGTCTGGGAGGAGATCCGCCGGCTGCGCACCGAGGGCATGACGGTGGTCGTCACCACCCACTACCTGGACGAGGCCGACGCGCTCTGCGACCGGGTCGCCATCGTCGACCACGGCCAGGTGGTGGCCGAGGGCACCCCCGAGGCGCTCAAGCGCGAGATCTCCGGCGACGTCGTCCTGGTCGGGCTGGACGCCGCGGAGGCCGCCTTCGAGCGCGCGGCCGCGGTGCTGCGCCCGCAGCCGTACCTGCACCGGCTGGAGCAGAACGGCGACGAGGGGCTGCGGCTGTACCTGGAGGACGGCGCCGCCGCCATCCCCCAGCTGCTGCGCGCGCTGGACGCGGCGGGCCTGACGCCCGGCACCGTGCAGCTCCAACGGCCCAGCCTGGACGACGTGTTCCTGGCCCGCACCGGGCGCTCGTTGCAGCAGTCCTGACCCCGCACCGGGCGCCCGCCGCGGCAGTCCCACCCCCGCACCACCCGGACCCGCACCACCCGGCCCCGCACACCTCCCTGGGGAGACCGTGAAGCTCGCCCGCGACACCTGGCTGGTCTTCCAGCGCCAGCTGCTGCTCATGATCCGTACCCCGATCTGGATCGCCGTCGGCATCATCCAGCCCGTGTTCTACCTCCTGCTGTTCGCCCCGCTGCTGAAGAAGGTGCTCGCCTCGGAAGGCGCGCGCAGCTACGCCGATGTCTACCAGGTGTACGTACCGGGCCTGTTGGCGGTGCTGTGCATCTTCGGCGGGCTGTACACCGGCTTCAGCCTGCTCGGCGAGCTCAGGTCCGGCATCATCGAGCGCTCGCGGGTGACCCCGGTGAGCCGGCTGGCGCTGCTGCTCGGGCGGGCGATGCGGGAGATGGTGGCGCTGCTGGTGCAGGCCGTCCTGATCACCCTGATCGCGCTGCCGTTCGGGCTGCGGGTGAGCCCGCTGAACCTGCTGCTCGCCTACCTGCTGCTGGGCCTGCTGGCGCTGATGACCTCGGCGATCTCCTTCGGCATCGCGCTGATGGTGCCGACCGACGCGGCGATGTCGCCGGTGGTCAACACCATCGCGCAGCCGATCGCGTTGCTGTCCGGGGTGCTGCTGCCGCTCACCCTGGCGCCGGAGTGGCAGCAGCAGGCGGCCAGGTGGAACCCCTTCTACTGGGCGGTGGAGGGCATGCGCGCGCTGTTCTCGGGGCACGCCGGGGACGACGTGGTCTGGCAGGGGCTGCTGGTGGTCACGGTGATGACCGTCCTGGCGGTGTACTGGTCGGCCCGGCTGTTCTCCACCCGGGTGCGCTGACGGACGGCGCGGAGGGGCCCGGCTCGCGATGAGCCGGGCCCCTCCGTCATCCCCGTAGCGGACTCAGGCGGTCAGGAAGGCCGCCAGCTTCGCCACGCCGTCGATGATCTGCGCCTGCGTCAGCGAGCTGACGGACAGCCGCAGCCGGTGCTCGCCTCCGCCCGCCGGGTAGAACGGCGCCATCGGCGTCCAGAGCACCCCGTGGTCGCGCGCGCAGCGCTCCATGGCCGCCTCGTCGGCGACGAACGGCACCGTCAGCACGGCGAAGAAGCCGCCGTCCGGCCGGGTCCAGGAGATGCCCAGCCGGCGCCGCACGGAGGCCGGGAAGTGCCGGTCCAGCTCCCGCAGCAGGGTGTCCATGCCCGCCGCGTAGTGGGCCGTGGCAGGGGCGTTGGCGGCCCGCAGGCGGCAGTCGTGGGTCAGCAGCATGCCGCCGATGACGGCCTGGCTGAGCGCGGGCGTGTTGACCGTCGTCATGCTCTTCAGCTTGGCCAGCTCGTCCGCGAGCAGGCTGCGCCGCCCGTCGGGGCCGGCCACCTCCTGGTCGGCGACCACGTAGCCGAGGCGGGCCCCGGGGAAGCAGGTCTTGGCGAACGAGCCCAGGTAGACGACCTGGCGGCGGCGGTCCAGCGCCTTGAGGGTGGGCCGCTGCCCCGGGGTGCGGGAGAAGAAGCCGTACGGGTTGTCCTCGACGACGAGCACGCCCTCCTCGGCCGCGGCCTCCAGCAGCCCGGTGCGGGCCGCGACCGGCATGCTGGTGCCGGAGGGGTTGGCGAAGTCCGGGACGACGTAGAGGGCGCGCGGACGGCGCCCCTCGGCCCGCACCGCGCGGGCGGCGGCGCGGACCGCCGCCGGGTCGGGGCCGCCGTCCGGGCCCTCGGGGACGGGGCGGACGGTCAGGTCGAGCAGCCGGGCGGCGCCGGTGACGCCGACGTAGCAGGGCGAGCTCACCAGCAGGACGTCGTCCGGGCCGGCGCACAGGGCGCGCAGCGTCAGCAGCATGCCCTCCTGGGCGCCGACGGTGACCACCACGGCCCCCGGGTCGACGGTCAGGCCCTCGTCGTTGGCCAGCGCGCGGGCGACCAGGTCGTTGATGAGGCCCTTGGTCGGGCCGTACTGGAACAGCGCGGTGCGCACCGCGTCCCGGCCGAGGCCGCGGTCGGCCAGGTGGGCGAGGTAGGTCTCCAGGTAGGCCGGGACGTCCTCGGGCTCGAAGAAGCCCTCGTAGGGGCGGCCGGGGGCGAAGGAGACGGCGTCCGGGTAGCGGGTGGTGACCTCGTTGAGGAAGGTCATCGCGTCCAGCAGCGGATCGGCCAGGGAGGCGTGCAGGTCGTCCAGTCGGAGGTCCGCCGCGGCGCCTCCCGGAGCGGGCGGAACCGTCACCGCAGCGCCTCCCGGAGACAGCCGGCCGCGAAGGCCTGGGCCTCGGCGGCGTCGTCCAGGGTGCCGGTCATGGCGAAGAAGCCGTGCGGCATGCCCGGGTAGCGGCGCAGCTCGACCGGGACCCCTGCCGCGCGCAGCGCCTCGGCGTACTGCTCGCCCTCGTCCCGCAGCGGGTCGTACTCGGCGGTCAGCACGGTCGCGGGCGGCAGGCCGGCCAGGGTGGCGGCGCGCAGCGGGGAGGCGTACGGGCTGGCGCCGTCGCCCCGGTCGGCCAGGTAGTGCCCCCAGTACCAGTCCACCGAGCGGCGGTTGAACAGTGCCGGGTCGTCGTGGTCGCGCAGCGACGGGGTGTCGGCGCCGTGGTCGGTGTTGGGGTAGACCAGCAGCTGGTGGCGCAGGGCGGGGCCGCCCTCGGCACGCAGCAGGAGGGTGAGCGCGGCGGCGAGGTTGCCGCCGGCGCTGTCGCCGGCGACCGCGATCCGGTCCGGGTCGACGCCGAACTCCTCGGCCCGTTCGACGAGTTGCAGCAGTGCGGCGCGGCTGTCGTGGAGCGCCGCGGGGAAGGGGTGCTCGGGGGCGAGCCGGTAGCCGACGGAGGCGGTGACGCAGCCGACGGCGTTGGTGAGCCGGCGGCAGATCGCGTCGCTGGTGTCGGGCGAGCCGAGCGTCCAGCCGCCGCCGAACAGGTAGAGCAGGGCGGGCAGTCGGCGGCCCGGCGGCTCGGGGCGGTAGAGCCGCAGGGCGAGTTCGCCGCCGGGGCCGGGGACGCGGTGCTCCTCGACGGCGGCGACCGGCTCGGGCGTGCCGGCCGCCGCGCGGATGTCCGCGAGGTCGGCGGCACGGGCCTCGGCGAGGGTGAGGGTGTAGAGCGGCGGGGTCCCGCTGCTCGCGCGCCGGGCGCGCAGCGCCTCGGCCTGGGGGTGCAGGGGCATGGGCGGATCCGTTCGGTGCGCGGGGCTCGGCGGCGGGTTCAGCAGTCTGCCTCGACGTACACGGTCTCGTCGGTGCGGAAGGCCGTGTCGAGGTCGGCGACGTCCGGACGGGCGCCCTGCCGGTAGGCGCACGGACGGATGCCGTCGGGGTCGAAGCCGGCCCGGGTGAGGACGTGCCGCAGCTCGTCCAGGTCGTAGATCCACTGGTGCCCGAAGTACCGGAAGATCTGGTTCACCAGGAAGGCGGGGCGCTCGGGCATCGGCGGGCCGAAGCCGAGGGTGGTCAGCCGGCGCCGGTGCTTGCCGAGGAAGCCGTCGCCGGTGGCGTAGCCGACCAGGTAGCGGGCGAGGTCGGGGGTGGTCAGGCGCAGGACGCCGCCGGGGCGCAGCACCCGGCGGGCCTCGCGCAGCCAGCCGACGGCGACCGGCATGGTGACGTGTTCGATCAGGTGCTCGGCGTACACCCAGTCGACGCTGGCGTCGGCGAAGGGCAGCGGTTCGGCGATGTCGAGCTGCGTGAACCAGCGGTCGCCGTCGACCCGGTAGAGGGTGCCGGGCGCGGTGGCGGCGTCGGGGCTGCGCAGGGTGGCGAGGTCGGTGCCGAGGCCCTCCGGGTGGGCGGTCCGGAAGGCGGCGAACTCGATTCCGGTGATGCCGAGTTCGCGCAGGCCCTGGTGGTCGCGCGGCAGCCCGCCGGGGTGCGCTTCGAGCGTGTCGCAGGTGGCGACCTGCTCGCTGAAGGCGTCCAGCCGGGGAGCCAGCCCGTCCGGGTCGTCCCAGTCCCAGCCCGGGAATCGTTCGTTCTGCTCGGTCATGTGTCGGACCTCCATGGGGGAGAACGCGGTTCGGGTACGGCGCGGTTCAACGGCGGTGCGGTTCAACGGCTGCGTGGTTCAACAGCCGCGCGGTTCAACAGCCGTGCGGGGCTCGGGCCCGGCCGGCCGCGCGGGGGGCCAGGGTTCAGCCGGCCGGGCAGGGCCAGGGCGCGAGGACCGTACGGTCCAGGTCGGCGAGCCGGGGGCGGCCCAACAGGGCCATGGTGTGCTCCAGTTCCTCGCGCAGCAGGTCGAGCACCCGGTGCACCCCGGCCTCGCCGTCGGTGGCCAGGCCCCAGAGCGCGGGGCGGCCGACCAGCACGGCGCGGGCGCCGAGGGCGAGGGCGATCGCGAGGTCGGTGCCGCTGCGCACGCCGCCGTCGAAGAGCACCGGCAGTTCGGCGGGAACGGCGTCGACCACCTCGGGGAGGGCGGCCAGGGCCGGCATCGCACCGTCGAGTTGGCGGCCGCCGTGGTTGGAGACCAGGACGGCGTCGACGCCGTGCTCGACGGCCAGCCGGGCGTCCTCGGCGGTGAGGATCCCCTTGAGGACCAGCGGCAGCCGGGTGCGATCGCGCAGCCAGGCCAGGTCGGTCCAGCTCAGTGCGGGGTCGAACTGTTCGCGGGCGTGCTCGGCGATGCCCGAACGTCCGGCGGTGGCGCGGTGGCTGGCGGCCGTCAGGGCCTGGTCCAGGTTGACCGCGCGGACGGCCGACGGGACGGCGAAGCCGTTGCGCAGGTCGCGCAGCCGGCGGCCGATCCTGGGGGCGTCCACGGTCAGCACGAGCGCGCCGTAGCCGGCCGCCTCGGCGCGTTCCACCAGGGCGGCGAGGACGGCGCGTTCGCGCAGCCAGTACAGCTGGAGCCAGAGCGGGCCGGTGGCGGCCGCGGCGATCTCCTCCAGCGTCCGGCTGGCGAACATCCCGGCGACCAGCAGGGCGCCGGCCCGGCCGGCGGCGCGCGCGGTGGCGGTCTCCCCCTCCGGGTCGACCAGCCGGTGGTAGGCCATCGGGGCGATGCCGAGCGGGAGGCGCAGCGGTGCGCCGAGCAGGGTCAGCGCGGGGTCGCAGGCGGAGACGTCGACCAGGGTGCGCGGGCGCAGCGCATGGCGCCCGAACATCTCCCGATTGGCCGTCAGGGTGCGTTCGGCGCCGCTTCCGCCTTCGATGAAATCCCATATTTCCGGTGGGAGTTGGGCGTGCGCCGCACGCTCGATCCCGGCCAGCGTGAGAAGTCCCACGGGCATTCCTCGTTCCAGGACGGCCACACACGGGCCGGTCCTGCTTCGGCAGCGTAGGAGCAACGACCACATTGGTATAGACCTTGATTTGACCAAACGTCTGTGCCAAGGTCTGGCCACGGAATTGGCCGTTCGGATTTGTTAACGGCGTTCATGTCAAAATCCCCTCACTTGTGTGGAGCCGCGTTGACCGGCTTTCTCCCCTCCGTACTTCCGCCTGCCCTCCTGCCGCACTCCGACGCCCCGGACTCCTGGGTCGACCGGCTGCTGCTGGCCGGACCCGGCGGCGAGGAGTGCCTGCGCCTCGGCGCACCGCTCGACCGGGACGCCCTGCGCGCCCTGGTCGAGGAGCAGTCCGAACGGCTGTCGGCCGCCGGGCTCGGACCCGGCGGGACGGCGGCGCTGCGGCTGCCGCCCTCGGTGGCGTTCGTCGCGGTGCTGCTGGCGTGCTGGCGCCTCGGCGCCCAAGTCGCCCTGCTCGACCACCGGTTGACCGACCACGAGATCGACGCGGCGGTGGCGCGGCTGGCCCCGCAGGTGCTGGTAGGCTCCGCCCATCGGTCGGCGGCGGCCCTGCGCGGCTTCTCCGAAGTCGAGCCGGTGGCCGTCCCGCTGGCGGACGGGCGCCCGGCCCGCACCGGACACGCGCTGATCCAGCTCAGCTCCGGATCCACCGGTCCGGCCAAGGTCATCGCCCGCACCGCGGCCGATCTGCTGCGCGAACTCGACTGCTACCACAGGCTGGTGGAGTTCCCCGGCGAGGGCGAGCGGGTCGTCCTGCTCTCCTCGGTGGTGCACGTGCTCGGCCTGGTCGGCGGGCTGCTCAACAGCCTGCACGCCCGGGTCGCGCTCACCGTGCCGGAGCGGATGACGGCGGCGGGCATCCTCGCCGAGGTCGCCGCGAGCGACCGGCCGACCACCGTTCTCGGGGTGCCGTTCCACGCCGAACTGCTGGCGGGGGCGGTCGCTCCCCCGCCACTGCCCCGGCTGCGGCGGATGGTCGTGGCGGGCGAACTCGTCCGCCCGGGACTGCCCGCGCTGTTCACCGAACGGTACGGCGTCCCGCTCGGCACCATGTACGGCATGACCGAGACCGGGGTGATCGCCACCGACCTCTCCGGTACGCTCCACCCTGCCAAGCGGCCCGTGCACGGCATGCGACTGCGCCTGGTGAAGGGCGAGTTGCAGATCGGCACGGATTCCTCCCCGTACCCCGGACTGGACGATCCGACCCGCTGGTCCGACGGCTGGCTGCACACCCGGGACGCGGCCGAGCTGGCCGCCGACGGCCCGGTCACCGTGCTCGGCCGGCTGGACTCCCAGGTCTCGATCGGCGGCCTGAAGGTCGACCTCACCGAGGTCGAGCAGACGCTGACCGCGCTGCCCGACGTCCGCGAGGCCGTGGTGGTCTTCGACGGCGGCGCGATCGAGGCCTACCTGGCCACCGAACCCGGGACCGACCTCTCCTCCGTCCAGGACGGGCTGGCCCGCCGCCTGGCCGCCTACAAGCGGCCGCGCCGGCTCGCCCGACTGGACCGTCTCCCCCGCACCGCCACCGGAAAGCTGCTGCGCGACCCGGCCGCCCTGCGCGCGACCGCGACCGCCGGCTGACCGCGCCCACCGGCGCGCGGGCCGCACCCGGCCGCGCCCCGACCCCTTCGCGCCCCGACCCCTTCGCACCACCACCCCGACAAGGAGCCCACCATGCAGGACCGCATCCGCGCCTTCGTCCTGGCGGCACTCGCCGAGATGCAGTACGACGTCTCCGAGGTCACCGGGGACACCGACCTCGGCCCGGCCGGGCTGGACCTCGAATCGCTCGCCCTGGCCGACCTGTCGGTGCAGGTCGAGGACGAGTTCGGGATCAAGTTCGACCTGGACGAGATGGAGACCACCGCGCTGATGACGCTGGACGAGTTCACCGGCGACGTCGCCCGCCGGGTCGACGCCCTCGCCGCCACCTCCGGCAGCGCCGCGTGACCGGCTCCCCGCTCCCCGACGCCCTGCCGGACCGGGCCGAGGTCCTGACCATGCTGGCGGCGTTCGGGCAGCGCGCCGTCGACACCGTGCCCGAAGACCTCGGGTCGCTCGAACTCACCTGGCTCGTCGCCGAGTTCGAGCAACGGTACGGACTCCAGCTGGACCTGGACGACGACCGCTTCGGCGCGGTGCGCACCGTCGACGACGCCACCGGGCTGCTGCGCGAGGCCGTCCTCGCCGACCGCGCGGGCGCCCGGCCGTGATCCCCGGGGGCACGGGCTCCGGCCCGCCCGGCCGGGCGGCCGGCCGCCCGGTGGTCAGCGGTGTCGGGGTGCTCAGCGCCGCCGGGCGCGGGCTCGCCGTACTCACCGAGGCCGCCACCCACGGCAAGGCCCTGTCCGGCCCGGTCACCCGCTTCGACGTGAGCGCCCGCCGCACCACCCGGGCCGCGCTGTTCCCCGACACCGTGCCCCTGGCCTGCACCTTCCCCCTGGCCAGGACCGTGCTCGACGCGATCGGCCAGGCCTGCGGGCAGGCCGGGCTGACCGCCGCCGAGGGCGCCGGACTGCCCGTCCTGCTCGCCCTGCACAGCGACGAGCGCACCCGGGCGACCGCCGACGCGGTGGCCGCCGGGGTCCGTTCCGGGTGGGGCGCGCCGGGTGTCACCCGGGTGTACAACGGCGCCTGCGTGGCCGCCTCGACCGCCGTCGCCGACGCGGCGGCCCTGGTCGCCGCCGGGCGGCACGAGCGGGTCCTGGTCGCGGCCGGACACCTGGTCGGACCGGGCGTCTTCGCGGTCTTCGACGCCGGACGGGCACTGGCCCGGGACGGCGAGGCCCGCCCGTTCAGCGCCGGCCGCACCGGCACCCTGCTCGCCGACGCGGCCGCCGCCGTCCTGGTCGAGTCCGCCCCGGCCGCCGAACGGCGCGGCGCGCCCGCGCTCGCCCGGCTGGCCGGCTGGGGCCGGGCCGGGGACGCCCACCACGTCTGCCGCCCGGAACCGGAGGGCGACGGGACGGCCCGGGCGATCGGTGCCGCGCTCACCCGCGCGGGCGTCGATCCGGCCGAGGTCGGCTACGTCAACGCCAACGGCACCGGCTCGACCCTCGCCGACCGGGCCGAGGCCCGCGCCCTGCGGCGGGTGTTCGGCCCGCACACCGACCGTCTGCCGGTCAGCTCCAGCAAGTCCGTGCACGGGCACGCCCTGGAGGCCTCCGCACTGCTCGAACTCGCCGTCACCATCGGCGCGTTGGGCACCGGCCTGCTCCCGGTCAACGCCGGCTGGCTCGGCCCCGACCCGGACCTCGCGCTGGACCTCGTCCTGGACGGCCCGCACGCCGCCAGGCCGCCGTACGCCCTCAGCCTCAACTCCGCCTTCGGCGGCGCCAACACCGCCCTCCTGCTGGCCCCGGGATGACCGCCACCGCCATGACCACCGCCGAGAACACCCCTGCCGACCACACCCACGGACTGCGGATCCTCGCCGAGGCCCGCCGCCCCGCACCCGGCCTGGACGGGCCGCCGCCACCGCTGCCCGGCTTCGCCGCCTCCGCCTTCAACCCGCTGGTCGCCGACACCGCCGAACGCTGCCTGCGCGCCCACCACGGCGAACCGCCCGCCCCCGGACGGACCGCCCTGCTGCTCGCCAGCGCGAGCGGCGACCTCGACACCGCACGGGCCATCGAGCGCAGCGCCGAACCCGGACAGCGGACCGGCCCGCTGCTGTTCTTCCAGTCCAACCCCAACGCCGTCCTCGGGCACGTCTCCGCGCGCTGGGGCCTGACCGGCCCGATCGTGGCGATCTGCCCGGCCGAGGCCGAACCCGGCGTGGTCCCGGCCGAGGCGTTCGAACTCGCCGCACTGCTGCTCCAGGACGGCGACGCCGACCGGGTGCTGGCCGTGGCCGTCGAGCAGACGCCCGACGGGGACCGGGCCGCGGCCGTCCTGCTCGCCGGTCCGGCGGCGGGGAACCGGCCGGACTGACCCCTCCGAACCGTCCGACCGGACCGAACCGCCTCCCGGGCTGAACCCCGCGACCGCCCCCGGCCGTAGGAACCATCGAGGCCCGGCGCCTGACGCAGCCGCACCCGGCACACCAGCGCCCCCGCCCGTCCCCGCCTCGCTCCCGGCACCCGCCGCCCGAGCGACCGACCGCACGCAGCCCACCGCACGCCACACGCCGCCCGAGCAGCCGACCGCACCCGCCGCCCCCGCGCGGCCGACCGACCCTGCCACCCGATCAGCCGCCCGGGCCGTCCACCGGCCCCGAGGGAGGGATCCACCCCCGTGACCATCCGCAGCCTCCGCACCCAGCTCGCGGACGACCCCGACGTGGGCGCCGGCAACGTCCTCACCGCCCGGATCGCGCTCGGGCTCGACCTGGACGTACCGCTGCTCAGCTTCGACACCCCGGTGGACGACCACCCCGCCTGGCAGCCGTTCACCCTGCGCGAGCTGGACCGCGCCGTCCGGGCGCGCGCCGCCGCGCTGCACGGCCTGGGCATCACCCGGCGCGACCCGGTGGTGGTGTACGCGAGCGACGCCGCCGACCACGTGCTCGCCTTCCTCGCCCTGGCCCGGCTCGGCGCCGTCCCCGCGCTGCTCAACCCCAACCTGGACGGCGAGCGCGCCGCCCGCTACATCGCCCGCCTCGGCGCGGCCGGCGTCCTCGCCGACCCCGCCCACCTGGCCGCACTGGCCGGCCACGACCCGGGCGCGCCGCTGCTGCCCGAGATCGCCACCCTCGGCGCCGGCGACCCGGACGCCGCCCCGGAGCCGTACCGGCACTGGTCCGGCGACCCGGTGGCGATCACCCACTCCTCCGGCACCACCGGCATGCCCAAGGCCGTCGTCCACTCCCACGCGAGCCTGTACGCCGCGATCCGCCACCGGCTGCGGCTGCCCCGCCCGCAGGGCCAGGACCGGATGCTCAGCGCGCTGCCCGCCCCGCACGCCGCCACCCTGATCGCGCTCAACCTCGCGCTCAGCTCGCACACCGAACTCGCCGTGCTCTCCCGGCAGTCCGGCGACGGCGTGCTGGAGGCCGTCGAGCGGTGGCGGCCCACCGGGGTGATCGGCTTCGCCGCCACCTGGGCCGACCTCGCCCGGCACGACCTCGCCACCCGCGACCTGACCTCCGTGGCGCTCTGGTGGAACACCGGCGACTGCGCCCACGAGGTGCACATCCGCCGCCTGATCGCCACCGGCAGCCGGGAGACCGTCACCCGGGCCGGCCGCACCCGGCTGCCCGGCTCGCTGTTCGTGGACGGCCTCGGCTCCACCGAGATGGGGCACTCGCACTTCTTCATCACCCACGGCCCCGGCACCGAGCGCTACGGCCGCTGCGTCGGCCGCCCGCACGCCTTCGTCGACTGCGAGGTGGTCGGCCCGGACGGCGAGCCGCTCGGGCCCGGCGAGGTCGGTGAACTCGCCACCGCCTCACCGACCCTGGCGCTCGGCTACTGGAACGACTCGGCCACCACCTTCCGCACCCGGCTGCGCGGCCGCTTCCTCACCGGGGACCTGATGTACCGGGACGAGGAGGGCTACTACTACCACGTGGACCGGGCCGTCGACTCGGTCGAACTCGGCGGCGGCAAGCGGCTGTTCACCGCGATGTCGGAGGAGCGGGTGCTGGCCGCCTGCCCGGACGTGCTGGACTGCACGGTGGTCGCGGTCCGGGACGGCGAGCGCGTCGTCACCGACGTGCTGCTGCTCCTCGCCGCGGACGCCGACCCGGCCGCGGACCGCACCGGGGCGGTCGTCGCCGCCCTGGACGAGGCCGCCGCCGCGACCGTCCGCAAGGTGCTGGTGGTCTCCCCCGACGACATCCCGCTCGGCCCGACCGGCAAGGTCCGCAAGGTCCTGCTGCGGGAAACCCACCTCGCGGCGGTGGGCGCATGAGCGAGCGGAGTGTGCGAGCAGGCGAGCGGGGTGGGCGCACGACCCCGCGCCCCGGCGCCGTCGTCACCGGCATCGGCCTGGTCTCCCCGCTCGGCCGCGAGCCCGCCGAGGTGTTCGAGGCGCTCACCGCCGGCCGCACCGGCCTGCGCGCCGTCCCCGAGGGCCACGCCGCGCACGGCTGGCTGCCCGCCGCCGGGCTCGCCCCCGCCGTGGACGGCCGGGAGGTGCTGCCGCCGACCGAGACCCGCTGCGTGGACCGCTTCGTGCTGCTCGCCCTGGCCGCCGCCGACGACGCGCTCGCCGACGCCGGACTGGCCGTCGGCCGGGACGCCGACCCGCACCGCACCGCCGTGGTGCTGGCCACCGGCGGCGGCGGACTGGAGACCTTCGAGCAGCAGTCGCACCGCCGGCTGGAGCGCGGCCGCCCCGGCGTCAGCCCGTACCTGCTGCCCGGCATGCTCTCCAACATGGCCGCCGCCCGGATCGCCATCAAGCACGGCATCCGGGGCTACAGCTCCGCCGTGGTGACGGCCTGCGCGGCCGGCGCCCAGGCGATCGCCGAGGGGCTGCGGCTGATCCGGGCCGGGGACGCCGACGTGGTGGTGTGCGGCGGCACCGAGTCCTCGCTGCACCCGACCATCGCCGCCGCCTTCACCAACGCCCGCGCCCTGGCGCAGGGTTGGGACGACCCCGAGCAGGCCAGCCGACCCTTCGACGCCCGCCGCAACGGCTTCGTGCTCGGCGAGGGCAGCGCCGTCCTGGTCCTGGAACGGGCCGAGCACGCCGAGGCGCGCGGCGCCGCCGGCTACGCGGACGTCCTCGGCTGGGGCGCCTCCACCGACGCCCACCACCCGACCATGCCCCGCCCGGACGGCACCGGCGCCGCCGACGCGATGCGCGCCGCGCTCGCCAACGCGGGCCTGGCCCCGGGTGACATCGACTACGTGAACGCCCACGGCACCGGCACCAAGCTCGGCGACGTGGCCGAGACCGCCGCGCTGCGCGCCGTCTTCGGCGCCGAGCCGCCCGCGGTCAGCTCCACCAAGGGCGCCACCGGCCATCTGCTGGGCGCCGCGGGCGCGTTGGAGGCGGCGGTGACCGCCCTGGCGGTGGCCCGGGGGACGCTGCCGCCCACCCTCAACCTGACCGACCCCGACCCGGCCTGCGACCTGGACCACGTCCGGGGCGCCGCCCGGACCGTCCCGGTGCGCGCCGCGCTGAGCAACGCCTTCGCCTTCGGCGGCCACAACCTCAGCCTGATCCTCGGCCCGGCCTCCACCCGGACCGCCCGCTAGCGGTACCGCCGACAGCCGCCGTCCGACTGCCGCCATCCGACCGCCGCCGCCCGACCGCGGTCGCCCGCCGCGCACCGCCGCGCGGCGCCGGCGCGCCCCGATCCTCGATCCACCATCCCTCCCGGGGGGAGATCCCGTTGTCCATCCAGACCATCACCCACGTCGAGTTCCACTGCGCGGACGCCGACAAGACCGCGGCCGGACTCAGCGCCGACCTCGGCTTCACCGCCGACGCCCCGGCCACCGCCCCGGACGGCTCCCGCACCATCGGGCTGCGCCAGGGCACCATCCGGCTGCGGCTGACCTCCGCCGCCGACCCGGAGCACCCGGTGGCCGAGTACGTCACCCGGCACGGGGACGGCGTCGCCGTCCTCGCCCTCGGCTGCGCCGACCCGGCGGCCGCACTGGAGCGGGCCGAGCGGCACGGCGCCCGGGTGCTCGACCGGGCCGGCGCCCTGATCGAGGGCTTCGGCGACACCGCGCTGCGCCTGGTCCCGCTGCCGGACGCCGAGGCCACCCCGGAGCCCCGCCTGCTGGACGGCCTCGACCACGTCGCGATCTGCCTGCCGGCCGGCACGCTCGCGGAGGCCGTACGGTTCTGCGAGGACGCGCTGGACTTCCGCACGATCTTCGAGGAGTACATCGAGGTCGGCGAGCAGGCGATGGACTCCAAGGTGGTGCAGAGCGCCTCCGGCGGCGTCACCTTCACCCTGATCGAGCCCGACACCGCCCGCCGCCCCGGCCAGATCGACGAGTTCCTCGCCGCCCACGGCGGGGCCGGCGTCCAGCACCTCGCCTTCAGCACCCGCGACATCGCCGGCGCCGTCCGGACCGCCCGGGAGCGCGGCGTGGAGTTCCTGACCACGCCGGACGCCTACTTCGACGCCCTGGCCGACCGCTTCGGCGAGACGGCCATCCCGGTGGCGACCCTGCGCGACCTGCACGTCCTGGTTGACCAGGACCACGGCGGCCAGCTGTTCCAGATCTTCGCCCGCTCGACCCACCCCCGGCGCACCTATTTCCTCGAACTGATCGAACGGCAGGGAGCGGGCACCTTCGGCACCGCGAACATCAAGGCCCTCTACGAGGCCGTCGAACGGCACGGCCCCGCCGCCGAGGACCGGCCCGCCCCCGCACAGCCGAAGCAGGCCCGCGCGCTGGCCGCCGCCCCCGGGTTCCGGCTCACCGAGGCCGAGCGCGCCCTGCTGCCCACCCCCGACGAGGTGGCGCACTACCGCGAGCACGGCTGGTACCTCTCCCGCAGGCTCTTCAGCGACGAGGAGCTGGACACCCTCCAGGCCGCCACCGAGGCGTACTACGCCGGCCACCGGGACCGCGAACTGCCCGTCCGGCCGCCCCGGTTGGCCTCCTGGCGGCCCGAGGACGGGCCGGTCCAGCGGCACAACGACTACGTGCACTACGAGAGCGACGCGATCGGCGCGATCCTGCGCAAGCCGCTGGTCGGCGCGGTGGCCGCGCTGCTCGCCGGCACCGAGGAGATCCGGGTCTTCCAGTCGACGCTCATCTACAAGCCCCCGGTGCCCGAGGAGCCCAGCAACCGGGTGCCGTGGCACTTCGACAAGCACTACTGGCAGACCTGCAGCTCCGAGGAGATGCTCACCGCCTTCATCCCGTTCCACGACTGCCGCGAGGAGAACGGCACCATCACCATGGTCGACGGCAGCCACCGCTGGCAGGAGCTGCCCTCCGGCGAGGACTCCACCCGGCACTTCGCCGACCGCGACGGCTCCGAGCTGGAGTCCATCCTGGCCGCCAACGCCGCCCACAACGGGCAGCGGGTGCGCAAGGTCCCGATGCTGATCCCGCGCGGCCACATGTCCTTCCACCACTGCCGCACGTACCACGGCAGCGGCCCCAACCTCGCCTCCTTCCCGCGCCGGGCGGTCTCGCTGCACCTCCAGGACGGCGCCAACGAGTACCGCCGGCACGACCGGCCGGACGGCGAGCCGGTGGTGTACAACCACGACGTGCTGGTGGGCCGTACGGACGACGGCCGGCCGGACTACGCCGACCCGCGGTTCTGCCCGACGGTCTGGCGGGGGCGGCCGTGACCGCTCCCGCGCACCCGGCCGGCGAGGGCGCCGCACTGCCCGACAGCCCTGCCCCACTGGACACCCCCGCCGAGCGCTACCGGATGCTGCGGCTGATCCGCGGCTTCGAGGAGCTGGCGCTCGGCCTGGTGAAGTCCGGCGCGATTCCCGGCGGCATCCACCCGTACATCGGGCAGGAGGCCGTCGCGGTCGGCGTCTGCTCGGCGCTCGGCCCGGGCGACCGGCTCGCCAGCACCCACCGCGGCCACGGCCACGTGCTCGCCCGGGGCACCGCGCCGCACCGGCTGCTCGCCGAACTCCTGGGGCGGGTCGGCGGATCGAACGGCGGCCGGGGCGGCTCCATGCACGCCGCCGACTTCTCGCTGGGCATCCTCGGCGCCAACGGCATGGTCGGCGCCGGTGCCCCGATCGCGGTCGGCGCGGCCTGGGCGGCTGTCAACCCCGGACGGACGGCGGCCGAAGGGCCGGGGACCGACGGCCCGGAGGCCGGCCGGTGCCCGGTCGCGGTGGCCTTCTTCGGCGACGGCGCGCTCAACCAGGGCGTCCTGCTGGAGTCGCTCAACCTCGCCGCGATGTGGCGCCTGCCGGTGCTGTTCGTCTGCGAGGACAACGGCTACGCCACCACCCTGCCCGCCGCCACCGCCGTCGCGGGCAGCGCCACCGGCCGGGCCGCCGCCTTCGGCATCCCCGCCGAGGAGGTGGACGGCATGGACACCGAGGCCGTCCGCACCGCCGCGCTGCGCGCCGTCGAACGGGCCCGCGACGGCCGCGGCCCGGGCTTCCTGGCCTGCCGCACCTACCGCTACGAGGGCCACCACACCATGGAACGCCGGATGAAGCTGCGCTACCGCTCCCCCGAGGAGGTCGACACCTGGCGCGAGCGCGACCCGCTCCCCCGGGCCGCCGCCCTGCTCGACCCCGCGACGGTCGCCGAGCTGGACCGCTCGGTGGCCGAACAGCTCGCCGCCGCCGAGGAGTTCGCGCTCGCCTCGGAGCACCCGGACCCGGCGGGCGCACTGGACCACCTGTACGCCGACGGGCTGCGGCCCCGGGCGGGGGCGACGCCGTGACCAGGCTCTCGTACACCAAGGCGCTCAACCGGGCGCTGGCCGACGAACTCGCCGCCGATCCGGCGGTCTGCGTCTTCGGCGAGGACATCGGCGCCGGTCTGGCCGGGCCGACCCTCGGCCTGCTGGACCGCTTCGGGCCGGGCCGGATCGTCGACACCCCGCTGTCCGAGCAGGCCTTCACCTCGATGGCGGTCGGCGCCGCGCTGGCCGGCCGGCGCCCGGTGCTGGAGTTCCAGATCCCGTCGCTGCTGTTCCTGGTCTTCGAGCAACTCGTCAACCAGGCCCACAAGTTCTCGCTGATGACCGGCGGCCAGGCCGCCGTCCCGCTGACCTGCCTGGTGCCCGGCTCGGGCTCCCGGGACGGCTGGGCCGGGCAGCACTCCGACCACCCGTACAGCCTGTTCGCGCACGCCGGGGTGAAGACCGTGGTGCCCGCCACCCCGACCGACGCCTACGGGCTACTGCGCTCGGCGATCCGCGACCCGGACCCGGTCGTGGTGTTCGCGCCCGCCGCCGCGATGCCGGTGCGCGAGACCGTCACCTGGGACCTCGTCCCCGTCCCGCTCGGCCGGGCCCGGATCCACCGGGCGGGCAGCGACGTCACCGTGGTCGCCCTCGGGCACCTGGTGCACGACGCCCTCGCGGTGGCCGAGGAACTGGCGCCGGAGGTCTCGGTGGAGGTCCTCGACCCGCGCACGGTGTACCCCTTCGACTGGCAGGCGCTCGCCGACTCGCTGGAGCGCACCGGCCGCCTGGTCGTCCTGGACGACTCCAACCGCAGCTGCGGCTTCGGCGCCGAGGTGCTGGCCACCGCCGCCGAGGAGATGCGCCTGGTCGCCCCGCCCCGACGGATCACCCGCCCGGACGGCGCCGTGCTGCCCTTCGCCCCCGCCCTCGACCGCGCCGTCCAGCCCGGCCGCGAGCAGCTGCGGCACGCGCTGGACCTCGTGCTGAAGCACCGCTGACCGCGCGCCCCGAAGCGGCGCAGCCCCCGCGTACCTCGCGCACCCCGAACACTTCGATCGCCCAACAGCCCGACCAAGGAGCCCCGTTGTCCACGAACCGCTACCACTGGGACCGCTCGCACCCCGGCCTGACCAGTCTCCAGCAGGCCATCGACCCGCTGCGCCGCGAGGTGGTCGAGCACTCGGTGTACCGCTCGCTCACCGGCATCGAACGGGTCCGCACCTTCCTCGGCAGCCACGTCTTCGCCGTCTGGGACTTCATGTCGCTGCTCAAGAGCCTCCAGCGCGACCTCACCTGCGTGGACGTGCCGTGGGTCCCGAACGGCCCGACCGCCAGCCGCCGGCTGATCAACGAGATCGTGCTGGTCGAGGAGAGCGACGAGCTCGGCGAGGGCTACACCAGCCACTTCGAGCTGTACGTCGAGGGCATGCGGCAGGCCGGTGCCGACCCGCGCCCGATCGAGGAGTTCCTGGCCCTGCTGGGCTCCGGCACCGCCGTACCGGATGCCCTGAAGAACGCCGGAGTGCCGCAGCCCGCCCTGGACTTCACCTCCACCACCTGGTCGATCGTGGAGAACGCGCCGGTGCACTGCCGGGCCGCCGCCTTCGCCTTCGGCCGCGAGGACCTGATCCCGGACATGTTCACCCAGGTCATCCGGATCGACGACCCCGAGGGCGCGCTCACCGTCTTCAAGGACTACCTGGCCCGTCACATCGAGGTCGACGGCGAGCAGCACACCCCGATGGCGATGCAGATGCTGATCGACCTGTGCGGCGACGACCAGGACAAGTGGGACTCCTGCGCCGAGACGGTCCGCACCGCGTTGCGCGCCCGGCTCCAGCTGTGGACCGCGATCGAGCGGTCCTTCTGAGGCCTGCCGGAGGACGTCCGTAGTCACGGCGGAAGGGCGCCCACGGGGAACCGGCCTCCCCCGTGGGCGCCCTTCCGCCGCCGGGGCCTGCCTTCGCACCCGCGCCGGCGGGGCGGCTCAGAGCACCTTGGGCAGCACCCCGGCCGAGGCGGGCGGCCGGTCCCCGGCCCTGCGGAACCGGTGCAGCGCCGCCCGGCCCTCCGCCCCGCGCACCCGGGCGGCGAGCCGGGCCGGCAGCACCACGGTGGCCAGCCGGCCCTCGCCCCGGAACCCCTCGACCGTCCAACAGACCCAGGGAATCGGATAGTTGGCCGCCGGACTGAACAGCACGGGCCGCTTCCCCTGGAAGCTCACCGCATAGGCGCCGAAGCCGCTCCAGTTGGAGAAGCTGAACCGGCGCGCCGCCGGGTCGAAGCCCAATGGCACGCAGTCGCGCAGCCGCGAGCGGCCGAGGGTGGCCAGGAACCACAGGTTGGCGCGGAGGTTGAGGTGTGCGGTCGGGAACTCCTCGACCGCCGTACGCAGTGCGCCCGCGAGCACCGCCGGTCCTTCCTCGGGCCGGTGCGGCAGATGGACCTCACTGAGGAGGTTGCCGAGCAGCGCGGGCGACAGGCCCAGCCAGCGGCGCGCGTTGACCGGCACGGTCAGCATCCGCTCGGCGTCGTCCCCGTCCAACTCCCGCAGGGTGCTGAGGAGGTGGGCGCAGAGCACGTCCCCGGAGGAGAGCCGGCGCCCGGCCGCCAGTCCGAACTCCTCGCGCATCCTGGCCAGTTCGGCGTCAGTGAAGGCGATCTGGACGATCCGGTTGGCACGCGGCCCGACCGCCACCTCGCGGGCCAGCAGCTCCGCCTCCGCCGCCGAGGGCAGCCGGAAGCCGGGCCGGCCGCAGTCCTCGTCCGGGAGTACCTCGGCCAGCAACTCGTCCTGGTCGTCGACGAGTTCGGCCTTCGGCAGCGGTTCGCCCTCGACCGCTGCGGACCAGGTCCGCAGCAGCAGCATGAAGCTGTGCAGGTCGCCGATCGCATGGTGCCAGGAGCAGCCGAGCACCGTGCCGCCGTCGGCCGTGCGGGTGAGGCGCACGGTGAGCAGCGGGACGCCGCCGTCGCGGGCGGCGGGGGCGTCCAGCGGGGCGACCAGTTCGGCGCCGGCCGCCGTCGCCCGGCCCATCGCCTCGGCGAGCGTGCCCTCGACGGTGTAGACCTCGAACGGCACACCGGTGTCGTCGCAGACCGCCTCCAGGACGCCCTCGACGGTGCGCAGCCTTCCGGCGAAGACCGGCACCCGCTCCAGCGCCCGGGCCAGGCCGGCGGCGAGCCGGTCGTCGTCCAGCGGGTGCTCGAAGCAGAGCACGACCGAGACGGCGAGGTCGGCGAGCATGGTGTCCATCAGCCCGCAGCGCAGCACCCGGCCGGTGGCGTGCCCGGCCCGGACGGTCCGGGATCTTCGCAACTGCGGCCAGATGCTCATGGGTTCCGTTCCGAAGCACTCGACGACTCCCGGTGACGCGCGGGCGCGTTCCGGCGGCGCGCGATCCGCGGGCACGCCGAACGATAGTGGCGCGCGGAGGCAGTGGTCCAGTCCAATCCCGCACTCCGGCAGGGCTCTTCGGCCGGTGCGGCGACAGCGACGGCGATAGAATGCGCAGCATGGGAGAGCGCCCCGGCGCACCCTCCGCGCCGCCCCTCGTCCTGGTCACCGGCACCGCGTCGCGGGTGATCGACCCGACCCGGGCCTACCACCTCGGCCGCGACCCGACCAGCGAGATCGTCCTGGACGACCCCCGGGTGTCCTGGCACCACGCGATCCTGCGCGCCACCGGAGGGCACTGGCTGCTGGAGGACGTCGACAGCACCAACGGCACGTACGACGAGGGCCGGCGGGTCAGCCGCGAGGAGGTCGGCCCGGGCACCCGGCTGCGCTTCGGCGACCCGGCCGACGGCCCGTCCGCGGCCTTCGCCGGCCTTCCGGCACCCACCGCGCACAAGCGGCCGTCGCTGGTCGCCCCGCACCTCTCCGGCACCTTCCGCCGTCCGAGCGCCGTCCACCGGCTGCTCGGCCGCACCGTCCGGATCGGCCGCTCGCGCGACAACGACCTGGTCCTGGACAACCTGGTGGTCTCCCGGTACCACGCCGAACTGCGCGCGCTGCCCGACGGCGGCCACGAGATCGTCGACCTGGACAGCCACAACGGCACCTACCTCAACGGCCGCCCCGTCCAGCGCGCCCCGGTCGGCCCGGCGGACATCGTCGGCATCGGCCACTCCGCGCTCTGCCTGGCCGACGGCCGGCTGGTCGAGTACACCGACACCGGCGAGGTCTCCCTGGACGTCCGGCACCTGGTGGTCCGGGTCGGCCCCGACCACCGGGTGCTGCTGGACGACGTCGGCTTCCCGCTCGCCGAGAAGGCGCTGCTCGCGGTGGCCGGGCCGAGCGGCGCGGGCAAGTCCACCCTGCTCAACGCGCTCACCGGGCTGCGCCCCGCCGACCAGGGCACGGTGCTGTACGACGGGCGCGACCTCTACCGCGACTACGCCGAGCTGCGCCGCCGGATCGGCCTGGTGCCGCAGGACGACATCCTGCACACCCAGCTCACCGTCCACCGCGCCCTGTCCTACGCCGCCGAGCTGCGCTTCCCCGGCGACACCGACCCGCACGAGCGGGAGGCCCGGGTCCGCGAGGTGATCCACGAACTGGGCCTGGACGGCCGCGCCGACCAGGTGATCGCCAGCCTCTCCGGCGGCCAGCGCAAACGGGTCAGCGTCGCGCTGGAGCTGCTCACCAAGCCGTCCCTGCTCTTCCTCGACGAGCCGACCTCCGGGCTGGACCCGGGCATGGAGCGCTCGGTGATGCGGATGCTGCGCGGGCTCGCCGACGACGGCCGGACGGTGGTCGTGGTGACGCACAGCGTACTGAGCCTGAGCGTCTGCGACCGGCTGCTGGTGCTGGCCCCGGGCGGGCGGACGGCGTACTACGGGCCGCCCGGCGAGGCGCTGGGCTTCTTCGGCTACGAGGAGTGGCCGGAGGCCTTCGAGGCCTTCGAGGCCTTCGAGGACGAGGACCACGACAGCTGGCAGCAGCGGTTCCGCGGCTCCCCGCAGTACGCGCGCTACGTGGCGGCCGAGGGCGGGCCGACGCCGTCGCCCCGTCCGCACCCCCATCCGCACCCGACCCCGCACGAGCCCGCCGCTTCGGCCACGCCCGCCGCGCCCGTGATCGACTGGGACAAGCCGCAGGGCTGGTTCTCCCAACTGGGCACCCTGGTACGCCGGTACACCGCGGTGCTGGCCGCCGACCGGCTCTTCCTCACCATCATGGTGGTGCTGCCCTTCGTGATCGGCCTGATGTGCCGGGCGATGGCCGGCTCCCGGCTCTCCCCCGACAACGCCGTCAACTGCCTGCTCACGCTCTGCATCGGCGGGCTGCTCACCGGCGCCGCCAACTCGGTGCGCGAGCTGGTCAAGGAGCGCGCGATCTACCGGCGGGAGCGGGTGGTCGGGCTGTCCAGATCGGCCTACCTGGTCTCCAAGGTGGTGGTGCTCGGCACGGTCACGGTGGCCCAGGCCGCGGTGCTGACCGTGGTCGGCCTGGCCGGGGTGGACCTCTCCTTCGCGGTGCCGACCGGGGTGGTGATGCCGCAGCTGCCCGAACTGATCCTCGCGGTCGCGCTGCTCGCCTTCTCGGCGATGATGCTCGGCCTGGTGGTCTCGGCGCTGGTGGGCAAGGAGGAGGCCACCATGCCGCTGCTGGTGCTCCTCTCGGTGGTGCAGATCGTCTTCAGCGGCCTGATGCTCAAGCTGCACGGCGTCCCGGGGCTGGAGCAGTTCGCCTGGCTGGTCCCGTCCCGCTGGGGCCTGTCGGCGATGGCGCGCACCGTCGAGCTGCACGGCATCTTCCCGAACGCGATCACCGCCGACCCGATGTTCCGGCACCAGCGCTCCGGCTGGCTGGTGGGCATCGCGCTGCTGCCCGCGCTCTCGCTGCTGTACGGCCTGGTGGTGCTGGCCCTGCTGCGGCGGCACGAGCCGAGCATCATGCGGCGCTAGCGGAAGGGCGACCGCCGCATGGACGAGTTCGCGTTCCGCCCCACCCACGTCGCCCCGCCGGACGGGATGGCCTCCTGGGCGGCACCCGACCCGGCCCGGCCCGACGCCCGGCTCGACGCGCTGCTGCCGCTGCAACTGGTCGACCGCCGGGGCGACTGGGCGCGGATCCTCTGCTCCAACGGCTGGACCGCCTGGGTGGACGGCCGCCTGCTGGTCGCGCTGCCGCAGCCACCGCCCGCCGCCGGCGGCCCGCCCGCGCGGACCGCCGACCCGCGACCGGCGCTCGCCGAGGCCGGGGGCGCACTCGACCGCTACCGCGCCCTGCTGGAGGAGCTCGCCAGCGGCACCCTCGACCTGGGGGCCTTCCGGGAGCGCACCCGGGGCCTGCGGATCGGCCTGGTGGTGGACGGCGAGGCGGTCTGGCTGTTCGACCCGGTGCACGACCGCTGGTGCTACGGCGACGGGCTCCAGCTCCAGACGTACGCGGCCACCGACCGGCCCAGCCCCTCGCCCGCGCCGTCGCCCGCGCCCGCGCCCTCGCACGGCCCGTCCGCGGCGGGCCCGTCCGCGGCGGGCCCGTCCGCGGAGGGCCCGTCCGCGAAGGGCCCGTCCGCCCCCACCCGGACCGGTGAGCCGTGACCTCCGCCGAGCGCGACGGCGTCGAGCGGCCGTCCGCCGCACGCGACGGCGCCAAGCGGGATGCCACCGAGCGGGACGCCACCGGTCTGCCCGCCGGGCTGGTCGGGCGGCGGGTCGCCGGCTACCGGCTGGAGAACGAGATCGGGCGCGGCGGCATGGCCGTGGTCTACCGGGCCAAGGACCTGCGGCTCGGCCGGACCGTCGCGGTCAAGCTGCTCGCCCCCGAGCTGGCCCGCAACGAGGTGTTCCGGCAGCGGTTCATGCACGAGTCGGAGGCCGCCGCCGCGATCGACCACCCGCACATCATCCCGGTGTTCGAAGCGGGCGAACAGGACGGCATCCTGTACCTCGCGATGCGCTACGTGGAGGGCGGCGACCTGCGCGCCCTGATCAACCGCTCCGGCCCGTTCCCGGTCGGGCGGGCCGTCCGGTTCGCCCTCCAGATCGCCTCGGCGCTGGACGCCGCGCACGACCACGGCCTGGTGCACCGGGACGTCAAGCCGGGCAACGTCCTGGTCGCCGCCGGGACGGACAGCGAGCACCCCGAGCACCTGTACCTGGCGGACTTCGGCCTGACCAAGAAGTCCCTCTCGCTCAGCGGGCTGACCACCGTCGGCCAGATCGTCGGCACGCTCGACTACGCGGCGCCCGAGCAGATCTCCGGCAGGCCGCTGGACGGGCGCTGCGACCAGTACGGCCTCGGCTGCGTGGTCTTCGAGATGCTCGCGGGCGCCCCGCCGTTCCGCCGGGAGAGCGACCTCGCGCTGCTCTGGGCGCACCTCAACGACCCGCCGCCCGCGCTGCGCGAACACCGGCCCGACCTGCCGGCCGCCGTCGGCGCGGTGGTCGCCCGGGCGCTGGCCAAGACGCCCGGGAAGCGGTACCCGAACTGCCTGGACTTCGTCGCCGAGCTGCGCGCGGCGAGCACCGCCGCCGCGCCGGAACCGTGGCGCGCCGACGGGCCGCCCACCCGGGTCGTCCCCGCGCTCGCCCCCGACCCGCGCTCGGTGCCCGGGCCGCCCGCCTGGGCCGCACCGGTCATCCACCCGCCGCCGTCGCCGCCCGCAGGGAGCCGTCCGTCATGAACGCCGTGAGCCAGGTCTTCGCCGTGGTCGCCGCGGCGATCCACCTGATCGTCTGGCCGCTGGAGAGCTTCCTGTACGGGCACCCGCGGGTGCGCCGCGTGCTGACCGGCAGCACCGCGGACGCCCCGGAGGTCCGGCTGTGGCGCGTCAACGTCGGTTTCTACAACCTCTTCCTGGCCCTCGGCCTGGTCGCCGGCCTGGTCCTGCTGCACACCGGACACCCGGAGGCCGGGCGGGCGGTGGTGCTCTACGTCGCCGCGTTCATGGTCGCGGGCGGGATCACCCTGTTCACCTCGGAGCCGAAGCTGTGGCGCGGTGCACTCGGCCAGGCCGTCCCGGCGGCGATCATCCTTCTGACGGAGGCTTTCTGACGTTTCATCACCATCTCTTCAGGCGTACGGCTAAACTCCGCCTACCCCGCGACGGTCGCGGCGGCTGGGGGTGGCAGCAGTGGCGAAGATCCCGATCACCGACCGGTACGTCGTCGGCCTCGGCTGTCGGGTGAGCGTCCAGCAGGGCCTCACCTCGACGAAGGTCAGCTGGAGCGTCGCACACCTGCCGGAGGGCGGCTCGCCCCGGCCCACCGGCGGCAACAAGGAGATCGGCGTCATCTGCCCGCGCTGCCGGCGTTCCTTCTCCGTCCGGGTGGAGACCGCCACCAGGGCGCGGGTCAAGCGGCTGGTCCACCGGACGGTGGGCTGGCTGCTGGTGCTCTCGCTGCTGGCCCTCGTCCCGATGCTGGTCCAGCTGGGCGGCCGGACCGTCGAGGAGGGCGACGACCAGGCCGTCGACAACATCGGCCTGCTCTTCGCGCTGGCCGCCGCGGGCGTGGTCGTCGGACCGTCGCTGCTGCTCAGTGCGGGCATCCACGACGGCATCGGGAAACTCCGGCTCATCCGGGCCGACGGCCGCAAGACCATGTGGGTACGGGGCCACCGGCTGTTCTGAGCCGGGCCACGGCCGCCGCACCCGTCACTCGGCGTCCGCCGGTACCTCGCCGCGGTGCCGCACCCGGGTGGCGAGCAGGGCGCCGAGCGCGCCGGTCAGCAGCCCCCAGCCCGCCGCGAGCGGCACCGCCGTCCAGAGCACCGGGCGCAGGGTGAGGCTCCCGCCGCCCAGCCCGGCCAGCGGGTTGCCGCCGCCGAGCACGGCGCCCAGCAGGTCGCCCAGGCCGCCCTGGCCGAGGCCGACACCGAGCACGGAGAGCCCGTAGTCGGCGTCCACCCGGGTCCACAGACCCACCAGCAGCACGGTGACGGCGGTGGCGAGCGCGAACCGGACGGCGTGCCGCCAGAGCCGGACGGTGCGCGGCGCGCGGCGGGCCGCCAGGAAGGCGGCGGCGAGCAGCAGGACGGCGGCCAACGGCAGCAGCCACCAGCTGCGGGCGTCCTGCTCCGCGAGGGTGCCGAGGTCGATGGTCGCCGGCCCGCCCCCGGGGGTGCGCAGCACCGCGCTGAGCGGC
The DNA here is from genome assembly GCF_042896795.1 of Kitasatospora sp. NPDC001261. NCBI lineage: Bacteria > Bacillati > Actinomycetota > Actinomycetes > Kitasatosporales > Streptomycetaceae > Kitasatospora > Kitasatospora sp. NPDC001261. The sequence continues at coordinate 157,146 of NZ_JBIAXP010000008.1, forward strand.
TTGGGGACGGGCAGGCCGAGCCCGCCGACCAGCCGCCCGTGCCACGTGGCGCCGAGCCCGATGCCGAAGGCCAGCCAGACCAGGTCGGGCAGCGCGAGCAGCACCACGGCCAGGGTCTGCCGGGGGTTCCCGTGCACGACCGCGGTCAGCACCCCGGCCACCGCACCGATCGCCAGGTACGCCAGCAGGACCAGCCAGAGCGCGAACGCGGGCGGGCGGACGGCGAGTTGGTAGCGCACCAGGGCGGGCGGCAGCGGGGCCCGCCGGGACACCGCGAAGGTGACCGCGAACACCACCAGCAGCCAGGCCAGCCCGATGCCCACGGTGGTCGGGCCGTCCGCGCGGAAGCCGACCTCCGGGGTCAGCCCGAGCGCGCCGCCGATCGACTGGGCCAGGTCGCCGCCGAGCGGGACGACGAAGCTGTGCCGGGCGCCGAGGGTGAGCAGCACCAGGGCGAGCACCCAGAGCAGCACCGTCCGGCCGATCCGCCCGAGCAGCTCACCGCCGCCCGCGACCGCGCGGAAGCGCAGCTGGCGCAGGAACACCTCGGCCATCGCGACCGCGCCGACCACCGAGACGCTCAGCGGCATCGCGCTGATCCCGGCCCCGACCGCCGCGAAGTCCCCGGCGCCGCCGTCGAGTTCGACGGTGCCGCCGACGGCGAGGGCGAGCGTCGCCGCCAGCACGGCGGGGAAGCCGCCGTCCGGGAGGTCGTCGGCGCCGGCCAGCCAGAGACCGAGCGCGGCCACCGCCGCCATCGCGACCAGCCCGGCCAGCACCACGGCGAGCGCGTCCAGCCAGCCGCGTACGGCGCCGGGCGGGCCCGCGGCCCGGGTGGTGGGCTGCTGCATGCCGCCTCCTCGTCGCTCGCGGGGTGCACAGGGGTCCGGCCCGGACGCGGCGCGATCGATCTCCGAATCTACGCCCGTTCTACGTCCGGTCGACTCCCGGCCGGGTTCCGGCCGGGTTTCCAGGGTGGCCGACGGTCGGCGGGCACGCTCGGCGACGCCCCGGCACCTGCTGTTGCGGCGAACGGGGCAACGGGGGAGAAAGGGAAGCCACTGGCAGGAGCCTCCCGAGCCGGCCCCGGTCGGCCGACCGCCTGCGAAACGGAGCCTCGATGACCTCCCAACCGCCTCCGTCCGGCCTGCCCGGCCCGCCCGGTGAACCTCCGCACGGTCCGCCGTCCGGTCCGCCGTCCGGGCCGTTGGCCGGTCGACCGTCCGGCGGCGGTACGGCCGGTCCGCCGTCCACGCCCCCTCCGCCCTCGGGCCCGTCCGGGGCCGCCGGGGCGGGTGGCGCCGGGAGTGCGAGTGGTCCCGGCGGTGCGAGCGGGCCGGGCGGGCCATCCGGACCGGGCGGCGCGAGCGGGCCCGGCGGGCCGTCGTCCGGCGGGCCCGGACGCGGGGCGCGCACGCCGTGGTGGCGCTCCGGGAAGGGGCTGGCGCTGGCGGCGGGCACGGTGGCGGTGGCCGTGGTGGCCACCGTGCTGATCGTCAACAACCAGGGCGGCAACCACCCGGCCGTGCCGACCGCGAACGAGGTCGCCCTGCAGGCCCCGGCCGATCCCGGGCCGGACCCGTTCACCCCGTCGGTGGAGACCCAGGGGGTGGGCGCCCCCGCACCCGGCTCCGCCGTCCCGACCCCCGCTCCGACCCCCGCCCCGACCGTCACCCCGACGGCGCAGCACCCGGGCGGCGCCTCGTCCCGGAGCGGTTCGCCGACCTCGCTCCACAGCGTCGAGGGCAGCTCGGCCGGGCTGTACGCCGGGTCGATGGGCAAGCCGAGCTGCGACACCGAGCGCCTGGTCGGGATGCTCTCAACCGGGGACACCGGGCGCGCCTGGGCCTCCGCCGCCGGCATCGCGCAGGCCGACGTCCCCGGCTACCTGCGCTCGCTGACCTCCGCCTACCTGCGGGTGGACACCCGGGTGACCAACCACACCTACAAGAGCGGCGCGGTGGTCGAGTACCAGTCCGCACTGGAGGCGGGCACCGCCGTCCTGGTCGACGCCCAGGGCGTGCCCCGGGTGCGCTGCTCCTGCGGCAACCCGCTGAAGCCGCCGGCGCTGGTGAGCAACGCGAGGTACACCGGGAAGGCCTGGGCGGGCTTCCAGCCGTCCACGCTGATCATCGTGGTGCCGGCAGCCCGACCGGTGACCGAGATCATCCTGGTGAACGTCGAGACCGGCGGGTGGTTCTCCCGGATGACCGGGCGGGTCGAGGTCGTGGACCGACCGGCCGAACCGCCGAAGGGGCCCCTGGTGCCCGGCATCCCGCCGCCGGGCCCGTGGACGCCGTCCACACCCTCGGCCACCTCCTCGACCTCCCCCGGCACGACGTCCCCCAGCATGACCTCGCCCGGTGCAACGTCGCCTGGTGCAACATCGCCGGGCACGACCCCACCCGGCACGCCATCGCCCGGCACGCCGACGAGTTCGGGTGCCACCCCCTCAGGCTCCACAGGCGCCGGAGTCACCTCCGCGGGCCCGACGACCCCCGGAGCCACGTCCGCGACCAGCTCGGGTCAGCCGCCGGGGACGGCCACGACGACCAGCACCCCGCCCCCGTCCACGGTGACCACCGGCACACCGACTCAGACTCAGACACAGACGCCGGCACCGGTCACCAGGACGCCCTCCCCCGCGACGACGACCACCGCCGTCACGACGGCAACCGGGACCACGGCGACGACCACCACCGCCCAGGCGCCGACCGCGACCTGCGCGAGCACCGCGCCGTCCACCCTGCCGCCCTGCCCGACCGCGAGTGCCGCCACGCCGAGCTGACCCGGCGCACGCCCCACTCCGCCCCGCTGCCATCGACCCTCACCCGGCCGGTGGCAGCGGCGCGCCTCAGGGCACGGACCTCAGGGCAGCAGCACCTTCGCGTCCTCGGGCCCGAGCACCCGGCCGTCCGCCGAGCGCACCTCGACCGGCGCGACGGGCGCACCGGACTCGCGGTCCACCAGACGCGCCCGGGGCTCGCCCTCCTCGAAGAACCACTGGTCGCCCCACTGCCGCAGCGCCGTGATCACCGGGAACAGCGCACGGCCCTTCTCGGTGAGCACGTACTCCTGGTACGGGCTGCCGTCGGCGGCCGGCGCGAGCTCGAACACGCCGTTGGCGACCAGGCCGGCCAGGCGGGAGGACAGGATGTTCTTGGCCAGGCCGAGGTTCTTCTGGAACTGCCCGAAGCGGCGCAGTCCGTCGAAGGCGTCACGGACGATCAGCAGCGTCCAGCCGTCGCCGACGACGTCGAGCGGACGGGCGACCGGGCAGGCCGATTCCTCGTGCGTGGTGCGTTTCGGCACTTCTCCCACCTCTCAGCTCTCACCGGTCGGCGCCCAGCGTACCGATCAGAGCGTGGTTGCTTATTAAAACCAGGGTATGCCATGGTGTCGCGGTAGCACTTTGAAACCACCATGCCCCTTCGAGGGAGTCCCGCCCATGACCTCACCCGCCCGCGCGTCCGCCGAGGACCCGACCGCCGACGACCCGACCGCCGACGCCCTGGCCGAAGCCCCGGCCGCCACCCCCACCGGGGCCCCGCCGCGCGGCCTGTCACCAGCCGTCGCCTGGCTGCTCTCCGTCGCCTGCGGCCTCGCCGTGGCCAACGTCTACTACTCGCAGCCACTGCTCGACCTGATCGCCCGGGACTACGGCATCGCCCCGGCGACCATCGGCCTGGTCGGCACCCTCACCCAGACGGGCTACGCCCTCGGCCTGCTCCTGCTCGTGCCGCTCGGCGACCACGTCAACCGCCGCACCCTGATCACCTCCCAGCTCGGCCTGTCCGTCCTCGCCCTCCTCGCCGTCGCACTCGCCCCCTCCGCTCCGCTGCTGCTCCTCGCGATGGCCGCCGTCGGCGTCCTCGCCGTCGTCGCCCAGGTGGTCGTCGCCTACTCCGCCCAACTCGCCGCCCCGGGCGACCAGGGGCGGGTGGTCGGCACCGTGACCAGCGGCATCGTGGTCGGCATCCTGCTCGCCCGCACCGTCGCCGGGACCATCGGCGACCTGGCCGGCTGGCGCGCCGTCTACGTGGTCTCCGCCGTCGCCACCGCCGCCATGGCCCTCGCCGTCGCGGCCGCCCTCCCGTCCGAGCGGCACCGGGCGGCCGAGCGGATCGGCTACCCGCGGCTGGTCGGCTCGGTGTTCACGCTCTTCGCCCAGGAGCGCGTGCTCCGGGTCCGGGCCGTCCTCGCGCTGCTCGGCTTCACCTCCGTCACCGTGCTGCTCACCCCGATGGTGCTCCCGCTCGCCGCGCCTCCCTTCAACCTCAGCCACACCCAGATCGGACTCTTCGGCCTGGCCGGCGCCGCCGGAGCGCTCGGCGCCGGATACGCCGGCCGCCAGGCCGACCGCGGCCGCGCCGAACGCACCGCCGGCATCGGCCTGCTGGCCATGCTGGTCGGCTGGCTCCCGGCCGCGCTGCTGCCCCACTCGGTCTGGTGGCTGGTGCTCGCCATGGTGGTGATCGACTACGGCCTGCAGTCCGTCCACGTCGCCAATCAGCACCTCCTCTACCAGGTCCGCCCGGAGGCGCAGAGCCGCCTGACCGCCGGCTACATGCTGCTCTACTCCGCCGGGTGCGGCGCGGGCGCGATCCTGTCCACCGTCGTCTACGACCACGGCGGCTGGACGGCCGTCTGCCTGCTCGGCTCCGCCACCAGCCTCACCGCGCTCGGCTACTGGTGGACGGCGGCCCGCCGCTGACGGCCGATCGGCCACCGGCCCCGGCGCCTACGCGCATGTCACCTACGCGTCCGCCACCGGCGCCTCCGCCGACGACGCCGCGGCGAGGACCTCCCGCAGCGTCCGTATGCCCTCGCGCCAGGCCGCCGCCTCCCCCGACTCGTCCCACAGCTCCGCGAGCTCCGACTCCTCCGCGACCACCCGGTCGAGCGCCGCCACCGCGAGCGGGCGCAGCTCGGCGGAGAGCGGCGGGACCGGCTCCTTGGGCCCGTAGGCACTGGTCACCGCCGCCCCGCCCGGGCACTGCGCCGCCACCAGCGCGGCGGAGGCGACCGCCTCCACCGCCTCGTCCGAGTCCAGGAACTCCTCCGCCCGGACTGCGTACAGCAGCGCCGACCGGAGCAGCGCCTCCCGCTCGCCCGGCGCCGCGTCGTCCAGTCCGCCGCAGAAGTCCGCCGCCGAGTCGTTGTCGAAGTGCCCGATGTCCCAGGTGCCCATGCCGATCCCCTCACGCCGTTCGTGTTCGTGTGCGACGGATGCTTGCACACGGCACTGACAATCGGCCGGGCCGACGGATATTCGCTGGTCAGGGCCGACCGCGGTGGGGCAGAGTGCCCCCATGACCACGATTCAGGGGCTGGACCGGGACGGGTACATCGCACGGGAGGGCTCGCTCGACCGCGTGCCGCCGGCGTTCACGCCGGTGGTCGCCGCCGCCCGGGAGCGGATCGCCGCGGCCTTCGCCCCCGACCGGCTGCACAGCGCCTACCTCTACGGCAGCCTCCCGCGCGGCACCGCCACCCCCGGCGTCTCCGACCTCGACCTGCTGCTCGCCCTGCGCCACGAGCCCACCGCCGCGGACCGGGCAGAGGCCGACGCCCTCGAAGCCGCGCTCGACGGGGAGTTCGCGCAGGTGAACGGGGTCGGCGTGGTGCTGGCCGGCACGGACACCCTGCTGAGCGAGCTCGAACGCCACGACCTCGGCTGGTTCGTCGCCTGCCTCTGCACCCCGCTGCTCGGCGAGGACCTCGCCGCCCGGCTCCCCCGCTACCGCCCCACCTCGCTGCTCGCCCGGGAGACCAACGGCGACCTGGCCCTGGTCCTCCCGCTCTGGCACGAGCGCCTGGCCGCCGCCACCACGGAGGCCGAACTGCGCGGCCTCACCCGCGCCGTCTCCCGCCGCCTCGTCCGCACTTGCCTCACCCTGGTCATGCCCCGCTGGGGCGGCTGGACCAGCGACCTCGCCGCCTCCGCCGAGATATTCGCCGGCTACTACCCCGAGCGCGCCGCCCAAGCACGCCTCGCCGCCGCCCTCGCCCGCGGCCGCACCCCCGACCGGGCCGCCCTCACCGTGCTCGTCGACGACCTGGGCCCCTGGCTCGCCGCCGAGTACGCCGCCGTCCACGGCGTGAAGGCACCGCGCCCGTGACGGCGCCGCGCCCGTGACGGAACCGCACCCGGACGGCCGGCCCTACGGCCCGGACCACCGGTGCGTCCCGCTCCCGCCGGCCCACGGCACGCTCGTCCCGGACGTCGTCGGCGGGCGGATCGGGTACGTCGAGGCCCTCGACCCGGCGGCCGCTCCGGGACACCAGCCCCGGCCGGGGCTGGACTCCCCACCGCCGCAGGGGCTTCAGTCCACGCACGGGATCCCGCCCGCCTTCACCGCCGGCCCCTGCATCGGCAGCCCCGCCGCCGAGTCGGCGGAGGTCTCACCCGGCGCGGCCGACGGCACGGCCGTCGGGCTCGGGGTGCGGGAGACGGCGAGGGTGAGCAGGACGCGTCCCGCGGGGATCCCCGACGAGAAGACCGCGTTCACCCCGTAGCGGGCGGCGAGGCGCTGCGCCTCGGCCTTGGCCCCGGCTCCGTACCCGACCGCGGTGGCCCGGGTCCTGGCCGGGGCGTCGCCGATCCGGCCCGTCTGGTAGCCGAGTTCGGCCAGCGCCCGGGACTCGTTGGCCGCCGCCCCCGCCCCCGCGACCGCGTTGATGTCGACCACCGTCTTGGGCGTCGCGCTCGGCGTCGGGGTCACGGAGGGCGACGGGGCCGGATCGCCCGGCGCGTCCCCGGACGGCGCGACGGGCACGACGGCGGGGACGGCCGGCGCCGGCTCGTGCTTGAAGAGCTGCCGGACGATCTTCCTGATCAGGTCCGGGTTGACGGTGTTGACCTCCTGCCCGCCGACCGTCTTGAAGCCGCTGATCGGCAGGGTGTTGAACTCCACGTTGCCGCCGGTCAGGTTGGGCGCCTGCTGGGCGAAGTCGAGGATGTTCCACTCGTTGTCGATGACCACGTCCTTCTTCACCACCGCGAACAGCTTCTGCATCTGCCCGAGGTCGTTCAGGATGCCCTGCTGCTTGAGCCGGTACTCGACGGAGGAGAGGAACGCCTGCTGCCGGTGGGTGCGGTCGAGGTCGCCGTTGGTGAGGTGGTGGCGCTGGCGGACGAAGGAGAGCGCCTGCGCGGCGTCGAGGGAGCTGATCCCGGCCGGGAGCTTGAGGCCGGTGCCGCCGCCCTCGTGGGTGGCGGTCCGGGCGATGATCGGGTCGTCCACGGGGTGGTTGAGGCAGACCTGGACCGGCTCGACCGCCTTGGCGATGTCGTAGAAGCCGATCAGGTTCACCTCCGCGAAGTGGTCGATCGGGACGTCCAGGAAGCTCTGCACGGTCCGGATGGTCGCCGAGCGGCCGGCCTCGCGGCTCTGCCGTTCCAGCGCCGCCTTGGAGAGCCCCTTGCCCGCCAGCTTCTGCTCGGCGGCCTCCTTGGCGATGCCGTACGCCTCCTTGATCTTGTGCATCTTCCCGTCCGCGCCGACGGTCTGCACGTAGTCGTCGCGCGGGACGGAGAGCGCGGTGACCTTGCCGCCGTTGGCCGGGATGTGCAGCACGATCAGGGCGTTGGTGTTGTACCCGCCGATCTCGCTGGAGCCGGCGTGCAGTTCGTCCTCCACGAACTGCCGGGGCAGGTCGTTGCCGTCCATGTCCTTGCGGCTGTCCAGGCCGATCAGCAGCAGGTTGACGGACTTGTCGAGGTGCGGCGGGGCGTTCTTCCTGGCCTCGCTCAGCGCGGTGGACTTGATCATGCCGTCGTCCAGGCTGCGGTACTCGTACCAGGTGAAGCCGCTGGCGCCGAGCACCGCGACCGAGACGGTGCAGGCCAGGGTGCGCCCGGCGACGGTCAGCGGGGCGGCGGCGCGGCGCGGGTCGTAGCCGCGCCGGCCGCGCAGACCGCGCTGCCCGCGTTGGCCGCGGCCGCCGGTACGGCTGTTGCCGCGCTCAGCCACGGCGGCCCCTTCCGGCCGGGACAGCCGTCCTGCCGGTCCGCCGGCGCTCCGGCACCGCCCGGCGGCGGGCCGCCGTGACACGGACCGCGACCACGACGAGCGCCACCGCCACGGCCGCGGCCATCACCGGGAACGCCCCGACCACCCAGCGCAGCGCGCCGGTGCCGAGGTTCCTCCCCTGGTACTTCCCGGGGTGCGCCAGGTACTCGACGCCCGAGGCGGTGAGCAGCACCACGACCGGAGCGGCCGTCACCACCCACCACCGGCCGGTGCGGCTGCAGAGCAGCGCCGCGGCCGCCGTCCCGAGCACCGAGCCCACCGCGAACAGGAGGCCGACGCCCGGCCCGTCGAGTTCGTCCGCGACCGCTCCGAGCAGCGGCAGCCCGACCGCCGAGAACGCGGCCGCCGTCCCGCCGCGCCGGCGCGCCTGCTGCCTGCGGCGGGCCGCCCCGGGGCGCGGCGACCGGACCTGCCGGGGCGCCGCGGTGTCCGCGCGCCTCCCGGGGGCGCCTGCGGCTCCCGCACCGGCCGGCCAGGAGCGCTGGGCGGGCAGGGCGCGGTCCTCGGTGCGGGGTCCCGCGTCCTGGTACGGCGTTCTCGCCCGCTGACCGGCCATGCGCACTTCCCTCGATCGTTGCGGCTGCGGCGGCGCGATCGCACCACCGCGCGTGCCGGGACGCCGTCGGTCCTGCCGGGGCCCTGGCGGCGCCCTGGTGACGTCCTGGTGGGGACCAAGCCTCTACATTGCTGTAGAGGTTGGGCTGGAGCATACAAAACCCATTTCAGCAAAGTCATCCGCTGCCACCCGGCAGCGACCGACCGCCTGGTGGACCGTCGTTAGGATGGTCATGATCCCCGCCACGTCGGCACACCATCAGGAACGCATCAGAGGAGCAGAGCGTCACCATGTTTGAGAGTCTGAAGAACCTCGCGGGCAAGGCCACCGACCTCGCCCGTGACCACGGCGACGTGATCGGGCAGGGCCTGGACAAGGTCGGCGACGCGATCGACGACCGCACGGACGGCAAGTACAGCGGGCAGATCGACACCGGCGTCGAGAAGGCGAAGGACTTCCTGCGCAACCTCGACGGCGACCAGAAGCCCGCCGAGTAACCTGCCGCAGGACACGATCGGCCGCACGACGGTCGAACGACCGCACGGGCGAACGGGGAGGGGCGGCAGCGGTGAGCGAGGAGAAGAAGGGGCCGGGCTGGGGGCAGTGGCTGGTGCTCACCGTCGCGGTCGTGGTCGGGCTGGGCCTCCTGCGCGGCAACGACCACGACGGCGCGGCCTCCGCCGACCCCTCCCCGACCGCCGCCGCCCCGTCCGTCCCCGGGTCCGGCTCCGCGCCGTCGGCCGGCGGCTCCGCGAAGCCGTCGAAGCCCTCGGGCCGCTACGACCCGGCCGACTACGCGGAGCCGGTCCGCCGGTACGCCACCGAGGCCGGGGTCAACCCGCAGCTGCTGATGGCGATCCTCTACAACGAGTCGTACAAGCCGCACGACCCCGAACTCGAACGGGCCTGGCAGCGCGGCAAACCGGACGCCTCCTTCGGCATCGCCAACATGCACCGGGCCGCCTTCGACGACACCAAGCCCGGCCGCCCCTTCGCCTCCCGGCAGTGGGAGGAGCTCCCGGACGACCGGGACCTGGCCGTCCAGGCGGCCGCCTGGCACCTGCACGACCTCGCCGCCCAACTTCCCGCGCGCCCGGGCGTGTCGCTCAGCCGGGACGAACTGGTCGCCCTCGGCTACAACGCGGGCGCGGGCAACATGCTGGCCTTCGCCCGGGGCGTCAAGATCGGCTCCCAGGCGCAGTCCTACCTCGACCGCCTGCGGGACAACTGGTCGAAGTCGGGCGAGGCCGTGAAGTAGCGCCTCCGGGCGGTCAGCTGACGGCGATCCGGGCGGACCAGACCCTCCGCCAGGCCAGCGCGTCGGCGACCCCCTCGGCGATGCCGCGCCGCGGCTGCCAGCCGAGCAGGTCCCGCGCGGTGTCCACGACGGCGTAGCAGCCGATCACGTCCCCGGGCCGCGGCCCGGCCTCCCGCACCTCGAGACTGGCGCCGACGGCCTGTTCGAAGGCGGCGATCAGCTCCCGCACGGTGGTCCCGTCGCCGGTGCCGACGTTGATCACCCGGTAGCGGTCCGCCACGCCCGGCGCGATCACCTCGTCGAACCGGAGCAGCGCCGCGACGTGCGCCTCGGCGAGGTCCTGGACGTGGACGTAGTCGCGGATGCCGGAGCCGTCGCGGGTCGCCCAGTCGGTGCCGGTCACGGTGAACGGGGTGCCGGTGGTGTGCGCCTCGATCAGCTTGCCGAGGGCGTGGGTGGGCCGGAGGTCCTGGAGGCCGGTGCGCAGCTGCGGGTCGGCGCCGATCGGGTTGAAGTAGCGCAGGGCGATGACGCGTTGGCGCTCGGCGCCCTCGCCCCTGGTCCAGTCCTGGAGGACCTGCTCCATCATCTGCTTGGTGCGCGCGTACGGGCTGCCGGCGTCGACCGGGCTGCTCTCGTCGACCCGGGCGTCGGGGGTGGGGGCGTAGATCGAGGCGGAGCTGCTGAAGACGACCCGGGTGCAGCCGTGGCGCTGGAGGGCGTCCAGGAGTTCGACCGTCTTGGCGACGTTCTCCCGGTAGTAGTACAGCGGCTTGGCCACGGACTCCGGTACGACGATCTTCGCGGCGCAGTGCACGGTGGCGTCGATGTCGGGGTGCTCGGCGAAGATCCGGTCGAGCAGGGCCGCGTCGGCGATGTCGCCCCGGTAGAAGAGCCGGTCCGCGACGAACTCGGTCCGCCCCCGGGAGAGGTCGTCCAGCACGACCGGGGTGATCCCCCGGTCGAGCAGGGCGGAGGCGACGGTGCTGCCGATGAATCCCGCGCCGCCGGTGATCAGGACCTTCTTCATGCGCGAGCGCTCCCTTGCGGTCGTCCGGGCGCCAGGTGGCGCCCGGTGACCGGAAGGGACGTCGGTTCGCACCCGGCCGGTTCCACGGCGGGGCCGCTCCCCCGGAGACGGCCGGCCCGCGCCGGGCGGCTCAGCCGCGGTGGCGGCGTAGCCAGAGGCCGGTGGCGACCAGGACGACGGCCGCGCAGGCGGTGCCGATGGCCGCCCAGGCGGTGGCGTCGGAGGTGGTCGCGTGGACGCGGCCGGGCGCGGCCTCCCGGGCGGAGACGGGGGCCGCGGTGGTCCCCGTCCCGGCGGTGGTCTCCCGGAGCGGGGCGGGGGTCACCTCGGCGGAGCGTGGCGAGCCGTCCCCCGGCTGGGCCTCGGCGAGCGGCGGGCCCCCCGTCCCCGCGGGCGCCGGGTCGGTGACCACCGCGGTGTCGATGTCGAGCTCGCCCTCGCCGTGCCCTGGGGCGGGGGAAGAGCAGTCCACCGTCACCCGCCAGTGCCCGACGGGCAGGATCTCCCGGGTGGTGTACGTCCCGGGACGGCCGGGGGCGGTGACCAGGCGCCAGGGGCCGACGGCGCGCCCGTCGGTGGCCGTCGCGGAGAGCGTGCCGGCGAACTCCCCGGTCACCGGGTCGTGGTCGTTCTCCCAGGTCGCGACGGTGCTGACGCGACCGTTCTGCTGGCCGGTGACGTCCAGGTGGACGCTCTCGCCGTGGGCGGCGGCGGGTGCGGCGGCGGCGAGCAGGGCCGCCGCGGCGAGGGCGAGGGCGCTGAGGTGGGGGCGGGTTCGCATACGGGAGGGTCCTCGGGGCGGTGTGGGGGCAGGGACGCTGGGAACGGCCGGCGCCGGGAACGGCCCGCCACTGGGTGGGCGGCGGCCGGTCCCGGCGCGACGGACCTTCGGGCCTGCGGGTCTTGGGGCCCGCGGGCGTCGGCGGCTCGGGTCGGAGGGTTCGGCCGGCGTACGGGCCGACCGGTTTTACGGGCTCACAGGAACAGCCTTACCCCGTTCGGCACACGAGGACTTCAGCAACGAACAGTTCTGGTAAGAGAGGCCGCCGTTCGACTGCGGAGACTCCGGCCGCCGCCCGCGTCGAGGGTGAACCCGCCTCCGTCAGCGGCGAGTTGACACGTCCGCGCGACCGCTTCGGGGTGCGGCAGCCGGGCGGTGCGCCGGACCGGGGCCGCCGTGCCGCCAAGCACCACGCGGCGGCCCGGGTCGGCGGAATTCGGCGTGATCTGACTGATGGCCACCTCGGGAGCCGGTCCTCCCCGCGGTCGGGGGCGGGGTCGGGGGCGGGGCCGCGGCGGCCAGGGCGCCCTGCGGGTGGGCCGGCGGCGTCGGCGCGGCCCGCTGCTCCGGTGTCCCATCGCGTTCCTCTCCTCGCGCGACGGCCCGTGCCCCTGCGACGGAGGGGCTCGGGCCTTCCGACACTCCGGAGAGCGGGAGGGGCGAGCGGGAATAACAGAAACCTCTTGCGAAAATCCCCGGGCCGTTCGATCGAGTGGCGGCCGGGGACGCCGAACCGGCCCTGGGCGCAAGGCGCAACCGCGCAGGACGGAGCCGGGGAGCGAGCACAGGGCGGAGCCGGGGAGCGCGAGCAGGGGGGCGGGCGCTCCCCGGCAGGAGGTGGTGGCGGCCACCCGGCCGGAGTCCCGGGGCGTGCGACTCCGTCGGCCGTGACGGAATGCTAGACCCGTCGGCAGGTGCTGACCAGTGCTCTGACCAGCGGATTTTCCGCCCCGGACATGCCATTGCCAGCCAGACTGCGACGCACCGTCAGATCCGACGTACCGTCACATCGCCGGACGGTCAGGCCGCGGCCTTCACCGGCTCCGCGCCGAAGGCCGCCGCACCCGCCCAGGGCCGTACCGCCGCCGTCGCGCCGGCGCCGCAGCCCCCGTGCAGCCGGGCCAGCCCGGCCGCCAGGACGACCCGGTCCCCGCCGAGCCAGAGCCGCAGGGCCGCCGAGAGCGCGGCGCTGGCCGGCCCGGCCGCGGGGCCGCCGGTCCGCACCAGCCGCTCGCCGAGCAGCGGCAGCAGGTCCGCGACCGCCGCGGGCAGCCAGAGCGTGAGCGCGAACGGCGCCGGTCTGGCCAGAACGCGTAGCAGCGGCAGGACGCAGGCGTCGTCGTGCAGCGCGGGGATGACCTCCAGCAACCCGTCCACCGCCACGTCGGAGACGTCGCCGCCGTGCCCGCGCGCGAGGTCGCGCAGCAGCGCGCGCTCGGCGGCGGTGATCCGGACGGTCAGCATGACCTCGTCGCAGTCCATGGTCCCGGCCCCTGTCGTGGAGAGTTGGTGGTGTGGTCGTCGGGTCGTGGTGTCAGTCCTGTGCCGACAGGGTTCCTGCCCCGATCCGGCCCTCCGATACCGGCGCTATCAGGCCGTAGTGGCCGTCGAAGCGGCGGTAGAGCACCCGGGCCCGGTGGTCGCCCGGGTCGGTCCAGCCGACGAACGGGCGGCCGGTGAGCCAGAGCCGGCGGGCCGCCTCGGCGAGGTCGAGCGGGGGCATCGCGCTGGTGCCCGCGGCGCACAGTTCCACCGTGCCGCCCGGCGTGCAGCGGTGCACCAGGCCGTCCCGTCCGGTCGCGGCGTCCGCGAAGAGGTGGAACCGCCGGTCGAGGGCGAGCAGTTCGAGCACGGCCTGTTCGGGGCCGCGGCGGGCGAGCACGACCGCCTTGTGCCGGGCGATCCGCCGCTGGGCGAGCGGACGGTCGGCGAACTGCGGGCGGTAGGCGCTCTCGTACGCGACGGCGAAGCCGATGTCGCCCTGCTCGCGCAGCCGGACGGCCCGGCCGGCCAGTGTGCCGAGCACCAGGTCGACGGACTCCCGCGCGGTGCCGGTGGCCAGCTGCACCCGGACCGGGCCGACGCCCGCCAGCTCGACGTCCGCCTGGGCCAGCGCGGGCCGGGTCACCGAGCGGTTTCGCGAGCGGGTCAGCCGCAGTCGCAGCGCGTGGGTGTCGGGGCCGAGCGCCGCGGCGGTGGCCAGTGCCCGGGCCCGGGCGTACTCGGCCTCCTCGCGGGGCAGCTCACCGCGGATCTCCACCCGGACGTCGAGGGCCGGCCGGTGGCGCAGACGGGTCATCAGGTTCCTCCTTCTTCGCATCCATGCTGTCCCTCGTACGCCCGTGCGGCGAGGGTCCAAAGACCCTGCCCCGCGGGCGAGCCGCCGACCGCCCGGAGGGTCGCATCGGCGCAGGTCAACACCGGATTTCGAGCACGCACGAAAGGGTCGATCCACTCGGCCGTTGGAGTGATCCCCGCACATTCGGCGCAACGCTCGGGAAACCGGCGCGTTTGTTCAACGTGCGCCCTCCCGCCGGGGGCGCGCGCGGGGCCCGCGCTGGGCGGACCCCCGGCTCCCGGCCGGCCCGCCGCTGCCACCCGGCATCGCCCGCACCGGCCCCTCTGGTGAGAGGTAGTGTCATGTCCCTGCTGACCGAGACGCGGAAGCTGATCGTCCCCCCGAGAACCGCACCCGGCCCGTCCCCGCTGGCCCGCGCCGCCGTCCCGCCGCTGGCCCCCGGCGCCCTGCCCGGCCTGGGGCACGCCGGTGCCCTGCTCCGCGACCCGCTCCGTTTCCTCGGTTCGCTCTCCCGCCACGGCGGGGTGGTCCGCATCCGCCTCGGCCCGCGCACCGTCTGCGTGGTCACCGACGCCCGGCTGGTCCACACCCTGCTCGTCGCGCTGGCCCACGACTGCCCGCGCGGCGCCGTCCAGGACACCCTCAAGACGGCCTTCGGCGACGGCCTGCTGATGTCCGAGGGCCAGGCCCACCGGGACCGCCGCCGGATCATCCAGCCGGCCTTCGGCCCGGACCGGATGGGCGAGTACCTGGCCGTGATGCAGCAGGTCACCGAGGAGCGGGCCGGACGCTGGCGCCCCGGGCAGGTCCTCGACGTGGCCAAGGAGATGAACCACCTGGCGCTGGAGATCGTCACCCGCACGCTGTTCGACGCCCGGCTCAGCGAGGACGCCACCGTCGCCTTCCACCGGGCGCTGCCGGACCTGGTGAAGGGCCAGATCGTCCAGTCCCTCTACCCGAACCCGGCGCTCGCCCGGCTGCCGCTGCCCGTCAACCGGCGCTTCGACGACGCCGTCCGGGTGCTCAACCGGGTGGTCGACCAGGCCGTCAACGGCCGCGCCGCGGGCGCCGAGGAGGGCCGCCGCACCCTGCCCGCCCTGCTGCGCGCCGCGACCGACCCGGCCAGCGGGTGCCCGCTCACCGAGGCCGACGTGCGGTCCGAGGCGATCGCCATGTTCGGCGCGGGCACCGAGACCGTCTCCACCACGCTCACCTGGCTGCTGGACGAGCTGCTGCGCCACCCCGAGGTGGAGGCCCGGATCCTCGCCGAGCTGGACGAGCACCTGCCCGCGGGCACCGTCCCCACCCTCGAGGCGCTGGCCCGGCTCACGTACACCCGCAGCGTCACCCAGGAGGTGGTGCGGCTGCACGCGCCGAACGCCTTCCTGATGCGCACCGCCCGGGTTCCGGTCGATCTGGGCCCGTACCGCGTCCCGGCCGGCACCGAACTGCTGTACAGCCTCACCGCGCTGCACCGCGACCCGCTGCGCTACCCCGAGCCCATGAGCTTCCGGCCCGAGCGCTGGCAGGACGCCGGCGGCACCGGACGGCCGTCCTTCCTGCCGTTCGGTGCGGGCAAGCACAAGTGCATCGGCGAGGCCTTCGCCTGGGCGGAGCTGACCGTCGCGGCCGCGGCGATCCTGCGGCGCTGGCGGCCGGTGGCGGTGCCGGGTGCCCGGGCCCGCGAGGTGGTGTGGACGACGGTCCAGGCGCACGGCCTGCGGGTGCGGCTCGCGCCGCGCGGCGCGCGCTCCCCACGCAGGAGCTCCACCGCGGCCTCCCGCGAGGGTGATACCGGCTCCTCACCGGGGGACACAGTGCCCTCCTCCCCCGGTGAGCCGCCGTCGGGCCGGTGCCCGTTCACCGGCGCCACCCGTGCGACCGCCCCCGCCGACCCGGCCGCCCCGGCGGACCTCCGGTCGCGTGCCGACCTGCTCCTCTCCGCCGACCGGCACGCCGACTGGGCGGTCCGCCGCGGCCTGCTCACCCCGGCGGAGCTGCCCCGCTACCGGGGGTACGCGCTGCACGAGCTGATCGGCTACGCCTATCCCCGCGCCCGGGGCACCGAACTCGACCTCCTGGTGGACATGCTGGGCTGGTTCACCATCCTGGACGACCGGTTCGACGGCCCGCCCGGCCGCCACCCCGTCCAGGCCCGCGCCGTGGTCGACCCGCTGATCGCGGTCCTCGACGGCGCCCGCGGCGGGAGCCCTTCCGAAAGTCGACTACTGCTCTCCTGGAGGGAGTTGTGGGAGCGCCAGACCGCCTCGATGTCCCCCGAGTGGCGCGCCCGGGCGGCCCGGGAATGGCGGGCCTGCCTGGCCACCTTCCCCGCCGAGGCCGACCACCGCGCCAACGGCACCGTGCCCGCCCTCGGCCTCGACCTGACGGACACCATGTGGCTGCGCCGGCACGGCAGTTGCCTCTACCCGTTCATGAACATAATGGAACGGGTCCACGGCACCGACGCCCCGGCCGCGCTGCACGCGGAACCCGCGCTGCACCAGCTGCGCGCCAACACCGCCGACGCCGCCACGCTGATCAACGACCTCTACTCGCTGAAGCGCGAGGAGCGGCAGGGCGGGACGGCGTTCAACACCGTGCTCACCCTCGAGCGGGCCCACGGCTGCACCCGCGACCGGGCGGTCCACGCGGTGCGCACCCGGGTGGCGCAGCTTCAGCAGGAGAGCGAGGAGCTGCGCCGCGACCTGCTGCGCCGCCACCCGGCCGGGCGCTGGTACCTGGACGGCACCCGGGAGCTGGTCGCCGGCGTGCAGGCCTGGACCAGCACCAGCCACCGCTACCGCGTGCGGGACCGGGAGGCGCGCCCGTGAGCGGCCCGGTCCGGGAGCGCTACTTCCGGCCGCCGAGCGCGAACAGCAGCAGCACGAAACCGGCGAACAGGTGGGTGGCGAAGATGTAGATGCCCGCGCGGATCAGCATCGCCTTGCGGCGCCGCTTCTCCTCGCTCGTACCGTCCCCGCCCGTACCGCTCCCGCTGGTACTGCCCTCGCTCACGCTGTCGTCGCTCGTGCTGGCGCTCATGGTGGTGCTTCTCCTCGGATCGGGCGGACGGGCCGGGCGCGGCTCAGCGGGGCCGACCGCCGGGGGCGCGCAGCTCGGTGAGCAGCGCGCCCTGGTCGGTGATCAGCTCGGTCAGGATCCGGCGGGCCGCGCGCAGCAGTTCGGCGACGTCCGGGGTGCTGAGCGCGTACACCACGGTGTTGCCCTCACGGGTCGCCGTGACCAGCTGGGTGCGGCGCAGCACCGCGAGCTGCTGGGAGAGGTTGGACGGCTCGACCTCGATCTCCGCCAGCAGCTCGCGCACCGGCCGGGGGCCGTCCTGGAGCAGTTCCAGGACCCGGATCCGTACGGGGTGGCCGAGGGTGCGGAAGAACTCCGCCTTGGCCTGGTACAGCGGCACCGGCATCGTCCGCGCTCTCCCTCGGGTCCGGCTGGATGGTCGTCCGGCCGGGCGGGGATCTCCGCCGCGGCCGGTAGGCATCATCGCGACAGATGAAGATTTCTTCAAGTCGTCACCGCGCGTCGCCGGGGTGCGCCGGAATCCGGAAGGCCCCGACCGGGCGCTCCGCCGGGCGGTCGCGATCGGGTCGGGGCATGCGAAAGCCGAGCCCGGGACGCTGCCAACTCCCGGGCTCGGCAGTCATGGTGATGAGACGTCAGCAGACTACAGGCACATCGACCGTGGCCGGGACCTGCCCGCTCCAGAAGCCCTCGACGTCGAAGGAGACGTGCACGGTGGACCCGCACGGCACCGTGCTGGAGATGCCGTCGACCCGCACGGTGGAGACCTGGAACACGGTGCGGCCGTTCACGGTGCCGAGCGAGGCCCCGCCGGTCACGTTGGCCGACACGTGGGTCACCAGCTCCTTCGGCGCCGGCGGCCACGGGGTGCCCGGGGACGGCGGGCCGGCCAGGCCGATCTTCCCGTAGACCGCGACGCTGTCACCCGTCACGTCGGCGCAGGCGTAGGTGGCCAGGCCGGCCTGCAGGCTGGAGTAGCCGCAGGTGGTGACGGTGGCGGTGGTGGTGGCGGCGGCCGGGGTCGCGGCGATGGCCGGGACGGGGGCGGCGAGCAGGGTGACGGCGCCGGCGGCGATCCAGGTGGCGCGACTCATGCGGTTCATCGGTGCCTCCTCCTTCGGAGGGTATGAGGACGGACTGGGAACAGGTGACGTGGTACATATGACATTTCATAGGCCCACGACAGAAACTTTGACATGCGATTCCTCGGCCATGAGGCGGATTTACCCTCGGAAGTCAGGTGTCGACCGAAACTGAACCTTCGATGGCGCAATCAGCGCCGGACAGTCGAACGGGCGCCCCCATCCAGGGGACGCCCGCGTGGAGCCCGGGTGAACCGTTTCCGAACGCCCCCGGAGCCGCCTTCGAAGCCGCCGCCGAGCCGCTTCCTAACCGCCGCCGCCGGCTCAGCCCAGCGAGCCGCGCAAGGCGTCGACCCGGGCCACCGCCTCGCTGAAGGCGTGCCGGTCCAGGCGGCCGTCGTCCAGGGCGGCGGCCAGCGCCTCGGCGGCCTCCTCGCCCTGCCGGGGGTCGCGCCCGGAGCAGAGCATCAGGTCCATCCCGGCCGCCGCGGCGGCCAGCGCGCGGTCACCGGGGCCGCCGTACGGGGCCAGTGCGTCCGCCTCCATGGCGTCGGTGACGGTCACGCCGTCGAAGCCGAGCCGGCCGCGCAGCTCGCCCTGGATGATCGCGTGCGAGAACCCGGCCGGGTGGTCCGGGTCCAGCGCCGGGTAGATCGCCCAGGAGGCCATCACCAGGCGCACGCCCGCCGCGATGGCCGCCCGGTACGGGGCCTCGCCGCGGGCGCGGAGCTGCGACAGCGGGACGTTCAGGGTGACCGGGCTCTCGTCGGTGTTCGCGCCCCGGGGCGCGGCGCCGAGACCGGGGAAGTGCTTGGCGGTCGCGGCCACGCCGAGGCCCTGCTGGGCGGTGAGGAAGGCGCTGCCCAACTCCGCCACCTTGGCCGGGTCCTGGCCGAAGGAGCGCTCGGAGTGGTCGATGAAGTTGTCCGGCGTGTCGTAGACGTCGAGCACCGGGGCGAGGTTGAGGTTCAGCCCGGCGTCGGTGAGGGTCCGGGCGGCGCCGGCCCCGGACTCCGCCGCCGCGGCGACCGGGTTCGCCGCCAACCCGACACGGCGGGCGGAGAGTTCGGGCGCACCGGGCAGTCGGCGGACCTTGCCGCCCTCCTGGTCGGTCATCAGCAGCAGCGGGCGCGGATCCGGCGCCTCGGCGGCGGCCTGCTTCAACTCGCCTATAGCCTGCGCGAGTTGCTCCGGGCTGGTGATGTTCTCACCGAACAGGATCACCCCGGCGGCCCGGCCCTCCCGGATCGCCTGGAGCGTCGTGGCCGACGGTGTCGGGCCCGGGTACGACAGCACGACCCGCCGCCCGGCGAGCACCCGGGAGTCCTCCTGCCCCAGGTCGGCCATCGCCGCGGTCCTCTCGTCCGGTGCACCCGGGACGTCCGGGGCACCCGGGGCACCCGGAGCGCTCGGGGCACCGCGCGGCGGGGCGGGCGAGCCGAGCGGCACCGGCCCGAGCGCGGCCCCCATGACGGCCAGCACCACCCCGAACTGGGCGACACTTCGGAACAGGGCCATCACGCCTCCCGGTCGACAGGTGACTTCGGCATGTCAACGTACCCAGGGGTGCGGCGCGGCATTCCCCCATACACCGTATTCATCCGATAATCCGACTCAATCTCCGCGAGGTGACGCCTCTCCGCGGACCAGCCGGCCCAGGACGGCCACGCCCTCGGCGATCTCGGACACCGAGCCCGCCGCGTAGCCGAGGACCAGGCCGGGCGGGTGCGGCAGCCGGGCGTGCCAGGACAGCGGCTGCACCTTGACCCCCTCGGCCAGGGCGGCGGCGGCCAACCCCGTATCGGTACGGCCGCATCCCTCCGGGAGCGTCAGCATCAGGTGGAGGCCGGCCGCCGCGCCGTGCACCGTGGCCCCCGGCAGGTGGGTGCGGATGGCGTCGATCATCGCATCCCGGCGGCGGCGGTGGCGGCGGCGCAGCAGCCGCAGGTGCCGGTCGAGGTCGCCGGACTCCATCAGCCGGGCGAGGACCAGCTGGGGCAGCACCGGGTTCCCGAGGTCGGCGAACCGCTTGGCCTCCAGGACGGCGTCCCGCAGCCGGTCCGGGACCAGCAGCCAGCCGGTGCGCAGCGCGGGGGCGAGCAGCTTGGAGACGCTGCCCGCGTAGCAGACCCGATCCGGCAGGACCGCCCGCAGGGCCGGGACGGGCGGACGGTCGTAGCGGTGCTCGGCGTCGTAGTCGTCCTCGATGACCAGGCCGCCCTCCGCCGCCCAGCACAGCAGTTCGCGGCGCCGTTCGCCGCCGAGCACGACACCGGTCGGGAACTGGTGGGCCGGGGTGAGCAGGACGGCCGGGGCGCCGGTGGCGCGCAGCGCGTCGACCCGGACGCCCTCGGCGTCGACCGGGACGGGCGGGGTGGCGGCGAGCCAGTGGGCGAGGTGCTGCCGGACGCCGACCGAGCCCGGGTCCTCCACCGCGACCTCGTCGATGCGCGCCCGCCCGAGCGCGCGGCCGAGCAGGGCGAGCGCCTGGGCCGTACCGGCGACGATCAGCACCTCGTCGGGGTCGGCGCGGATGCCCCGGTTGCGGGCCAGCCAGTGGGCGACGGCCCGGCGCAGGGCCGGGGTGCCGCGCACGTCGCCGTAGCCGAGGTCGGACGCGGCGAGGCCGTCGAGGACGGCCCGTTCGGCGCGCAGCCAGGCGGCGCGGGGGAAGGCCGCGAGGTCGGGCACGCCGGGGGTGAGGTCGATCCTGGCGGGGGCGCCGCGCAGCCGCTCGAAGACCTCGGGGTCGGGGTCGTCCCGGAACAGCGCGGGCGCCTGGCGGGGCGGCCGCGCCGCGGGCACCTCCCCCGGTACGACGGCGGCCGTGACCGGTACGGCGGTGGCCGCGACCACGACCGTGCCGCCCCGCCCGCGGCCGGCGACCTGCCCCTCCTCGGCGAGGCGCCGGTAGGCGTCGGTCACCACCCCGCGGGAGACGCCGAGTTCGGCCGCCAGCACCCGGCCGGCGGGCAGCCGGGCCCCGACCGGGAGCCGCCCGTCGGCGACGGCCTCGCGCAGCCGGCGGGCGAGCCAGTCGGTGAGGCCGCCGGGCGGAGCCTCGGTGGTGTCGAGCTGGAGGAAGTCGGCGCCGGCCTCTTTGGACCGGTCGGATGCCTCGGCTTTGGACCTGTTCACCGGACCATAGTGGCGGCGAGGGTGGGGCCATGACCACGGAAACGACGGCGCCCGCGAACGCGGCGGCGCCGGAGCACGGCCCCGACCACGGCCCCGACTACGTCCACGGCTACTCGGAGACCGAGGCCCGGCGCCTCGGCGACCAGGCCGACACCCTCGCCGAACTGCTGCACGCCGGCACGGCCTACCCCGCGGGCAGCCGGGTGCTGGAGGCCGGTTGCGGGGTGGGGGCGCAGACCGTGCACCTGCTGGCCGCCAGCCCCGGCGTGCGGCTGACGGCGGCCGACCTCTCGGCGGACTCGCTGCCCCAGGCCCGCTCCCGGGTGGCCGCGCAGGCACCCGCAGCGGACGTCACCTGGCACCACGGCGACCTCCACCGACTGCCGTTCCCGGACGGCTCCTTCGACCACGTCTTCCTCTGCTTCGTGCTGGAGCACCTGGCCGACCCCGCCGCCGGGCTGGCGGCGCTGCGCCGGGTGCTGCGGCCGGGCGGGACGATCACCGTGATCGAGGGCGACCACGGCTCGGCGCTCTTCCACCCGGAGACCCCGGCGGCCCGCCGCACCGTCGACCACCTGGTCCGGCTGCAGGCCCGGGCGGGCGGCGACGGCCTGCTCGGCCGCCGCCTCCACCCGCTGCTGACGGAGGCCGGGTTCGCGCGGGTGACGGTCCGCCCGCGCACGGTCTACGCCGACGACGCCCGGCCCGCCCTGGTGGAGGGCTTCACCCGCCGGACCTTCGTCGCGATGGTCGAGGCCGTCCGGGCGGAGGCGCTGGAGGCCGGACTGAGCACCCCGGAGGCCTTCGACCGGGGCATCGCGGAGCTGCGCCGCGCGGCCGAGCCGGGCGGGACGTTCCACTACACCTTCTTCAAGGCGGTGGCGGCCCGGCCGTAGCGCGGGCCCGCCGGGACCTGCTCCTGCCGGAGCGGGCCCCGCGGGCGGGGTCGTGGACGGGGGTCACGATCGCGCCCGCGGGGCCCGCCTGGGAGCCAAACCCCGACCGCGCTACTCCGGACTGTCCCCGAGGTCCGCCAGCAGGGTGCGCATCGCCTCGACGAGCGCCGTCCGCTGCGCCTCGTCGAGGCCCGCCAGCATGCGGTACTCGGTGGCGAGGTGGTCGGGCAGCGCGCGGTCGATCAGGTCCCGGCCCTCGGGGGTGAGGGCGACCTCGCGGCTGCGGCCGTCCTGGTCGCTGCGGGCGCGGGTGACGAGTCCGCGCGCCTCCAGCCGGTCCAGCCGCTGGGTGATGGCGCCGGAGGTGACCATCGCGGACCGCATCAGGCCGGTGGGGGTGAGGCGGTAGGGCGGGCCGCTGCGCCTGAGGGTGGCGAGGACGTCGAAGGAGGCGGCGTCCAGCCCGTGCTCGGCGAAGGTGCGGTTGAGCGCCGTGTCCACCAGCCGGTAGAGGCGTTTGAGCCGGCCGAACACCTCCATCGGGGAGACGTCCAGGTCGGGGCGCTCGGTGCCCCATTGCGCGACGACGCGGTCCACATGATCTGCCACGGGTTCAGGGTAGGCGATCCCGACCACATTCCTTAGCGCTGAGGTAACCGTGAGCCATGTCACTCACTCGATGCGGTGAAGAATGCCTTAGCGCTGAGATACATTGCCTTAGTGCTAAGAAATCGCCTCGCCCTCGTCCTGGTGACGGCCCTCGCCCCGGCGGTCTGGGGCACGACCTACCTGGCCACCACCGAACTCCTGCCGCCCGGGCGCCCGCTGCTCGCCGCCGTCATCCGCTGCCTGCCCGCCGGACTCCTCCTGATCGCCCTCACCCGCCGCCTGCCGCAGGGCAGTTGGTGGTGGCGCTCGCTGATCCTCGGCGCGCTGAACATCGGGGTGTTCCAGGCGCTGCTGTTCATCGCCGCCTACCGTCTGCCCGGTGGCATCGCCGCCACCGTCGGCGCCGTCCAACCCCTGGTCACCGCCGGGCTCTCGGCCCTGGCCCTCGGCGACCGGCTCACCCTGCGCACCGTGCTGGCCGGGATCGCGGGCGTCGCCGGCGTCAGCCTGCTGGTGCTGCGGGCCGACGCCGAGCCGGACGCGGTCGGGGTGGCCGCCGCGCTCGGCGGTGCCGTGGTGATGGCCGCCGGCATCGTCCTCTCCAAGCGCTGGGCCTCCCCCGCGCCGATGCTCGCCACCACCGGCTGGCAGCTCACCGCCGGCGGACTGCTGCTGGTGCCGGTCACGCTCCTCACCGAGGGCGCCCCACCGTCCCACTACAGCCTTGCCAACGTGCTCGGCTACACCTACCTCTGCCTGATCGGCGCGGCCGTCACCTACGTGCTCTGGTTCCGCGGGCTCCGCGCCCTGCCGCCGACCTCGGTCTCCTTCCTCGCCCTGCTCAGCCCGGTCGTCGCCACCCTGCTCGGCTGGCTGGCGCTCGGCCAGGACCTCAGCCCGCTCCAGGCGCTCGGCGCCCTGGTCGTGCTCGGCTCGCTGCTCGCCGCCCAGATCCAACGGCCGCGCACCGCACCGGAGTCCGCGCCCGGAGCCGGGCCGACGGCCGCCCCGCGGCCCGTCCGCGAGAACGCCTGACCCCGCCCTGCCCCACCCTTCCCACCCCTTTCCCACCACCTCCAGGGAGTACCCCATGCGCATCACCGTGTTCGGCGCCACCGGCAACGTCGGCCGCCGGGTCGTGGCCGAGGCCCTGTCCCGCGGCCACCACGTCACCGCCGTCGTACGGGACCCGGCGAAGCCGCACGACCTGCCGCCCGCCGTCACCCTGGTCGTCGGCGACGCCCGGGCGCCCGAGGACGTCGCCCGGATCGCGGCCGGACAGGACGCGGTGGTCACCGCCACCCGCCCGGCGCCCGGCAGCGAGCACGAGCTGGCCATCGCCACCAAGGGCCTGCTCGCCGGGATCGCCGGCACCGGCGTGCGGCTGCTGGCCGTCGGCGGCGCGGGCAGCCTGCTCGTCCCGGGCGGCGGCGGGACCACCCTGGTCGAAAGCCCCGGCTTCCCCGACGCGATCCGGCCCATCGCCCTGGCCTGCGGCGAGCAGCTCGACCTCTACCGCGCCGCCGGCCCGGACACCGACTGGACGTACCTGAGCCCGGCCGCGCTGCTGGAGCCCGGCGTGCGCACCGGCCGGTTCCGGACCGGCCGCGACGAGCTGCTGGTCGACGCCGACGGCACCTCGGCGATCTCCATGGAGGACCTCGCCGTCGCACTCCTCGACGAGACCGAGCGGCCCGCCCACCGCCGGTCCCGCTTCACCGCCGCCTACTGACCACCTGCCCATCCACCTGACCACCCGAGGCCCTGGCACCCCCGCCCCGGCGGGGGTGTACTCAGCACCACCCCGAAGACGGCAGTGGGGGTGATCGATCGTCAGGCCGGGGCCGGACATGATCGTTCCTGTGACCGAGACCGTGACCAAGACCCCGGCCCAGAACCAGAACCAGACCCGGAGCAAGGCCGGGAGCCGGCCCGCCGAGACCGCCCCGCGGCGCGCCCGGCGCAGCCGCCGTGCCGTGCTGGCCGTCGCCGCCGCCGTGCTGGCCGGCCTGGCGGCGCCCGCCACCGCGGGGGCCGCCACCGGGCGTGACCCGGGCGACGCCGACCCGGCGCCCGCCCGGTACACCCACCAGAGCCTGAACTGGCAGCCCTGCGCCCAGCAGCCCGCGCTGGACTGCGCCGCCATGACCGCCCCGCGCGACTGGCACCACCCCGGCGTCGGGGCCGACCTGACCATCGCCGTCTCCCGGCACCGCGCCACCGACCCGGCCAAGCGCAAGGGCACCCTGCTGATGGCGGCCGGCGGCCCCGGCGGCTCGGGCCTGCTGCGCCCGGCCGGGCTGGCCGGCGCCGCCCCGGCGCTCGGCGCCGCGTACGACGTCGTCGGCTTCGACCAGCGCGGGGTCGGCGAGAGCACCAAGGCGGTCTGCCAGACCCCGGAGGAGTTCCAGGAGTTCCTGGCCGGCGACTACCGCGACCAGTCCCCGACAGCCATCGACCGGGTCATCGCCAACTCGAAGAAGCTGGTCGCCGGTTGCCAGGAGCGCAGCGGGGACCTCCTCCCCTATCTGACCACCGAGCAGACGGCCCACGACATCGACCTGTTCCGCGGCCTGCTCGGCGAGCGCAGGCTCAGCTACTACGGCCCGTCCTACGCCTCCATGATCGGCGCCTACTACGGGACGCTCTTCCCGCACCGGGTCGAACGGATGGTGCTGGACAGCAACATCGGCTTCGACGGCACCTGGGAGGCCTTCGAGCTGGGCCAGCCGATGAGCTTCCAGCGCCGCTTCGACGAGGACTTCGTGCCCTGGCTCGCGGCCCGGGACGCCACCTACCACTGGGGCGCCACGCCGGAGCAGGTGCGGGCGCACTGGGAGCAGCGGCGGGCCGCGCTGCACGACTCCCCCATCGTCGAGGGCCCGGTGACGATCGGCCCGAACCAGCTGGACAGCCTCACCATGTCGGCGATCTACCGGGCGGCCAACTTCCCCGACCTGGCCGGGATCCTGGCCACCGTCGACGACTGGCAGGGCGCCGCTCCGGCGACCAGGGCGGCGGCCGCGAAGGCCTTCAACAGCTACCTCAGCCCGGAGTTCCTCGCCGAGTACTTCGCGGTGACCTGCAACGACACCCCGTGGACCAGGGACCTGGGCAGCTGGATCGAGCGCGGCGCCGAGAACACCGCCCGCTGGCCGCTGGCCGGGGCCCGGACGCTCGCCTTCAGCGCGGTCTGCGCCGCCTGGCCGGTCGCCCCGGCGCCCAAGGTCACGGTGACCGGCGCCCACCTGCTGACCACGCTGATGCTCAACTCGGTGCACGATCCGGCGACCTACTACGAGGCGGCGCTCGGCGCCCACCGCGCGCTGCGCGGCTCCAGGCTGGTCACCGTCACCGGGAGCGGCGACCACGGCCAGTACCCCACGTCCAACACCTGCGTCAGCGCGGTGGTCGAGCGCTACCTGCTGGACGGCACCGCACCGGGGCGCGACCTCACCTGCCCCTCCCCGCAGGCCGGTTGAGACCGGCCGCCGGTCAGTTCCGGGGCCGCGCCCGCAGTCTGCCCCGGAGCCAGGCGAAGCCGACGGCCAGCCCGGCGAAGCCTCCGACGGCGAGCTTGATCCCGGCCTTGGCGACGATCCAGCCGACCCACGGGACGCCCCACCCCAGCCAGTGGAACACGGCCAGCAGGACCGCGGCGCCGAACAGCGCCGCGAGCAGGGTGACCACGACGGCGGCGGCCCGTGAGAGCTCCCGCGGGCCGTCGGCGTGCTCCCCCGCGGCCGTGCCGTCCGGGTCGGCGGTCGGGTCCTTCGTCATCTCGTTCGTACCCCCCTCAGTCATGAGGGCGATGATACGGCGTCAGCGGTAGGCGTGGTGGGTGTCCCCGACGTGCTCGCCGGTCTCGTCGTCGGGGAAGCTGACGGCCATGGTGACGCGGTACTCGTGGACGTCCTCGCGGTGTCCCGGCACCCGCGCCCAGGCCAGCGAGTGCACCTCGGCCTCGGGGGCCTGCCGGCACCAGGCGGCGGCCTCCTCCAGGACGCCGGCGGGGGACCGCCCGGTGCACACCACGGCCGTGTACGCGGCGACCGCGACGTCCCCACCGGAGCGGCGGGTGCGCGACACCGCCCGGACGGCCGCGGCGGCCTGGGTCAGGTCACGGGCCAGGTCGTCCACCACCCGAGGGGGAGCCGGCAGGACGACCGTCCCCTCGGCGAGGGTCTCCGGCAGGTTCGGGCTCACGGTCTGGACCTCCATCCGCATCATCACGCGGCACAGCATGCCGGGCAGTCATTCCTGGCATGCCCATTTTCACCAGAACGTCACCCGTCCAGGGCCGAGTCGGGGTCGTGCCCTGGCGTCCCGACGTCCTTCCTGGTAGTGGCGCCACCGACGCCCTCCGACGTTCCAGCAGGTCAGCAGGGGCGGCAGCAGGCGGCGCCGGGGGGCCCGAAACGCCGCGGACGCACCACCCCCGTGCCCCGAACCGCCGGTCCGGCGCCCGGGAGCGCCCGTCCCACTGGTATTGGCCTCCCGGCCAACTCTCCGTACCAGAACGGGAGTTGCCGCCGGGTCGCGGTCGGGAGGCGGTAGGCGGCGCAGGCGGCCGGACGGCACGGCGCCCGGCCGCACCCCCGCTGAGGTGCCGAGTTAACCCCTCGGAGGGCTCCGGTCCGCCTCCCGGTCACCCTGTCCCTGTCAGATCGTCGTGATACTAATCGTGGCGGCGGCGGGCCCGGTCCTCGGCTGGACGGGCACGATGACGACAGCTCAACCGTTCCGGAAGGGTCCGGACGGCAACGGGGAGGGGCAGCGGATGACGGTGCGGATCGGCAAGGCCAAGGACGGGCGGAAGGTCCGGATAGGCAAGCGGGTCACGGGGACGGCGGCGGCCTTCGCCGCGCTGGCCGCGCTGACCGGCTCTCAGGTGACGGGCATCGGGCTCGCCCCGGCCGCGGTCGCCGACGCCGGTCCGGCGAACGGCGCCGCCGATCAGGGCGCCGGCCGCTACCTGCCCGGCGGCGGCCCCTCGACGGACCTCCCCGGCACCTTCGGCACCGGCGTGCCGGCCGACGGCGGCGGCACCGTCCAGCTCCCGCAGCCTCCCGGCACCCTGCCCGGCCTGCCCTCGGCCGGCCCGTTCGCGGCCACCGGCCCCGCGCTGCCCGCCACCGTGCTCGCCGCCTACCGCCAGGCCGAGGCCTCGCTGGCGCAGCGCTCGCCGGGCTGCCACCTGCCGTGGCAGCTGCTCGCCGCGATCGGCCAGGTCGAGTCCGGCCAGGCCAACGGCGGCCAGGTGGACGCCGCCGGCACGACGCTGACGCCGATCCTCGGCCCGGCCCTGGACGGCAACGGCTTCGCCGCGATACCCGACAGCGACGGCGGCCGCTACGACGGCGACGCCCGCTGGGACCGCGCCGTCGGGCCGATGCAGTTCATCCCCTCCACCTGGGCCTCCTGGGGCGTGGACGCCAACGGCGACGGCAAGGCCGACCCGAACAACATCTTCGACGCCGCCGAGAGCGCCGGCCGCTACCTGTGCGCGGGCGGACGCGACCTCGCCGACCCGGCGCAGCTCGACCGGGCGATACTCAGCTACAACAACTCCGGCGAGTACCTGCGGACGGTGCGCAACTGGATGGCGCACTACGGCAGCGGCACGGTGACCACCGTCCCGAACCGTCCGGGCTCCCCGGTGCCGCCCGCCCCGCTGCCCTCGCCGTACCTCCCGGGCCTGCCCACCGGCGGTTCGGGCACGGGCACCGGCGGCACGCCCAGCACGGAGCCGCAGCCGCCCGCACCGGTCACGCCGACGCCGGACCAGTCGCCGAGCCCCCAGCCGACGACGACCCCGAGCGCCACCGCCACGCCCACGCCCGGCGGTTCGACCTCGCCGTCGGCGACGCCGACGACCACCCCGAGCGGCGGCGCCTCCCCGACGGCGACGCCGACCGGCACGCCCACCACGACTCCGACCGGTACGCCCACGGGTACCCCGACCGGTACGCCCACCAGCTGCCCGGACCCGACGGCCACCCCCACCGGCACGCCCACCCCGACGGGCTCCCCGTCCCCGGCCGCCACGCCCACCGGCACCCCGACGGCGACGCCCCTCCCGGGCTGCCCCACCCCCACCCCGACCGCGACGGACACCCCGAGCGGCGCGCCCAGCACCACTCCCAGCGCCGCCTTCTCGCCGTCGGCCGCCCCGACGAAGTGAGCAAAGGGGCGCGGTTCCTCCTGAGGAACCGCGCCCCGCTCAACCGGCGCTGCCGGTCACTGCCTCACGGCCGCGCGCCGTTGTCCGCCCCGACCGCCCGGAAGCGCTGGGCGACGACCGGCGTCCCGTCGTCGACGACCGGGACGCGCCCCATGACGCCGGCAGCGCCGGGCACCCGCCGCAGCGGGTCAGAGGTGCTTGACCAGCTCCGGCATCAGGTCCTGGAAGGTCCGCCCGCTGGCCGGCTGGCCGATCGCGGTCATCTGCCAACCCGTGGCCGTGCGCTGCACCTTGGCCATGACCTGGGCGGTGTACGGGCCGCCGGCGGTGAGCGTGTAGCGGGCCAGCTCGACGCCGGTGGTCTCGTCCACCAGCCGGCAGAAGGCCGCCTCGACCTCCTGGAAGGTCTGCCCGGTGAAGGAGTTGACGGTGAAGACGATCTGGTCGACCTCGGCGGAGACGGCGGTCAGGTCGACCGTGATCGACTCGTCGTCGGTCGCGTCGCCCGCGCCGCCGACCAGGTTGTCCCCGCTGTGCCGGACCGAGCCGTCGTTGCTGTTGAGGTGCTGGAAGAACACCACGTCCACCGGACGCCCCTGGGCGAACAGCACCGCCGAGGCGTCCAGGTCGATCTCCCGGCCGGCGGCGAGCAGCTTGGCGAAGAAGCCCTTGCGCTCCGCCGCCTTCCAGCCGAGGCCCATCCGGACCAGGCTCAGTTGTCCACCGCCCGGCTTCTCCAGGCTGATCTTCTGTCCCTTGGCCAGCGAAACGCTCATCGCGTCCTCCTCGTTCTGCCACCGCCCGTGCCGCGAATCTACAGCACTGTAGAGAATTTATGATCATCGACGGCGCCCTGCGAGCACCCCTACCCCGAACTCCCCCGGACCTCACCCCGACAACGGTCCGCACACTGAGGGAACCGGCGGTCAGACGTCTGGCGTAGCCGTGGACCGCGACCGGACGACCGGGGCGGCGCACGGTCTAGGGTCGGCCCCGGGACCGCCGCCGGCAACCACGGCGCGCCGTCCGCGCACCGATCGCCGTACGTCACGACCCACCGTGCTCACGACCCACCGTGCTCACCACTCGCAGTGCCCACGATCCACCGTGCTCACCACTCGCAGTGCTCACGACCGTTCCCGGGCCAGGCCGACCCGCGCCGGCCCGCTCACGCTGGGGGGACCACCATGCCCGAGCAGCACGAAGGAACCGAACAGCACACCACCCCCGAACGCCCGGGGGGATCCCGCCTCGGCCGCCGCAGACTGCTCCGGGCCGGCCTCGGCGCCGGCGGCGCGCTGGCCACCGTCCGGCTGCTGAACGGCGGCGCCGCCTGGGCCGCCGGGCCGCCGCCCGCACCGGCCGCGGCCGAGGACTACGGAAACTCGGAGTACCAGGGCCAGTGGCCCACCTCCCACCTGGCCGCCGCCCCCGGGACCGCCGCGCAGACCTGGCCGGACTGGGCCCGCTACGCCCGCATCGCCGACGGCACCTTCAACGAGCCCGCCGACATGCAGAGCGCCGTGGACGCCCTCAAGGCGCAGGAGGTCAGCGTCATCGAGCTGGACACCCTGCTCTCCGACTGGCTCACCGACGCCCAGTTCGCCGCGCACATGGCCGAGGTGAAGCAGTTCACCGGCCTGGCCCACGCCGCCGGCCTCAAGGTCGTCATGTACTACCCGTCGCTGGAGCTGATCTCCCCCGGCGGTGAGAAGGGCCGCTCCTTCTACAAGAACGACCAGGGCAAGAACTGGGTCCAGCGCGACCTCGCCGGCAAGCCCAACGTGTTCTACGGCAGCGTGGTGGTCTGGGTCGACCCGGGCGACGAGAGCGTCTGGCTCAGCCCCAACTCGCCCTGGCGGGACTACTACCTCAAGCGGATCAAGGGCGTGGCCGCGACCGGCGTGGACGGCATCTGGCCGGACGTCCCGATCTACTTCGACGGCGTGCAGACCTGGTGCGACGCCTCCACCTGGGGCGCCGCCGCGTTCAAGGCCGACACCGGCCTCGCCCTGCCCACGGCCGCGAACTTCGCCGACCCGGCCTTCCGCCGCTACGTCGAGTGGCGCCACCGCAACCTGCTCCAATTCCAGCTGGACATCGCCGACGCGGGCCGCTCGGTCAACCCCGACCTGGTCACCTTCGTCGAAACCGTGTCGATGGACTACCGCTACGCCACCTCGATCGGCCTGGACGGCGGCTACCTGCGCCAGGCCCCCGGCGCCGTCAGCCAGGTCTGGGAGGTGGACATCCTCGGCAACTACGACGGCATGCGGCACGCCACCGCCTCCGACTGGGTCTGCCTGATCTCCATGTACAAGTACGCCCGCGCCGCCAGCGGCACCAAGCCGGCCTGGGCGTTCTCCTACGGCTGGCAGGCCGACGACGCCTCGCTGGTGATGTCCCAGCTGATCGCGGCCGGCTGCAACCCGTACGAGGTGAAGACCCCGTTCAAGAACGACACCGTGGACGCGGCGATGCGCACCCGGATGTACCGCTTCGTGCGCACCAACCAGACGAAGCTCTACGACCCGGCCTCGATCGCGCAGGTCGGCGTCTACCACTCGGCGCCGTCCCGGGACTACGTGGCCCCGGGCGAGGGCAACGGGATGTACGTCAACGCCAAGGCCCCGGCCGGGATCGCCGACTGGTGGGGCGGCGACGACCCGCAGATGAGCTGCGCCTCGCTCCCCTGGCTCGGCGAGTTCCGGGGAACCGTCAAGGCGCTGGTCTACGCCCACGTCCCGTTCGACACGGTGTCCAGCCCCGGCCTGACCGCCGACGACCTGGCCCGGTTCAAGGTGCTGCTGCTGCCCAACCTCCAGGCGGTCTCGGACACCGAGGCGGCGCTGCTGCGCGGCTTCGTCTCGGCCGGCGGAACCATCGTGATCACCGGCCCGGCACCCACCGCGCTGGACGAACTCGGCGGCCAGCGCACCGAGTTCGCGCTCTCCGACGTGCTCGGCCTGCGCAAGGCCGACCCGCTTCCCACCGGCAAGCGGAACTCCTACGGCAGCGGAAGCTGTTGGTACGTCAAGGCACTGCCCGGGCTGAGCTACCTCACCAAGACCGACCAGGCCTCGGCGGACCAGCTGCTCACCGCCGTCCAGCAGGCCGCCCCGCCGGCGGTCACCCTCGCCGGGGACCGCCGGATCTTCCTGGACGCCCGGCGGCTCGGCGCCGACACCGTCGTCCACCTGGTGAACTTCACCAACTTCGGCGACACCCCGGCGGCGTTCCGCAGCGCACCCGCCAACTGCACGCTCTCCTACGCCCTCCCGGCCGGGGCGGGCGTCACCGCCGTCACCGTCGCGAGCCCGGACGGCACCGACCCGGCGCCCAAGGCCGTCCCGTACACCGTCACCGGCGCGACGGTCAGCGTGCCGCTGACCGTCGCCCAGTACTCGGTGGTGACGATCACCACCGCCTAGCGGTTTCCAGGGGCCTGGATGCGCCAGAGGGCGGCGGGGTTGGCCTCGCCGCCCGGGGCGGACTCGAAGGCGATCCACTGCCCGTCCGGGGACCAGCTCGGCGCGCCGTCGTAGGCGGTGTCGTCGCGGGTCACCCGGACGGGAGTGCCGCCGCCCGCGTCCACCACGAAGACCTGGGCGTTCGGCAGGTCGCCGAGGTTGGAGGAGAAGACCAGGAAGCGGCCGTCCGGGGACCAGCTCGGGTCGGTGTGCTCGCCCGGCGCGTCGGTGACCCGCCGCAGTCCGCCGCCGTCCGCGTCCACCGTCCACAGCGACCAGTCCTCGCGGCCCGCGCTCCGCCGCTGGAAGACGATCCGGTCGCCCTTCGGGGACCAGTTCGGCTGCCGGTTGTCGGATCCGGTGCCCCGGCCGTCCACCAGCAGGACGGGCGCGCCGCCGCCGCGGCGGACCTTCCAGAGCGAGTCCTGCTCGGCCGCGTCGTCGTGCACCGCGGCGTGCTCCGGCTCCCAGCTCTGCTGGAAGACGATCCACTCGCCGTCCGGGGAGAAGCTCGGTTCGCTGTAACCGCTGCCGTCGGCGTGGCTGGTCACCCGCTCAGGGGCGCCGCCCGGCTTCATCAGCCAGACCTCGTCGTGCCCGGACTCCCGGTCGGTGGCGAAGGCGAAGGCGTCGGCGGCGGCGTTCCAGCTACTGCCGGGGAGGTTGACGGCCGCCTTGTCGGGATCCTCCAACACCGTACGCGGCGCGCCGCCGTCCAGCGGCAGGACGCCAAGGGCGGCGGCGCCCTTGTTGTAGCCCCCGCTGAACTCGGTCAGCAGCACCGAGCGGCCGTCCGGGGCGAAGGCCGGGTTCTGCGCGCTGTGGCCGCCCCCGGCTCGGTAGAGCAGCCGGGCACCGTCGGCGCGGCGCTCGGCCCCACTCGGGGAGGTGCCGCTCGGGGCCGCGCCGGTCGACGACCCGCCGGCCGACGGCGCACCCGTCGGTCCGGGCGCCGGCTCCTCCTCGGAACCGGAGCCCGAGCTGCCGCAGCCGGCCAGGAGCACGACGGCAGCCAAGACCGCCGGGAGCATGCGAGTCCTCATGCCCCACAAGCTAGTTGACGAACTGTCAGTTGTCGTACGCCGCCAGGCGGATCAGGGCGCAGCCGTCCGGCAGGCCCCGCCGGTGCCCCCGCCCGTCATCCGCCGCTCCGCTCCAGCCGCACCAGCGCGTCCACCGCGACCCGGCCGCCCTCGTTCGCCTCGGTACCCTCGCCGCTCTCGGCGCCCGCAGCGCCCTTGTGGCCCGGCTCGCCGCCGACCGTCCGGTGCACCCGCTCGGCGCGGACGGTGCGCAGCCCGCGGTCGGCGAGGTCCGCCAGGACGTCCTCCGGGGTGAAGAGCACGGCCGGGTCCTGCGGGCCGCCGACCCCCTCGGTGAGGTTGCTCAGGTCGTGCCCGATGACCAGCAGGGTGCCGCCGGGGCTGAGCGCGTCGGCGGCGCGGCGCAGCGCGGCCCGGCGCTCCGCGGCGGGGATCTGCAGGTAGGCGACCAGGACGAGGTCGTAGCCGGCGGCGGGGGCCTCGTAGGCGCGGGCGTCGCCGTGGCGCCAGGTGAGCCGGTCGGCGACCTCGTCGGGCAGCTCGGCGGTGAGCCGTTCGGCGCGCTCCAGGGCGACGGCGGAGAAGTCCAGTCCGGTGACCTCCCAGCCCTGGGCGGCCAGCCAGATCGCGTTGCGGCCCTCTCCGGCGGCCAGGTCCAGCGCGTGGCCGGGAGTGCGCCCGGCCAGTTCGCGGACCACCCACCGGTTGGGCGCGGCACCCCACACCAGCTCGCTCGCGGCGTAGCGGTCGTCCCAGTCCTGGCTGTCCATCGCGCGTCCTCCGTTCGACGGGCCTGCTCGTACCGGCCAACCTACCGGGCCGCCGCCGACCCGGCAGGGAACGGTCCAGCGGGCGGACACCCTTGACGGCGAATATTGGTCCAGTCCAATCTGTTCAGTCGTGACGTGCACGGGTCGGCCGCCCGTCGCGTCCGCACTCCGCTCGTCCGCACACCGCTCGTCAGCACGCGTCACCAGCCCGCGCGCCCCCACCGCGCCCGGGCCGGCTCCCCTCGGCCCGTCCCGGGCCACCGCACCGCCGGAACCCCCCACACATCCGGAGGACCCACCGCATGCACGACCGCGTCACGCCCGCACGGCCCGCCCACCCCGCCGGGGAGCGCGCCGACCGCCGGGCCGCCCAGCGCAGAAGAGCCACCGCACTGGCCCTGGCCGCCACGCTGACCACCAGCGGCGCCGCCATCGCCCTCACCTTCGGTTCCGCCTCGGCCGCCCCGGTCAACCTGCTGACCAACGGCGACTTCGAGACCGGCACCCTGGCCGGCTGGACCTGCTCCAACGGCTCGGTCGTCACCACCCCGGTGCATGGAGGGAGCCGCGCGCTCGCCGGCGCCGCCTCGGCCGGCGACACCGCGCAGTGCCAGCAGACCGTCACCGTCCAGCCGAACACCACGTACACCCTGGCCGGCTGGGTGCAGGGCAGCTACGTCTACCTGGGCGCCACCGGCACCGGCGTCAACTCCTCGGCCTGGACGCCGGGCGCGACCGGCTGGAACCAGCTGAGCACCACCTTCACCACCGGTGCCACCACCACCTCCGTCACGGTCTTCACCCACGGCTGGTACGGCACCGGCACCTACTACGCGGACGACCTCACGCTGACCGGCCCGGCCGGCCCCACCTCGTCCACCAGCCCGACGGCCACCGGCAGCCCGACCGCCACGGCCAGCCCGACGGCCACCGCGAGCCCCACCGCCACCGGCAGCCCCACCGGGAGCCCGACGGCGACCGGCAGCCCCACGGGCACCCCCACGACCACCACCCCGACCCCGACGGCCACCGCGAGCGGCCCGGCCGGGGACGGCAAGGTCACCACCCCGACCGGCTTCGCGGTCACCAGGACCACCTCCAACGCGGTGGTGCTCACCTGGCAGCCGTCCACCCTCACCAGCGGCGACGGCCCGGTCGCCTACAAGGTGTGGTCCAACGGCCAGCTCGTCGCCACCTCGATGGGCACCTCCGTCGCGGTCAGCTCGCTGCTGCCGGGCAGGAGCTACACCTTCAGCGTCCAGGGCTACTCCGGCAGCCACGCCTCCGCCCAGTCCGCGCCGGTGAGCACCACGACCGCGGCCGCCCCCGCCCAGCAGCCGATCCGCTCCGCCTACTTCGACCAGTGGGGCGTCTACGAGAACGCGTACAACGCCAAGAACGTCGACACCAGCGGCGCGGCGGGCAAGCTGGACGTCGTCCACTACGCGTTCGCCAACATCGACCCGACGAAGTTCACCTGCTTCCAGGCGGTGAAGGCCTCCGACTCGGCCAACGAGTCCAACCCGAACGCCGGTGACGGCGCGGGCGACGCCTACGCCGACTACCAGGCCGACTACAGCTCCGCCACCAGCGTGGACGGCAGCAGCGACACCTGGGAGCAGCCGCTCAAGGGCAACTTCAACCAGCTGCGCCAGCTGAAGGCCAAGTACCCGAACCTGCGGTTCACCATCTCGATCGGCGGCTGGACGTACTCCAAGTACTTCTCCGACGCGGCGGCCACCGACTCCTCCCGCAAGGCCTTCGTCTCCTCGTGCGTCGACATGTTCCTCAAGGGGAACCTGCCGACCGGCGTGGCCGGTGACGCCTCCGGCGGCGCGGCCTCGGCGGCGGGCCTCTTCGACGGCGTCGACCTCGACTGGGAGTACCCGGGCTCGGCCGGCGGCCACACCGGCAACCACTACTCCGCGGCCGACAAGCAGAACTACACCCTGCTGCTCAAGGAGTTCCGCACCCAGCTGGACGCCCTCGGCGCCGCCCAGGGCAAGCGCTACCTGCTGACCGCCGCACTGCCCAGCGGCCAGGACAAGGTCGCCCAGCTGGAGACCGACAAGATCGGCGCCTACCTGGACTACGCGGACGTGATGTCCTACGACATGCACGGCGCGTGGGACGCCACCGGCCCGACCAACCACCAGGACCCGCTGCACGACAGCCCGGCCGACCCGACCACGCCGATCACCCCGGGCACCCGCAAGTACAACGTGGACACCACGCTCGCCGCGTACACCACCGGCCTGCCCGAGTACGGCATCCCCGGCGGCTTCCCCGCGAACAAGATCGTGCTGGGCATCCCGTTCTACTGGCGCGGCTGGACCGGCGTCCCGGCCGGCTCCAACTACGGCCTGTACCAGAGCGCGACCGGCCCGACGGCGAAGAAGCCGCTGAGCCAGGAGGCCGGCCTGGCCGCCTGGAAGGAGCTCAACCCGACCGCGGCCCAGACCCACTGGGACCCGGTCACCGAGAGCAGCTGGGTCTACGACGGCACCAACTTCTGGACCGGCGACACCCCGCAGGCCGTCCAGGCGCGCGGGGCCTATGCCAAGGCCAAGGGCCTGGGCGGGCTGTTCGCCTTCTCCCTGGAGAACGACGACGCCTCCGGCACCATGCTCAACTCGATGGACAGCAGCCTTCGCTGACGTTTCGTCACGCTTCGTCAGGAATGAGCGATGGCCCGCGCGGAGACTCCGCGCGGGCCATCCGCGGTCTTCCCGTCCCGGGCTCGGCCGTCGCGACCCGGCCGGCCGCGGCTCAGCGCGGCGGCACCGGGTCCGCCCCGCCCGCGCCCGGGCGGCAGCGCAGCAGCCGCCCGGCGGTCAGCCGGGCCCCGCGCAGCGCACCGTGCCGGTGCAGCGCCCGCACCGCGTAGGTCGAGCAGGACGGCGTGTACGGGCAGCAGGCCGGACGGCGGGGGCTGACCTCGGCGCGGTAGTAGCGCACCGCGCCGTACAGCACCCCGGCCGCGAACCCGCGCGGGGCGGGGGCGGACGGATCGGCCGCCCGGCGACCGCGCGCCCCGGTGAGGGCGAACCGGACACCGGAGGCCATCATCACCGGGATCAGGGCGATCAGGCAGGGGTCGGCGAACTCGCAGCAGCCGTCGACGCAGCAGTCCGCGCCCTCGTCCCGGGCGCGCTTGCGCCGCTGGGCCTTGGCGTGGTCCTCCTTGCGGTAGCGCTCCCGGTAGTCCTCCCAGGCCCGCCGCTGCTTCTTCCGCCGGAGCCGTTCCGAGGCGGGCAGCCACCACCAGGCGCGCTCCGGGCGGGCCGGCGGGAAGTGGGCGCCGAGATCCGGCGTCGGGTCGGACACTGCTGACGATCTCCTCGTTCTCGCCGCCGGGGGCCGACCCCCGACGATCCGGGCAAGATTATCCGAAGATCATCTGCCCGGATCCGCCCTGCGGCCGACGGCCCGCAAGCAACGGCCCGCGACCGGCGAGCAGCGGCCGGAGACCGGCTCAGCCGCCGAGGTTGAGCGAGGGGAAGAGGTCCTCGAACGGCTGGGTGGTCACCGAGACGCTCCGGGAGAAGGGGTTGTCGAAGTCCCAGATCATGAACAGCAGGAAGGCGATCAGCACGCTGAAGCAGAGCGCCAGGGTCAACTCCCTCGGCGTACGCCGGATCTGGAGCGCGAAGAGCATGCCGACGGTCACCACCGCACCCCCGATCAGGCCGAACCAGACCACCCCGGGCATCGTCGGCCCGGCGTTCTGTCCGCGCGAGTTGCGGGACTCGGACGCCTGGCTGACCCGGTCCATGATCGGCTGGTAGCCCTGCGACTCCAGGTCGGAGGCGGGCGAGCGGGTGGCGATGTCGTTCTGGAGCTTCTGGAGCAGCTGGTCGCCCTTCTCGGTGATGCCACCGGTCTCCTGCATGTAGGACCACTCGGTGTTCACCACGTACGAGACGTAGGTGTCCACGTCGGCCCGGACCTGGTCGCGGAACTCCGCCGGGTAGATCACCGCACGGTCGCTGATCTCGCGCAGCGACTGCGCCTCGCGGAACAGGTCGTCCTGGGCGGCGCCGCGCGCCTCCCAGACACCCGCGATGGCGAGACCGAGGACGATCGCGTAGACCACCCCGATCATCATCGTGATGTACTCGATGACATCCGGGGTCTCGTCGGCACTCTCCTCGATCGGTCGGCGCTGCCTCAGCACCACCACCGCCATCACGACGGCACAGGCCGACGCCATGGCGATGATCAACGCCACCCACTCGGACATGGGAACTCCCTTCTCTGGCTTGGCTTGTGACGGAACGGAAAGCTCAAGGGGGCGGCCCCCGACCGCTTCGGCCCGCTCGGGTTCGGTTCGGTTCGGGACCGCGCGGTAGGGCGGGCCCCCGCCGACCGGGAACCGGTCGGCGGGCCCTCAGGGGACGGTCAGGACGGGCCCGAACGGCCGCCGCGTCCTCGGCCACCACGGCCCGGGCGCAGGGCCGCCGCCGCGAGCACACCGGGGACCATGATCACCAGCAGCATGGTGGTCATCGAGGTGCCCTGGTGCTGCCGGGCCATGGGGGCGGGCTTCGCCCTGGGGGCGTGGAACACCGGCTGCGCCGACGGGGTCGGCCACAGCGGGCTCGGACGGGCCGAACTCGGCGAGGCCGCGGGGCTGGGGGCCGCCGGACCGGGCGCGGCCGGGCTCGGGACCGCCTGCGCGGGAGCCGCCGGAACGGGGAGCGGCGGGGCCTGTGCGGGGGCGGGCGCCGCCGGGGCCGGGGACGCCGGCGCGGGGGCGGCCGGGGAGGGCCCCGGAGCGGGTGCCGACGGCGGCACGGAGGGCGGGACCGAAGGAGCCGGGGACGCCGAAGGTGCGGGCGACGCGGGCGACGGGCTGGGGGACGGCGTCGGGCTGGGAGACGGTGAGGTCGGCGACGACGTGGCGGTAGGGCTCGGACTCGGACTCGCGCTCGGACTCGGACTCGGGCTCGCGCTCGGCGTGGGGCTCGGAGTCGCGCTCGGACTCGGCGTGGGGCTCGGAGTCGGTGACGGCGTGGGAGTCGGCGACGGCGTGGCGGTCGGTGTGGGGGTGCGGGTCGGAGTCCGAGTTGGCGTCGGAGTGGGCGTCGGGCTGGGCGTGTGGGTGAGGGTCGGCGTCGGGCTCGGTGTGGGCTTCGGGCTCGGACTGGGGCTCGGGCACGGATGGTGGTGGTGATGGTGATGGTGGTGCCAGCCGTGGTCGCCGTACTCGTCGTCGCCGTACCCGTCGTCGTACTCGTCGTCATCGCCGTCGTCGTGGCCCGGCCCGAGCTGCCCGGGGCCACCCTGCCCCTCGACCGGCCGTCCGGGCTCGCTCCGCAGCCCCGCCGGACGCGAGGGCGAGGAGAAGGGCGGCGAGGACAAGGACGACGCCGAGACGGACGGCGCCGGGAAGTGCGCCGAGGGGAACTGGGGCGAGGGGAAGTGCGGCGCGGTGGGCTTCGGGGCGGGCTTGGGTGTGCGGCAGGGGTGGTGCCCGTGCGGGGGCTTGGGCCCGTGGTGCCCCGGACCGACGCCCGGCGCGGCGCCGACGCCGACCTGGACGTCCACGTCCACGTCCACGCCGACGGTCACCTGTCCGCCCGGCCGCACCGACATCGAGAGGTCGGTCTCGTCGCACACGCAGACGTCCACCACCGGGCCGTGCGGGTACCCCCCGGGATGCCCGGCGCCGGACGCGGTCGCACCGCCGACCAGTGCGCAGATCGCGACCACGCCGGCCGCCGCGCCGATCAGCCGTACCCGCCGCCCGGGGGCCGCACCCCCAGCGACGCCGGACGGTATCCGGCAGATCTGCCGACGCTGGGGCATGGGCTCCACACACCTCTCGGATCGTCCGGGGAGGACGGAACGGGCTCGGGCCGACCGGCCGCGAGGGAACGGGCAGAACGGACGGAACGGGCGGAAAGGTCGAGTACGGTCGCGTTCCCGACGGAAGTTCCATCGGGTACGACCAGAAGTGATCAGACACGGTCAGGCGGACGGCCCGCCTTCAGGGGGCGGGCCGTCCGTCATCAGGTCAAACGATCATCGAGCCGACCGGTAACGGCCCGCGCTCACCGTTCTGCGCGCTCAGCTGCGGCGGTGGGCGATCTCCACGTTCTCCAGCACGCCGACCGCGTCCGGCACCAGGATGGCGGCCGAGTAGTAGGCGCTGACCAGGTACGAGATGATCGCCTTCTCGTCGATGCCCATGAATCGGACCGACAGCGAGGGCTGGTACTCGTCCGGGAGGCCGGTCTGGTGCAGGCCGATGACGCCCTGGTTGTCCTCACCGGTACGGATCACCAGGATCGAGCTGGTGTTCTCCTTGGTGATCGGGATCTTGTTGCACGGCAGGATCGGCACCCCGCGCCAGGCCGGCACCTGCTGCCCGCCGAGGTCGACGTGGGTGGGGTACAGCCCGCGGGCGTTGAACTCCCGGCCGATCGCGGCGATGGTCCGCGGGTGGGCGAGCAGGTAGTCGGGGTCGCGGCGGCGGTTGAGCAGCTCGTCCAGGTCGTCCGGGGTGGGCGGGCCGGAGTGGGTCTGGATGCGCTGGTCGAAGTCGGCGTTGTTGAGCAGGCCGAACTCCGGGTTGTTGACGATCTCGTGCTCCTGGCGCTCGCGCAGGGCCTCGATCGTCAGCCGCAGCTGGTGCTCGGTCTGGTTCATCGGCTGGTTGTACAGGTCCGCGACGCGGGTGTGGACCTTCAGGACGGTCTGCGCGACGCTCAGCTCGTACTCGCGCGGCTTGAGCTCGTAGTCCACGAAGGCGCCGGGCAGCTCGTACTCGCCGTGGTGGCCGGCCGACATGGCGATCTCGGCCTCGCCGCGCTCGTTCTGCGCCTGGAGCGGCAGGGCCAGGAAGCCCTGGAGGTGCTCCTGGAGGCTGGGCGCGTTGTCCCGGATGGCGGCGAAGTCCGCCCGGGTCAGCGTCAGGGCGACACCGGAGGTGGCGGTCTTGGCCGTGAACTCCCAGACGGCGTCCGGGTTCAGCAGCGCGTCGTCGCCGAAGCGGTCGCCGTCGCCGGCCACGCCGACCACGGTGTCGTCGCCGTACTTGCCGGTGCCGATCTTGTTGATCTTGCCGTGCGCGATCAGGAAGATCTTGTCGGCGGCCTCGCCCTGGGTGGTGAGCACCTCGCCGGGGCCGAAGTCCCGCTGCTGGCAGCGGTCGGCCAGGGCGGTGAGGACGTCCTCGTCCTCGTAGCCGCGCAGCAGGGCCAGCTCGCCCAGCTCGGCCGGGATCACCCGGACCTGGGAGCCGGTCTTGATGAACTCCACCACCCCGTTGCCCACGGCGTAGGTGAGCCGACGGTTGACGCGGTAGGCGCCACCGGCCGCCTGGACCCAGGGGAGCACCTTGAGCAGCCAGCGGGAGGTGATCTCCTGCATCTGCGGTGCGGACTTGGTCGTGGTGGCAAGGTTCCGGGCAGCAGCCGTCGCAAGGCTCTGCTGCTTGGCCTGCACTGCCTCCGGGCTCGTGTCCACGGTCATCGGCAGGGCTCTCCATTCCTGTGATCGGGTCACACGTCCAGGGGCACAGCGGCCCGCCCTGACGCATGCCATGACGGATCATCAGATCCGTTTATCGGTGGGGGCGTTGGCGATTTACGCGAGAAGGCGACCACCGTCTCCCGGCGGCCCACCCGGAACCCTAGATCATCAGGACCCGACGGAGCCCGAACGAAGGCTCACTACCCCCCGATAGGGTGAATCTTGCCCGGTCCGCCCCCATCTCCCCACAAACTCCGGGAACATCCGTTCGCCCCGGCGATCCCCCTGCGGCCAACGGCCTTTCCACCCCGGTCGGGGCCCGGCCGGACGGCCCTGAGACCACCGTCCGGCGTCAACCCGACGCACCGTCCCGGCGGTTCGGACACCCGCGCGCCGCCGGGCTCCGACCGCCGCTCCCCGCGGCCGACCACGGGAAACGCGAACGGCCCGTCAGGTGCCGGCACGG
Organism: Kitasatospora sp. NPDC001261; assembly: GCF_042896795.1. NCBI lineage: Bacteria > Bacillati > Actinomycetota > Actinomycetes > Kitasatosporales > Streptomycetaceae > Kitasatospora > Kitasatospora sp. NPDC001261. Next base: position 199,288 of record NZ_JBIAXP010000008.1, read on the forward strand.
GGGAGGCCGGCACCTGACGGGTGAACGGGGGGCGTGCGGTGGGCGTCTGCGCCGGAGAGGACGGTGCGCGCCTGTGGCGCTCCGCCGATGACACCGGTGGGCCGGTCGGACCATTCGGGTCAGCCGGGTCAGGCGGACCAGGCCGGTGAGGAAGGCCGGTCGAGGCGGGCGGGTCAGGCGCAGGCGACCTGGGTGCCGGGGACGCCGACGATGCCCGAGTTGTTGGCCTCACCGCCCTTGTACTCGTAGTACAGGTAGGAGTAGAGGTCGATCCGGGTGCCGGGACCGCAGGCCGAATCGGGGGCGACGGCGTACGTCACCGTGAAGGCGCTGCTGGCACCGGGGGCGAGTGGGACGTTGTAGCGGGCGATGCCGCCGTGGACGTTGTCACTGCACCCGTTGGTCTGGGTGCCGCAGGCGGTCGCGGTGAACTTCAGCCCGGTCTCCAGACTCGTGGCGTAGGTCTCCTGGACGCTCTGGTAGACGAACTGGATCGGGGTGTCGTACGGGTTGGTGAGCGTCAGGGTGACGGTGAACTCGCTCCCCCGGACCGTCGTCTGCTTGTCGGAGACGGCCGTGAGGGGCAGTTGTCCGTCGGCCCGGGCGGCAGGGGCGGCGGAGAGGAGCAGACCGACGACGAGGGCCGGACACGCGGCGAGCGCGGCGCGACGCGGATGTGTTCTGCGCATGACCAAGGAGCGTAGGCCCCGCCTCCGCCGGGGTTGTGCTCCTCGGCCCGGGTCCGTACCGACGCAGGAGCGGCGAGCGGACACCCCGCACCGGCCGCTCTCGTTCCGCCCCCACGGGCGCACCCGGGGGCCTATCCTTCGCCGCTGCTCCCGGGGGCGGCCCTCACCCGCACGGCGGCAGGATGTCGCAGAGCGCGCCGAGCGCCGCCGGGTAGGCGTGGTCCGGCGGCGTGGCGTAGCCGACCACCAGGCCGTCGACGGCGGGCATCGCCTCCTCCCCGACCGCCGGGTGCCGGTAGTCCGCGAGCCCCTCGACGGCCAGGCCCCGGTAGGCGGCGGCCTTGAGCACCGAGCGCTCGGTGCCCGGCTCCAGGCGCAGCACCGCGTGCAGGCCGGCCGCGATGCCGGACACCTCGACGTGCGGGGCGCGGGCCGCGAGGGCGGCCACCAGCTCGTCCCGGCGCTCGCGGTAGCGGCGGCGCATCCGGCGCACGTGCCGGTCGTAGCCGCCGGAGTCGACGAACTCGGCGAGGGTCAGCTGGTCGAGGGCGCTGGCCCAGCCCTCGCGCTCGCCCTTGGCGGCGAGCACCCGGTCCACCAGGTGGTCGGGCAGCACCATCCAGCCGAGCCGCAGCGCGGGGGTGAGGCTCTTGCTGGCGCTGCCGAGGTAGACCACCCGTTCGGGGTCGAGCCCCTGGAGGGCGCCGACCGGCTGGCGGTCGTAGCGGAACTCCCCGTCGTAGTCGTCCTCCAGGACCAGCCCGCCGCGCCCGCGCGCCCAGTCCACCACGGCGGCGCGGCGCCCAGGGTGCAGTGGGCCGCCGGTGGGGAACTGGTGGGCGGGGGTGAGCAGCGCCGTCCGGACGTCCGGGTGGTTCGCCAACTCGCCGGTCCGGGCGCCCCGTTCGTCGATCGGCAGCGGAACGGTGGTGACGCCGGCGGCGGCCAGCAGCCCGCGGTGGAAGCCCAGCCCGTACGCCTCGACGGCCAGCGGGCCGTGCTCGGCGGGCGGCAGGACGGGCGCGGCACCGTCGAAGAGCAGCCGCAGCGCGTGGGCGAAGCCCGAGCAGACCACGATCCGGTCGGGGTCGGTGCGCACGCCCCGGGCGCGGGCGAGGTAGTCGGCGAGGACGGTGCGCAGTTCGCGCCGGCCCTGGGGGTCGCCGGGTCCGAAGGCCTCGTTGGGGGCGGCGGTGAGGGCCCGGCGGGCGGCGGCGAGCCAGGCGGTGCGCGGGAAGGAGGAGGCGTCGGGCTGGCCCTGGCGCAGGTCGTGGGTGGGGCCGGGGCGGCGGGAGGGCCGACGGGCCCGGCCGCTCGGGACGGGTTCGGCGCGTTCGGCGACGGTGGTGCCGGAGCCCTGCCGGGCGGTGAGCCAGCCCTCGGCGACGAGTTCGGCGTAGGCCTCGGCGGCGGTGTTGCGGGCCAGGCCGAGGTCGGTGGCGAGGGCGCGGTAGGGCGGCAGCCGGGTGCCGGGGGCCAGTCTGCCGCTGCGGATCGCCTCGCGCAGGGCCGTCATCAGCGCGGCACGCCGGCCCCCGGTGGCGGGGAGGTCGAGGTGCAGGTCACTGCCGGTCGGGTGGGCGGGCTCGGAGGGGTGCGTGCCCCGCGTGTCCGTCATGGTCACGCACCCTACCGGCCGCCGCTCCGGCCCCCTTCGGGCGGCTACCCGGCCCCGGGCCGGGCACGTACCTCAGGCCCGGGGCACGCAGCTCAGGCCCGGGGCACGCAGCTCAGGGCACGCGCCTCAGGCTGGGGGCACACGCCTTATGGGACGACGGTGACCGGCCAGCGGCCCGCCTTGACCAGCCGGACCGCCACCGAACCGATCACCTTGTGCCCGGCCTGCTCGGAGACGCCGACCACCACGGCGTCGGCGCGCAGCTCGTCCGCGAGCTTGGCGAGGCCGGTGTACGGGTCGCCGCGCATGGTCAGGAAGCGCCACTCCACCTTCCACACCTCGCGCACCCGGTGCTCGGCCTCGCGCAGGGCGGCCAGCAGCTCCTCGGCGATCTCCTGGGTGGTCTCCTCCACCGCGGCCCCGGCCAGGGCGGTCGCGGCGCCGAGGATCGGCTGGACGTACGCCACCGCGAGGACGGCGCCCTGCCGGCGGGCCAGTCCGGCGGCGTAGGCGGTGGCGCGCCAGGAGGAGTCGGAGCCGTCCAGGCCGGCCAGCACCACGCTGGGGCCGTCGGTGCCCAGCTCGAAGCCCGCGGGCGCGGCCGCGGCCTCGTGCTCCTCGGCGCCGATCGGCACCCCCGCCGCGGCGGCCCGTCCCGCACCGGCGTCGGCCGCCCCTCCCGCACCGGCGGCCGCCTCTCCCGCGTCCGCCGTGTCCGCTGCATCGCTGTCGTTGCTCATGGGGCCGAGGCTATGCCCGCCACCGGGAGTGACGGCAGGGGGCACTCCGGGTGAGGGCTGTGGCGCGGGCCACCCGGGCGGGCGGCCGCGGCGGCGGAACCGGCACCGGCGGCTGGCCGACCGTCACACGCTGTCGACCGTGTGGGCGGCCTCACACCGGTTCCGGGGCGGGTTGGGAGTGGCGCGGGCCACTTCCCGGGGCTATTTGATCTTGGAAATGGTGGCAAATCGGGCGAAATCGCCACATTTCCTTGATCCTTACGCGCGGTAACACCCCTCTGACGTGGCTAAACCTTCGGATCCTTGAAACCGCCCCGTCCACCCCCGTAACTTCGAACCCGTTGCACCGAGCGATCCGCTCCGGCCGGGCCAACCGCCCCCGGGCAGAACGGTGCAGGACCACGCGAGTGACGTGTCCCCGAAACCGACGGCCTTCCGAGGGCCTGGTTCCGCGCGCTCGCAGACCCCTCCGAAAGGAACTCCATGACCTTCCGTAACGAGACCGCCGCTGCCACCACCACTGCCACCCCGAAGCGCCGCAACCGCGTCCGGATGGCTCTGATGGCCGGGGCGATCACCGCCCTGCCCGTGGCCGGCCTCGTCACGGCCACCAGCGCCTCCGCCGCGCCGGCCACGGTCTGGGACAAGGTCGCCGCCTGCGAGGCGACCGGCAACTGGGCCATCAACTCCGGCAACGGCTTCTACGGCGGCCTGCAGTTCACCCAGAGCACCTGGGCCGCCTTCGGTGGCACCGCCTACGCCGCGCAGGCCCACCAGGCCTCCAAGGACCAGCAGATCGCCATCGGCGAGAAGGTCCTCGCCGCCCAGGGCCCCGGCGCCTGGCCGGTCTGCTCCGTCAAGGCCGGTCTGAGCAAGTAGGACGTAGGCCACGAGGCCGCCGCACCCCACCCGGGGCGCGGCGGCCTCGTCGCGTTCCCGGCCGGAGCCCCGGATCCCGACCCCTCGGCTCCCGGCCCCTCGGCCCCCGGATCCCGGCCACCCCGGTGGAACGGGCCGGTCAGGACGGCCGGGGCGGGAGCGGCAGCGGAACGGCCGGCAGCCCGTCGATGCTGCTGCCGACCAGCGGCTTGCGCTCGCAGTAGGCGCCGAACTCCTCCTCGTCCTTCCGGTCGAAGTACTGGGCGTGCAGGTCGCGGTCGGCCCGGTAGTCCATGAACGGCACCGCGTACCCGCAGGAGTCGCTGACCCGCTCCGCCCTGACCAGCACGATCGCCCGCAGCCCGGATCCGTCGGCGGACGGGTCGAAGTGGCCGAGCAGTTCGGCGAACCGCGGGTCGTCCCGGAACACCGGCTCCCCGCGCCCGTGCACCCGCACCACGGTCGGCGGGCCCTCGAAGGCGCACCACATCAGGGTGATCCGGCCGTTCTCCCGCAGATGGGCGACCGTCTCGGCCTGCGAGCCGCCGAAATCCAGGTAGGCGAGGGTGAGTTCGTCGATCACCGCGAGCGTCCCTGACCGGCCCTTGGGCGAGAGGTTGACGTGCCCGTCGGCGGCCAGCGGGGCGGTGGCCACGAAGTAGACCGGCTGGCGCTCGATGAACCGGCGCAGCCGACCGTCGATGGCTTCGTACTGCTTTCCCATGCCCGCCAGTCTGCCCCCATCTCGGCTGGCAAGAAACCGGATTCCGCTTCCTGAGACGCCCCGCACCGCCCGGGCCCTCCCGGGGGCCGGGCGGTGCCGCCTACGATGGCCCGTGCGCGTGTCACCCGCCGGACCGAGCTGGGGAGTTGCGATGATCCGGAACACCCCTCCCGGGGCGGTCCTCGGCGCGCCGGCCGCGCCGCTGCGCGGGTACGTGCTCGGCTACCGGGGCTACCGGCTGGCGCTGCGGCAGCCGCTCCGGCGGCTGGAGGTGCCGACGGACGTGGTCACCGTGGCGCTCGCCTTCGAGGGCACCATGAGCCTCACCGACGCCGTCTCCCCCGCGGCCGCGGCCTCCTTCGGCTCGGTCGCGGCCGGGCTGCGCCGCACCGCGACGGTCGCCGAACACGCGGGCGCGCTGCACGGGTTGGCCGTCTCGCTCACCCCGCAGGGCGCGTTCCGGGCGTTCGGGCCGCTGGCCGGCGAGCTCGGCGGGCACTGGGCCGAGGCCGGGGACGTCCTGGGCCCGCGGCTGCGGGCGCTGACCGACCGGCTGGCCCACGCGCCGAGCTGGCCGGCCCGGTTCGCCATGCTGGACGGGTACTTCGGCGCGCTGTTCGCGTACGGGCCGGACTGGGACCCGTCCGTGCACTGGGTCTGGCGGCAACTGCGGCACTCACACGGGCTGGTGCCGATCGGCACCCTGGTCGAGGGCACCGGGTGGAGCCGCCGCCGACTGGAGCTGCGCTTCCGCGAGCACCTCGGGCTGGCCCCCAAGCAGGCGGCCGGCATCCTCCGGCTCCAGCGCACCCTCAACGCCCTGACCGCGCACGAGGACCACCCCTCCGGGGATCACCGCTCCGGGCACCGGCCCACCGGCGCCGACCTGGCCACGCGCTGCGGCTACTACGACCAGTCCCACCTCGACCGGACCTTCCGCGCCATGGTCGGCTGCTCGCCGCGCGCGTTCCTGGCCGCCCGGCGCACCGCCGCCGCCTTGCCCGGGCCCGCCGAGCGGGTCACCGACCGGGTCAGCGGGCGGGTGACCAGCACCGTCCTGGACCCAGGGGGCTCCGGGAGCTGAGGCGTGCGCATTCGTACAAGACGCACCGCTGCCCCGCCCGGCACGCTCGAAGGGCCCGGCCGGTACGGGGGGCCGGCCGGTCACCGGAGCGGGCGGGGCGGGGCCGGGCAGGGCGGAAACGGGGCGGGCGGGCCGGTCGGGGTGTCAGCCGGTCAGTGCTTCAGGTACACGCTGTCCATGAATTCGATGATCTGCTGATCGGTCAGCCGCTGGCCTTCGCGGTGGCCCATCGCCAGGTCGGCCTCGCTGATCATGCCCACCAGCCGGTCCCCGTCGATCACCGGGATGCGCCGGATCTGGTGCTGCTCCATCTTGCGCAGCACCGCCTCCATGCTGTCCTCGGCGCGTACGCAGTGCAGGTGGCCGCCCAGTTCGATGGCCGTCATCGTGGCCGGGTCCTTGCCCTCCGCGATACATCGCAGCACGATGTCGCGGTCGGTGATGATGCCCTTGAGCTTCTGGTCGTCGCCGCAGATCGGCAGCGCGCCCACGTGCTTGTCGCGCATCATCCGCGCGGCCTCGGCGAGCGTCTGGTGAGCGCCGATGCACTGGGCACCGGTGTGCATGATGTCTCGGGCTTTGGTCACGGGGACTCCTTCGTCGGTGGTTCCCCCCGCCGGATCCCCCCGCATCCCCCTGGCGGTGCTCCCGGGCTCCCGCCGTCGGGGCGGAAGGGGGCTGTGACCGCGCCCTCACCATAAGCAATCCCGCCTCCGCCCGCGACCCCGCGCAGCCGGAGCGGGCGAGTCCGCGCGACCTTCGAGGCGGGGCCCGGGGCGCGGCCGCAGAGTGGAGGAGAACGCGACCGGCCCGGCTCCCGGCCCGGCCACCCGCACCTCCCGAGGAGTGAGCGAGCGATGGACACCACCGAGACCCCCGCCCCGCAGGTCTGGCCCAACCTGCGCGCCACCGACGCCCGGGCCCTGATCCGCTTCCTGGTCGACGCCTTCGGCTTCCAGGAGGTCGTCACCTACGGCGAGGGCGAGTTCGTCGCGCACGCCGAACTCGCCTGGCCCGAGGGCGGCGGCGTGATGCTCGGCTCCGACCGTCCGACACCCGAGGACGCCGAACCGTGGCCGGGCCGGCCGGGCGGCTTCACCGCCTACGTGGTCACCGCCGACCCGGACGGCGTGCACGCCCGCGCGGTGGCCGCCGGGGCCCGGATCACCACCGGGCTGTACGAGACCGACTACGGCTCGCGCGACTTCGCCGCCGCCGACCCGGAGGGCAACCGCTGGTACTTCGGCACCTACCCGGGCGCGCCCCGGCCGGCCGTCCGCCCACGGGGGTGAGGCGGTCCGCGGTCGCGGACGGCCCGGAGCGGCGGCGCCGAGGCGGTGGCCGCCGGACCGGGGCAGACTGACAGCGGGGCCACCCCACCGGAGGCATCGGAGGCATCGGAGGCGGACCGTGCCGCAGATGACGGTGGACGGGCGCACCCTCGCCCTCTCCCACCTCGACAAGGTGTACTACCCGCGCACCGGCACGCCCAAAGGCGAGGTGCTGCGCTACTACGCCGCCGTGCACGCCGCGCTGCTCCCGCACCTGCGCGACCGCCCGGTCTCCTTCCTCCGCTGCCCGGACGGCGTCGAGGCGGAGGTGTTCGTCGCCAAGAACCCGCCGCCCGGCACCCCGGACTGGGTGCGCACGGTCGACGTGCCGAGCAACACCGGCGAGCTGCGCCAGGTGGTGTTGGAGAGCGGCGCGGCGCTGCTGGCGGTCGCCAACCTGGGCTGCCTGGAACTGCACGTCCCGCAGTGGCACGCGGCCCGACCCGCCCTCGCCGACCGGCTGGTGCTGGACCTGGACCCCGGCGAGGGCGCCGACGTGCTCACCTGCCGCACGGTCGCGCTGCTGCTGCGCGAGCGGCTCGCGGCGGACGGCCTGACGGCCTGGGTGAAGACCTCCGGCTCCAAGGGCCTGCACCTGCTGGTCCCGATCGAGCCCGCGCCGAGCGCCCGGGTCTCCGGGTACGCGAAGGCGCTGGCCGCCGCCCTGGAGGCCGAGCACCCGGAGCTGGTGGTGCACACCATGGCCAAGGCCCGCCGCCGGGGCCGGGTGCTGGTCGACTGGTCGCAGAACAACGCCAAGAAGACCACCGCCGCGCCGTACACCCTGCGGGCCAGGCCGCTGCCGACCGTCTCCACCCCGCTGGCCTGGGCGGAGCTGGAACGGGCCGCCGACGAGCGGGACCTGGTCTTCACCCTCGCCGAGGTGCCCGACCGGCTGGCCGCCCACGGCGACCTGCTCGCCCCGCTGCTGGACCCGGAGCGGGCCCGGCCGCTGCCCGGCGCACCGGCGGCGCCTCCGCCGACGGGGTCACCGCCGACGAGGCGGGCGGAAGGAGCGCGGCCGGCCCAGGTGCTGCACCCGCCCGTCGAGGTGATGCGCCCGGCCGCCGTGGCCGCCGTCCCGCCCGCCGACGGCCTGGGCGGCGGGGGCGTGCAGTACGAGCTGAAGCTGGACGGCTTCCGCTGCGTCGCCTTCGCCCGGGGCGGGCGGCCCGCGTACCTCCAGTCCCGCGGCGGCCGCGACCTCGCCCCCGAGTTCCCGCCGATCGCCGCAGCCGTCGCCCGGCTGCCGGAGGGCCTGGTGCTGGACGCCGAGCTGGTCGCCTGGCGCGACGGCCGGTTCGCCTTCGGCGAGTTGCTGCGCACCCGCCGGGCCCGCGCCGCCGCCACCGGGGTCGCGCTCGGCCTGATCGCCTTCGACCTGCTGGCGCTGCCCGGCCGCGACGTACGGGCCCTTCCGCTCACCGACCGCCGCCGGCTGCTGCTCGCCGCCCTCGCCGACGTCCCGCCGCCGATCCGGCCGGTCATGGCCACGACCGACCGGGCGGAGGCGCTGGAGTGGACGGAGCGGCTCGCCGACACCGGGGTGGAGGGGCTCGTCTGCAAGGCCGCGGCAGCCCCGTACCGCCCGCGCGGCGCGGGCCGGGTCTGGGTCAAGTACCGCCGCGGCGACACCCTCGACGCCACCGTCCGCGCCGTCACCGGCCCGGCCACCCAGCCGCACGCGCTGATCCTCCAGCTGGACGACGGCCGGGTGTTCCTGACCACCCCGCGGCTCACCCCGGTCCAGTCCCGCGAGGTCGCCGAACTCGCCCGCCCCCTGCTCGGCCCGCCCGCCACCGACCCGGACCACGGCCCGGTCCACCCGCTGACCGCCCCGCTCCGCGCCGAGTTCACCCTCACCGGCCGCCCGCCGTCCGCCACCTTCCTCCGCCTCCGCGGCGACTGACCCCGCCCTCGCTCCCCTTGCTCACCGCCTCCGTTTCGCCGCCGCGTGGGCGAACTCCGTCACGAAGGCGTCGTCGAACAGCGGCAGGTCGCCCGGCTTGCGGCTGGTGACGAGCGGGCCGGGGCCGTCGTGGCAGACGTGGACCGGCTCGTCCACCCAGTGGGCGCCGGCGTTGACCAGGTCGGTGCGCAGGCTGGGCCAGGAGGTGAGGGTGCGGCCGCGGACGGCGTCGGCCTCGATGAGCGTCCAGGCCGCGTGGCAGATCGCCGCGACCGGACGGCCGGCGGCGCAGTAGGCGTGCACGAAGGCGACCGCCGGGCGGTCCAGGCGCAGCCGGTCGGGGTTGGCGACGCCGCCGGGGAGGACCAGCCCGTCGTAGGCCGCCGGGTCGGCCTCGGCGACCAGGGCGTCCACGGCGAAGGTGTCGCCCTCGGCGTGGTGCCGGACGGTGCGGACCCGGCCCTCGGCGGTGGACAGCAGCCGCGGGGTGCCGCCGGACTCGGCGACGGCCTGCCAGGGGTCGGTCAGTTCGACCTGTTCGGCCCCGTACGGTGCGACCAGGAAGGCGATCACGCGTCCGGTGAGCGTGGTGGACGGCCAGCCCATGGCGTGGTCGCTCAGCGCGGGTGCGGGGCGGTCAGGTCGACGGCCGCGGGCGGAGCGGAGCTGAGCCTGGCGCGCGGGCAGTCGAGGTGGACGGCGCGGTCGAGGTGGTCGAGCCGGGCGACCAGCCCGGCTGGGACGAGCACCCGGGTGCCGGGCACCCAGGGTTCGGCGTCGACCAGCAGGTGGTCCCCGGCGTCCTGTTCGACCCGGCCGACCGGGCCGTCGGTGGCGAGCACCTCGTACCCGACCAGCGTGAACTCGGCCGCGGGATGGGAGCCCGGGCGGTACTCCCACAGGTCGGTGGTCATGGTGTCACGCCTCCGGACGGTCCCAGGGCCGCCGTTCGCGGCGCTCCCGGCGTTCCCGGGCCTCCGCCGGGTCCACCGCTTCGGTGCCGCCGCGGCCGGCGCGGCGGCGGCGCAGCAGCTCGGAGGCGGCGAACGCGGCCGCCACGGTGGCCGCCCAGACCACGCCGAGCGCGACCAGTACGGCGGTGGCCGGGGTCCGCAGGCCCACGCCGAGGCAGATCATCGTCATCACCAGGGCGGTCAGCACGACCCCCGCCGAGAACCTGCGCCCGATGCCGCGGAGCACGCCCCGGACCCGGCTCGGCGGCTCGGCGCCCATGGTGCTCAGCTTCCGGTCGAGCCGTGTGTCCTGGCGCAGATCGGACTCGATCTCCTCGAGGAGCCGCCGCTCCCATCCGCTCAACGCGGGTCCGTCCATCTCGGTCACCTCCGACACTTCGGGTGACGTGCTCGCACCCGGGCGGTTGCCCGGTACGGGCTCGCGCTAACCGTTCCGGGCACCGCCTGTTCCGGCGCCGACGGGCCCGAACGCCCGGGGGCGGGCGAGCAGGCTGTCGTCCAGGACGCTCAACAGGGCGGCGGCGTCGCGGTGGACCTCGGCCGCGCCCGCCGCCCGCAGCTCGGGGCCGGTGTCCCGGCCGGCCGCCAAGGCGACGCACGGCACCCCGGCCCGCCGCGCCGCCCGGACCTCGCGCACGCTCCCGGCGACGGCCACGGCGTGCGAGGGCCTGCCGTCCACCAGGTCCAGCGCGGCCCGCACCGGGTCGCCCCCGGGGTCGGCCACGGCCAGTGCCGGAGCCCCGGCCGGCCCGGGGCCGGTCAGCACGACCGTCCAGCCCCGTACCGCGCACTCGCGCAGCAACTCGGCACCGCCGGGCAGCGCGGGCTGCCACCAGTCGGTACCGAAGAGAGCCGCCGAGACCACCGTCATGACCACCGCTTCCGTTCGCGGGCGACGCACCGAACGCTCTCTTCCAGGTTAGGTCGCTCCCCCGCCGCGCGCGCAGCCTGCGCCCCGTGGATCCGCGGCGGGGGGCCGTGGCAAGGAGCCACGGCGGGGGGCCGCGCGGCCGTCGGTTCGCGCCGCCCGGACCGCCGCTCCGCGCGTGCGCCGTCGCTCCGGAGCGCGAGCCGGGGCCGGGGCGGGGGCGGCGGCCGCGCGCCGGGGCCCGTCGTGCGGTGCGGTCCGTGAAAAGCCGCTGGTCCGGGGCTGCCCGCAGGCCCTAGGGTGTCGCCCCGTCACATTGGTCCAGTCCAGGAGTCCGTCCCCGATGCCTTCGCCCGCCCTGTACCGCTCGCCCAGACCCAGCTCCACCGCCGCCACCGTCCTGCTCGCCGTGTGCGGCACCGCGACCCTCGCCTCGCTCGCCGCGGGCTTCCGCCTGTACGGGGAGGCGGGGGAGTTCGCCGCCGACTCCGACCTGGCCGACGACTCCGCGCTGACGGACGCGGCCCTGCTCTACGACAACGTCAGCCTGGTCCAGACGCTCACCCTGCTGGCCTCGGCGGTCGCCTTCATCACCTGGTTCCACCGGGTGCGGGTGAACGCGGAGGTCTTCGACCCGAGCGGGCACCGGTTCAAGCGCGGCTGGGCGATCGGCGGCTGGTTCACCCCCGTGGTCGCCCTCTGGTTCCCGTTCCGGATCACGGTCGACACCTGGACGGCCAGCGCCCGGCCGGACGCCTCCGGGGTGCGCCTGCCGCACCCCCAGCCGCTGGTCAACCTCTGGTGGGCCACCTTCTGGCTGGCCAACGCGACCGGCCGGTTCGGCGCCAACTACCTGAACTCGGCGAAGTACCCGGACGACTACCAGACCGCCCTCGGCTGGCTGCTGGTCTCCGACGTGCTGGAGGTGGTCGCCGCCGTCTTCGCCGTCCTGGTCGTCCAGCGGCTGACGGCCATGCAGGAGGAGCGCTTCGCCGAGTCCACCGCCCACGCGTACGCGGTCCGCGGCGGGACCGTCCGGGGCTGAGCCGTTCCGCCGGCCGCGGGCCCGCGGCCGGGCGCTCAGTCCGTGAACGGGTCCGAGGCCAGCCGGGCGTGCAGGTGCTCGTCCGTGTAGACGCCCCCGCCGTAGGTGTAGGAGGCGCGCAGGGTGCCCTCGTACGGGAAGGCGGCCCGCTCGGCGACCCGGCAGGAGGCCTCGTTGCCGACGGCGTGGTAGAGCTCGATCCGGCGGGCGCCGGCGTGCTCCACCGCCCAGCGGGTGACGGCGGTGGTGGCCCGGGTGGCCAGGCCCCGGCCGCGGGCCGCGGCGAGCAGCCAGTAGCCGACCATGGCCACGCCGTCGTCCCGGTTGCTCCACCCCAGGTAGGCGTTGCCGCAGAGGCTGCCGTCGGCGGCGTCGATCACGGCGAAGGGGGCCGCGCTGCCGTCGGCCCAGCTCGCCTCGCAGCGCTCCAGGTAGGCCTGCGGGTCGAGCGGGCCGGTGGCGCTGAGCGGGTTCCAGCGGGCGACGGCCGGGTCCGCCGCGGCGGCGAGCAGGGCGGGCACGATACCGCCGGCCACGTCGAGGCCGGGCCCCCACGGGCGCAGCACGGCGTCGCCGAGGTCGAGGACGGTGGGGCGGAACAGCCGCTGGGCGGTGCCGGGATCGCTGATGGTCATCCCGTCTTCCTATCCCCCGCTCCCCCGGGCCCGCCAGCGAATATTCCGGTTCCCGACTTCGCCCGCCCGCTCCGCCCTCGTGGACGGAGCGGGCGGGCGGACGGGGCGCGGTCAGATCCGGGCCAGGTAGCCGTTCTCCACCAGCCAGAGCACGTTCAGCTTGGCCGGGCCGCCGGGCAGCAGGGTGGCGTCGAGCTGGTACTGGAGGCCCCAGCCGGGCTGGTTGAACCAGGGAGCGATCGGGCCGGCGTGCACCGTGAAGGCCTTGACCACCTTGTAGTCGTGGTAGTTGCAGGCGGCCGGCGGGGTGCCGTCCAGGCTCTGCGGCGGGAGCGCGCGGCTGGCGTAGGGCAGGCCCTCGGGGGCGAGGTAGGCGCCGTACTCGCTGCCGTAGCGGTCGATGTTCTGGTTCGGGTAGAGGGTGAGGTCGAACTCGATCGGGCTGCCGTCGGGCAGGGTGACGTAGCCGTCGGCCGGCGGGTATATCCAGCCGCCCTTGCCGCCGTTGCCGGCCGGGTCGTAGTACTTGGCCAGGAAGTCCTGCTCGCCCGCGCCGCCGGTGCGCTGGTAGCCGACGAGCTGGCGGCCGACCGGCCCGGCGGTCGGGAGGTCGGCCGGGCCGAGGCGGGCGTCGTCGTGGCGGAAGGCGGCGGAGCACTGGTCGGCGGGGGTGGCCGCCGGGGCCGCGACGGCGGCGGGGACGGTCACGGCGGTGAGGGCGGCGGCCGCGGCGAGCGGCGCGACGAGCAGGCGAAGGCGAAGGCGCACGGTGTCTCCGTCGAACGGGTCAGCGGTCGAAAAAGGAGCCACGGAGGAGCGTTGTGCTCACCCTCCGTGGCTGGTTCGACACCAGGCAATCGGATCATCTGATCATTCGTCAACATGATCCGTGCGACTGCGCGTTCGACTCAGCGGATTCGGCCAAAGCCGGGACACCGGGACCGCCCGTCCGCGAGGATGAGCGGTCCGGCACGCCCGGGTCACTTCCCCGGGGTGACCCGCCCGAGCAGGTGGAGCAGCCGGTCGAGGGCGTCCTTGGAGTTCGGCTCGGTCAGGTTGGCCATCAGCCGGAACGCCGCCTTCAGCAGCGCCGGGTGGCCGAGCCCGGCCGCCCCGGCCGCGCCGCGCAGCTTCGGGCGGCCCAGCATGTCGGCGGCCAGGCGGCCGAGCGCGAAGTAGCCCGCGTAGGCGGAGCGCAGCGCCTGCGGGTAGGCGCGCAGGGCGAGTTCGCGACCGCGGTCGGTGCGGCGGGCGAGGGCCTGGACGATGGTCTCGGCGGCGTAGCGGCCGGACTCCATCGCGTAGGCGATGCCCTCGCCGGTGCCCGGGCTGACCGTCCCGCCCGCGTCGCCGATCAGCAGCAGGCCGTCGGCGTAGTGGGGCGCGCGGTTGAGGCCCATCGGCAGGGCGGCACCGCGGATCGGCTCGGTGACCGCGTCGGGGGTGTAGCCGTACTCCGGGGGCAGGCCGTCGCACCAGCGCCGCAGCACCTCCCGCCAGTCCGCCTCGGTCCCGGCGGTGTCCAGGACCCCGAGGCCGACGTTGGCGGTGCCGTCGCCCATGCCGAACACCCAGGCGTAGCCGGGCAACTGGCGCCGGGCCCGGTCGTCGGGGTCGCGCAGATCGAGCCAGACCTCCAGGTAGCGGTCGTCGTGCCTCGGGGTGGTGAAGTACGTCCGGTACGCGACGCCCATCGCGCGGTCGGTGCGGCGGTAGCGCCGCATCGCCACCGACAGCCGGGTGGAGTTGCCGTCGGCGGCGACCACGACCGGGGCCCGGTAGGCGACCGGCCGGCGCTCCTCGCCCAGCTTGGCGGTGACCCCGGTGATCCGGCCGGTCCGCTCGTCCAGCGTCGGGCCCGTCACATTGGCGCGTTCGACCACCCGGGCTCCGAGCGAGGCGGCCTTGCGGGCGAGCAGTTCGTCGAAGTCGGCGCGGCGCCGGACCAGTCCGTACCCGGGGTAGGCGGAGAGCTCGGGCCAGTCGAACTCCACCGAGCGGTGCCCGGAGATCAGCCGCAGGCCCCGGTTGTGCAGCCAGCCGGCCTCCTCGGAGACGTCGATGCCGAGGTCGGTCAACTGCTTGACGGCGCGCGGGGTGAGGCCGTCCCCGCAGACCTTCTCGCGCGGGAAGGCGGACTTCTCCAGCAGCAGGACATCCAGTCCGGTCCGGGCGAGGTGGGCGGCGGCGGTGGAGCCGGCCGGTCCGGCGCCGACCACGATGACGTCGGCGCTCCCCCCGTCCTGGACGGCCTCCCCGCCACTGACGGTCTCCTCGGGCCGGACGGTCTGCTCTGGGCCGGGCATCGCACTCTCCCACGGGTCGGATCGGCTGTCCGCGCGACGGAGTCCTCGGACTGGGCGGTTCCGGACGGACGATAGAGAACCCCGGCGCCCGCCCGCCGCCCCGACACGCAGGCCGCCCCGCGAACCGGCCAATACCGGCCACCCCTGCCGTACGGGTCCACCCGCCACGCCGGATCCCGGACGCAACCGAGCCCCCGGCCCGCGAGCAGCAGCGGGACCAGGGGCTCTCCGTCGTTCCGCGGCGCGGACCCCTCGGGGGGATCAACGGCGGTCGCGCCGGGTTCGACGAGGGCCCCGACCACGGGGGCGGACCGGGGCCCTCATCCGGTACCACGGCCGGCACCGCCTCCCGGGTTCACCACCAGTCCCACTGGTCTCACTAGTCCCACTGACACCACCGGCACCACCCGATCCGGCCCCGGGAACGGCGGAAGCCCCTGACCGCACGGGGGAACGTGGCAGGGGCTTCCACTGTCGACTACGGCCGGCGGGCCCTCACGGGTTCAGCGCCAGCACCACGTACCCCGCCAGCACCGCCAGGTGCACCGCGCCCTGCAGCGGGGTCGCCCGGCGCGGGATGACGGTGAGGGTGAGCAGCACGATGGTCAGGCTCAGCAGCACCATGTGCGCCGGGTCGAGGCCGAGGACGAGCGGGCCGGAGAGCCAGGTGGAGGCGATCGCGACCGCCGGGATGGTCAGGCCGATGCTGGCGAGCGCCGAGCCGAGGGCGAGGTTGAGGCTGGTCTGCACCCGGTTGCGGACGGCCGCGCGCAGCGCCGCGATGGTCTCCGGCAGCAGCACCATCATGGCGATCACGACGCCGACCACGGCGTGCGGCAGCCCGGCGTCGTCCACCGCCTTCTCGATGGTCGGCGACACGCCCTTGGCCAGGCCCACCACCGCCACCAGGGCGACGGCGAGCAGCAGCAGGCTGATCCCGGCGGCCCGGAGGGTGGGCGGGGAGGCGTGCTCCTCCTCGGCCAGCACCCGGCCCTCGGGGGTGACGGGCAGGAAGTAGTCGCGGTGCCGGACGGTCTGGGTGGCCACGAACAGGCCGTAGACCACCAGTGAGGCGGTGGCCGCGAAGGTGAGCTGGGTGGTCGAGAACTGGGGGCCGGGCGAGCTGGTGGTGAAGGTCGGCAGCACCAGGCTGAGGGTCGCGAGGGTGGCGATGCAGGCCAGCGCGGCGCCGGTGCCCTCGGCGTTGAAGACGGCGGTCCGGTACTTGACGGCGGCGACCAGGATGGACAGTCCGAGGATGCCGTTGCAGGTGATCATCACGGCGGCGAAGACGGTGTCCCGGGCCAGGGTGGAGGACTTGTCCCCGCCGTCGGCCATCAGCGTCACGATCAGCGCGACCTCGATCACGGTGACCGCCACGGCGAGGACCAGTGACCCGAAGGGCTCCCCCGACCAGTGCGCGATCACCTCCGCGTGGTGCACGGCCGACAGCACGGCGCCCACCAGGAAGCAGGCGACCACCGCCACCACCCAGCCGGGGAGTTCCTTGTGCCAGGTCAGGGCGAGGACGAGGAACGACACCACCGGGACGACGACGGTCCATTGCGCGAGAGCCGCGCGGAGCTTCGTGATCATGCCGCCGAGGATCCCAGACCGGAGGCCCGTCACCCGGGTGCCCGCGCCGGATACATAGGGATGTGGCATAACTCATCCCAATTCGGCAGTCACCCACCGTAGCCATGAAGGTACTGAAGCACTTTGTCGACATGTCGCCGAAGCCGTTCCGGGACGCCCCCGGCGGTCGCCACGGTCTTGTCGCTGGTCCGGTAGGCCGCCGCGACCAGGGCGGGCAGGTCGCGGGTGAAGCCGTGGCGCTTTATCTGCTGGTCGAGCCAGCAGGCGTAGTTGCCCATCGCGGCGATCGCGTCGCCCGGGTCCCAGTACGACTTCGGACCGGCATGGGTGGCGGCCTTGCCCCAGGCCTCGAAGACGGAGGGCGTCCACAGGGCGATGCCGTACTCGCCGGTCTCCGGGCGGGCGGCCTTCGGGTCGAAGCCGCTCTCGGCCTTCAGCATGGCGGCCAGCAGCACCGGGGTGACCTCCGGCTCGGGGCAGCGCCGCGCCGCGGTCTCGATCATGCCCCGATAGGCCACCGGGACGTCCGATCCGGCCGGGATCGCGCCGGGCGGCGGGGGCGCCGCGCGCTCAGCCGCGCCCGGACCGCCGGACTCCGGGCCACCGGCCAGGACGAGGACGGCGAGCCCGCAGGCGAGCAGGCCCGCGCCGGACCGGACGGCGGCCTGGACGGCGACCCGGACAGCGGCCCGACGGCCCCGGCCCGGAACGGCGGCGGCCCGGGCGACCAGCGCCGCCAGCCCGGCCGGCCCGGTCCGGATCCGCTCCTCCCGCCCGGGGGCGAGGCAGGCGGCGACCACCGGCCGCCAGCGCACCGGCAGCGCCTCGTCCAGCCGCAGCGGCGCGGCGCCCCGCGCGTACGCCTGGGCGGCCAGCGAGCGGGCCCGGCAGGTGGCGCCGAGGAAGGGGTGCAGGCCGCCGGTGAGCACCTGGTGGGCGATCACCCCGAACGCCCAGACGTCGGCACTCGGACGCACCGCGATGCCGCGGGCGCCGGTGCGCTCGGACCACCACTCGGGCGGGACGTGGTCGGGCGAGCCCAGCGGCGGGGCGTAGGCGTGGGTGCCCTCCAGCTCGGCGGTGAGGCCGAAGTCGGCGATCTTCGCGGTGCCGTCGGGCATCAGCAGGACATTGGCCGGTTTCAGGTCCCCGTGCACCCAGCCGACCCGGTGCATGTGGCTCAGCCCCGCGCAGACCTCGGCCAGGATCCGCTCGGCGCCGGGCACCGCCGCACCGGGGCGGGCCTCGCCCAGCAGGTCCTGGAGGCTGCCGGCGGCGCGTTCCATCACCAGGGCGACGGCACCGTCGAGCGCCGGGTGGTCCGGGTCCTCGACGGTGGCCACGGCGAGGGTTCGGATCAGGTGGGGGTGGTCGGCGCGGCGGCTGAAACGCTGTTCACTGCGGGCCATCCGGGCCACGGTCCGGCGCTGGCCGGGGGCGAACCGGGCCGCGCCGAGGATCTTGACGGCGGCCTGGCTCCCGTCGGGGCCCTCGGCTGCGTACACACTGCCCCAGGCACCCGCGCCGAGGAAGGCGCCGAGGCGGTAGCCGGCGATCGGGTAGCCCTCCGGGACCGCGAAGGACGGGCCCCCGGACGGCCCGGGGTCGGAACCCGGCTCCGGCCCGGGCTCGGACCGCGGCGACGGCTCCGGCTCGGACCGCGGCGACGGCTCGGACGGGGCGCCGGGCGTCACGGCCGGGCGACCGGGCGCCGGGGCGGGAGCAGGGCCAGGTGCTCCTCCCGGACGAGGTCGAACTTCAGCGCCAGCGCCACCAGTTCCTCGCGCTTGCCGCCGGCCGGCCCTTCCTCGTACGGCTCGCGCAGCCGCAGCTTGGCCTCCACCAGGTAGTCGATGTGGTAGTTGACCGCCGAGCGGCTCAGCCCGCGGCAGCCGGGCAGGGCGCGCAGCCGGGCGAGCACCTCGGTCACCCCGGGGACGGCGGCGGCGGAGGGCGAGCGCAGCCGGGGCTCGCAGAGCGCGAGCAGGACCAGGAAGTACTTGGCGGTCGGGTCCAGGGCGAACGGGCTGACGGTGTGCTCGCCGTCGGCGCCGCCGGGCCGCCCGTCGAGGTAGGCGTGCTGCGGGGCGAAGACCTTGAAGGCCGCGGGCTCGCCGAGCGCGGGCAGCAGCACCCGGGAGAGTTCGAACGGGACGGGGGCGCCGAGCCGGCCGGGCGCGACCTTGACGTGCTCCCCCGCGCCCTCCAGGTTCTCCACCACGTAGGTGGCCGAGGTGCTGAAGTTGGACAGCCGCCAGTAGTCCTCGGCCGCGACCACCTCCCCCGCCCGGCGGGAGACGCCCTGGTCGGGCAGTGGGATGGGGACCGGTCGGCCGGGCTCCCCGCGCCCGAACACCGCGGTCTCGCCCGGGCCCATCCGCAGCAGGCCGGGGGCCCCACCGGGCCTCATCCCGGGCCCGGGGCCGGGCAGTTGGACGATGACCGTGTCCACGCGGCACCTCCGTGGGATCGGGTCGATACCTCCGTGGGATGGGGTCGATGGTATCCGTCCTATTCGCCCCGGGGGCAAACCCGCCACCCGGACGGGTGAGGAACCGCCCTTTTCCGCCCATGAACTGATCATCCGTCAGGACTGGAGTTGTCCGTGTGCTGAACAGATAAGGAATGGTTGCAGGATGTAGTTGAACGGTCACCATGAGTGTGACGCAACGCACACACAACACGTTCACGATGTGTGCAAGACTCATCTCAAGGAGTGAGATTCCCTTAATTTCCAAGGAGGTTCGTATCATGCGCGCTCGGATCGCAGCTGTGGTGATGGCGGCGGCAGGGATCGCCGGCCTGACGGCGGCCCCGGCCATAGCGGCCACCGCGACGTCCGACACCGACACCGCGCTCTGCGCCACGGTGCTCAACCAGCCCTGCATCTCGCACCAGGCCGACGGCGCCGGCATCGTCGGCGTCGCCCAGGTCAGCGCGGACCCGGGCCAGTTGACGCTGGTTCGGGTCGAGGTCCGCACCCAGGCCGCCTGGGGCAGCCCCTGGGAGGCGGTCGCCTCCGCGACCACCGTCCGGTTCGGCTCCGCCAAGGCGGTCACCCCGCGGGTGACCGCCGGCGCCCCCCGCATGATCTGCGCGACCGCCGGCCCCGCGCTGGACGTCGCCAAGCAGGTCACCACCTGTACCCGCCCGTTCTGATCGCGGGGCCGCCGAGGCGCCGCACCCGCCACCCCCACGCCGTCCGTACGACCGGGCAGCCGTCCGGACGACCAGGGGGCGGGAAGCAGTAGAGGGCACCACCACCGGGGCCGGCCGCCGGGACATCCCATCCCGACGACCGGCCCCGGTCGTCCTGATCGGGCGGCAGCCGTCCCGATCAGGCAGAAGAGGCGGTGGCGGAGATCATCCGGAACGCGGACCCGGGTGGACCTGGGGCACCCCTTCACGGCAAACTGGTCTAGACCTTGGAGGTCTAGACCTCAGCCTCGCCTCAGAACGGTGGACCCAGTATGGAAATCGTGATCGTCCCTGACGCCCGTGCGGCCGGCGAACTCATCGCCGCGGCGATCACCGATCTGCTGACCGACAAGCCCGACGCCCTGCTCGGCGTGGCCACCGGCTCGACCCCGCTGCCGATCTACCAGGCCCTGGCCGAGCGGGTCCGCGACGGCCGACTGGACGCCGCCGAGGCGCGCATCTGCCAGCTGGACGAGTACGTCGGCCTGCCCGCCGGCCACCCGGAGTCCTACCGCTCGGTGGTGCTGCGCGAGGTCGTGGAGCCGCTCGGCCTGACCGAGGACTCCTTCCTGGGCCCGGACGGCAACGCCTCCGACATCGCCGCGGCGGCCACCGCCTACGACCGCGCGCTGGCCGAGGCCGGCGGCGTCGACCTCCAGCTGCTCGGCATCGGCACGGACGGCCACATCGGCTTCAACGAGCCCTGCTCCTCGCTCTCCTCCCGGACCCGGATCAAGACCCTGACCCGGCAGACCCGCGAGGACAACGCCCGCTTCTTCGACAGCCTCGACGAGGTCCCGCACCACGTCATCACCCAGGGCATCGGCACCATCCTGGAGGCCCGCCACCTGGTCCTGCTCGCCACCGACGAGGCCAAGGCCGAGGCCGTCGCGCTCGCCGTCGAGGGCCCGCTCTCCGCGGTCGTCCCCGCCTCGGCGCTGCAGCTGCACCCGCACGCCACCGTCGTGGTGGACGAGGCGGCCGCCTCCCGCCTCAAGCTCGCCGACTACTTCCGCGACACCTACGCGGCCAAGCCGGCCTGGCAGAAGCTCTGAGCGCTCCCGGGCAGCGGCCTTGACGGCCGTGACGGCCGGGGCGCCGGCCACCGACTCCCCTCGGTGGCCGGCGCCCCGGCCGTTTCGCCGTACGGAAGCACCGCTCAGTTCCGCGAGCACCGCTCAGCACGGGGAGCACCGCTCAGCACGGGAAGCGCCGCTCAGCGCTTGCGGAGCCAGTCGGCGAAGGCCGCCAGGCCCGGGCCCGGGTCGCGGCGGCCGACGCCGATCCGGAACCGGTCGACCGGGGTCGGGGTCAGCTCCGAGCGGAAGATCCCGGCGGGCAGCAGCAGCACGCCCGCCTGCTCGACCAGCGCGGTGCAGAACTCCTCCACGCCGTCCGGGCCCAGGTAGCGCGGGAAGGCGACGCAGCCGCCGTCCGGCGCGCGCCACTCGAAGAGGTCGGCGAACTCGGCGAAGAAGGCGTCGAACAGCGGCAGGTTCCCGGCGATGATCGCGCGGTTGCGGGCCAGGATGCGGTCGCGGGCGGTGATCGCGATCCGGGCCAGCACCTCGCTCGGCGCCGAGTTGCAGATCGTGGTGTAGTGCTTGGCCCGCTCCAGGCGCGAGCGCAGCTCCTGGTCCCGGCAGGCGATCCAGCCGATCCGCAGGCCGGGCAGGCCGGGCAGGCCGAGCGACTTGGAGGTCACGTTGAGCGAGAGGGCCCGCTCGGAGAGGTCGGCGGCCTGCGGCAGGGCGCGGGCCGGGTCGCGCTCCAGGCCGCGGTAGACCTCGTCCGAGAACAGCCGGATGCCGCGCTCGTCGCAGAGCTCGGCCAGCCGGACGAAGTCGGCGGCGTCGATCACCGTGCCGGTCGGGTTGTTCGGGAAGTTGACCGACAGCACCCTGGTGTTCGGCCGCAGCGCCGCCTCGACCGCGTCCAGGTCCAGCGCCCAGTCCCGCTCCGGGTCCAGCGCGACGCCGGTGACCTCGCAGAGCGAGAGCGGGACGGTCTCGGCGGACTGGTAGTTCGGGGTCAGCACCACCGCGTGGTCGCCCGGTTCGAGCAGGACCTGCATGGCGAGGTTGAGCCCCTCCTGGGCGCCGCCGAAGCAGATCACGTCGTCCTCGCCGACCCGCTCGTACATCCCGGCGACGGCGCGGCGCAGCCCGGGGTCGCCGAAGGTCTCGGTGTAGCCGAGGGCCAGGGTGTCCCAGGCCTCGCGGTCCTCGGGGCCCGCCAGGGCGAGCAGCTCGGCCGTCGTCATGGTCTGCGCGTCGGAGGCGGTGAGGTGGTGGCGGGCGGTGAACTCCCAGCGCGAGAAGTGGGTTTCGAGCCGGAAGTCGGGGAGCCTGGTCACTGGTGGTCCTCCTCGCCGGGGCCCGCGGGGTGCTGCTTGAGCTCGGCGAGCAGGCTGTAGGCGCTGGAGCGGGAGATCCGCAGCGCGGTGGCGACGACGGGGACGGCGCGCCGGACGGCGAACACGCCCGCCCGGTCGAGTTCGCCCAGGACGGCGAGCCGGTCCTCGCGGGTGAAGCGCTCCAGCGGGCGGCCCTGGGCGCGGACGTACCCGCCGACCACGTCGTTGATCCGCTCGGTCCAGTCGCGCTCGAAGAGCGGTTCGGGGCGCGGCGCGGTGGGGGCGGCGAAGCCGGCCAGCAGGGCGGCGGCCTGCTCCAGCGGGCCGCGGTCGAGGTTGACGCAGAGCACCGCGGTGGGCTTCCCGTCGTCGTCGCGCAGTACGGCGCTGACGGAGGAGAGCCGGCGTCCGTCGGGCAGCAGCTTCGCGTACGGGCCGTAGACGTCGGGGGCGGAGGGGTCGATCCCGTCGAGCTCGCCGAGCAGTGACGGGTCGCCGGGGGCCCGGGGGGTCATCGGGTTCCAGACGGCGAGGACCCGGTCGGTGGCGGTGTCGTGCAGTACGACCTCGGCGTACGGGCCGAGCAGCAGGGCCACCGCGCGGCAGACCGGGGACCAGGTCCGCACGCGGGGGTCGGGGTTTTCCGAGGACATGCCTGGACTGTACGTCCGGATCGGACACTTGGTCCAGGGCTTTTCGCGCCCCGGGCCCCGCCGGAGGGTTCCGGCGGGGCCCGGGGGCGGCTGCCCGTGCGCTACTTGCAGGTGATCAGCAGCCCGAGCACCGCGGAGCAGCTGCGGGTGGCCCGGCTGGTGGCGGGCGACGGGTCGGCGGGCGCCCCGGCGGTGCGCGCCACGGTGACGTCCCAGCTGCGGAGCAGGGTGAGCAGGCCGACGCCGACCGAGAAGTGCCGGGTGGTGCTCGCGCCCTTGGCCAGCGGCGCGGTCAGCGCGCAGCTGAGCTTCCCGGCGGCGACGGTGCAGTCGCCGGAGGTCGTGGTCAGCCCGGCGGGCAGGTCGGCGGCGACGGTGGCCGTGGTCACCGGGTCGGGGCCCTGGCCGGTGAGGGTGACGGTGTAGTCGACCCGGCTGGAGAGCAGCCCGGTGACCGGGGTCGCGGTGAGCGCGACGCCCAGGTGGGCGGCCGGAGCCGTGTAGGTGAAGCGGTCGGCGGCGACGGCCGCGCTGGTGCCGCCGGGCCCGGTGACCCGCACGTCCACGGCTCCGGCGACGGTGGTGGCGGGGGCGGTCGCGGTGCAGCTGGTCTTCGTGCAGCTGAACGAGGTGGCGGCACCGGCCGCGCCGAAGGTCACGGCGGTGGCGCCGGCCAGGTCGGTGCCGGTGATGGTCACCGCGGTGCCGCCCGTCCCGGAGCCGCCGTTCGGGCTGATCGCGGTCACGTCCGGCACCGGCAGCGGGAAGGTCACCACGTCGACGGCGCTGCCGGTGAAGTCGGCGAGGTAGCCGTGCCGCCCGTCGGCGGTCAGGGCCAGGCTGTACGGGCTGGCGCCCACCGGGACGGTCGCGGCGACCGTCCGGCTCGCGGTGTCCACCACGCTCAGGGTGTTGTCGGCGTAGTTGGAGACGTAGGCCGCCGTACCGTCCGGGGAGACGGTCACCGCGTAGGGGCCGGAGCCGACGGCGACGGTGCCGAGGACCGTACCGGCCGCGGTGTCGATCACGGCGGCGGTGCCGTCGTCGCCGTCGGCGGTCCACAGCCGGGTGCCGTCCGGGCTGAGCGCGAGGCCGAAGACGCCGTGGCCGACCGGGACGGTGCCGCTCACCGTGCCGCTCGCGGTGTCGACCACGGTGACGGCCTTGGCGCCGGACGCGGCGACGTACAGCCGGGTGCCGTCCGGGGAGACGGCCAGGCCGTGCGGCTCGGCGCCGACCGGCACGGTCGCGGTCACGGTGTCGGACGACGTGTCCAGCACGCTGACGGTGTTGGCGGCGGCGTTGCTCACGTAGGCGCGGGAGCCGTTCGGCGCGAGGGCGAGGCCCCAGGGCTGGGCGCCGACCGGGACGGTCGCGGTGACGGCGTCGGTCGCGGTGTCCACGACGCTGACGGTGTTGTCCAGGTGGTGGGTCAGGTAGGCCCGGTGCCCGTCGGGCGACACGGCCACGGCGTACGAGCCGGACCCGGCGGTGAAGCCGCCGGACACGGTGTTGCTCGCGGTGTCGAGCACGCTGACGGCGCCGCTGCTCTGGCTGGTCACATAGGCGTGGCCACCGTCCGGCGTCAGCGCGACGCCCGCCGGGTACGGCGCCACCGCCAGGTGCGCGGCGACGGCCGGCGGCGGTGTGACGGCCTCGGCGGTCGCGGGCAGCGACAGCAGTGCGGCCGTGGTCGCGGATATCGCGGCCACGGCCGTCCGGGTACGACGGGGTGTGCGGGGTGTTCTCACGGGTCTCTCCAACTGCTCGGCACGGACGAACGTGTGGTGGTGCTGTGGTGGGTTCGGAGCCGGGGGAAGCGTAGAAGCCGCCCTGACTTTCCGTCAGGGAGTGACTACTAATGTCGCCAAATGTTCAGATCCGATCACCGCGCGAGGGTGCACGGACCCGCCACGGCCCCGACCGGGCCGAGGGCTCCGGATCGACGTGACCGGGGTCTCGATCGACGTCGTGCAGAAAATTGGAGTTGCGGAGTCGCATTCGATAGCGTTCCGAACGTGAGGCTGACCAAGAGCACCGACATCGCCCTGCGGATCGCCATGCGACTGGCCGTCCTGGGCGAGGGCGACAACCCGACCACCCGCGAGGTGGCCGCGTCCGTCGGCGTGCCGTACACCCACGCGGCGAAGGTGGTCAGCCGACTGCAGCACCTGGGCGTGGTGGAGGCCCGGCGCGGTCGCGGCGGCGGGCTGATGCTCACCTTCGCCGGGCGGACCGGTTCACTCGGACTACTGCTGCGGGAGCTGGAGGGGGTCGGCGACGTGGTCGGCTGCGAGGACGACCCGCCCTGCCCGCTGCGGGCCGCGTGCCGGCTGCGCGGAGCGCTGCGGGGCGCCCAGGAGGCGTTCTTCGCCGCGCTCGACCACCTCTCCATCGACGACCTGGTGGCCTCCCCCACCGGGCCGGTCCTGCTCAGCCTCACCGCGAGACCCGCCGACACCGCCTGACCCACCGGCGTCACCGGCACCGCCTGATCCACCGAGACCGCCGGACCCACCGGCCGATCGGCCCACCGGGGCCGCGCGCCTCTTTCACAGCCTTTAATGCGAATCTCAGATACCAGTTAGGAGCCCGACTGATGCTGTCCGCGAAGTCCACCGAGGTCATCGAGGCCACCCTGCCCGTCGTGGGCGCCGCCATCGGCGACATCACCCCGCGCTTCTACGACCGGCTGTTCGCCGCGCACCCGGAGCTGCTGCGCGACCTCTTCAACCGGGGCAACCAGGCCAACGGCACCCAGCGCGAGGCGCTGGCCGGCTCGATAGCCGCCTTCGCCACCGCCCTGATCGCCGACCCGGACCAGCGGCCGGACGCGATGCTCGCCCGCATCGCCCACAAGCACGTCTCGGTCGGCATCGACAGCAGCCAGTACAAGATCGTCCACGAGCACCTGTTCGCCGCCATCGTGGAGGTGCTCGGCGAGGCCGTCACCCCCGAGGTCGCCGCCGCCTGGGACGAGGTCTACTGGCTGATGGCCAACGCGCTGATCGCCGTCGAGGACCGGCTGCGCGCCGAGGCCGCCGCCGGCGGCGACCCGGCCGACCTGTGGCGCCCCTACACCGTGATCGCCCGCCACCAGGAGACCGAGGCCGTCACCAGCTACCTGGTCCGCCCCGCCGACGGCCGCCCCGTCCCGGCCTTCCGCCCCGGCCAGTACGTCTCGGTGCGCACCGAACTGGCCGACGGCGCCCGGCAGATCCGCCAGTACAGCCTCTCCGGCGGCGCCGACGGCGCCCTGCGCTTCAGCGTCAAGCGCGAGGACGGCGGCGAGGTCTCCGGCCACCTGCACGACCACCTGAAGGCCGGCGACCCCGTCGAACTGGCGCCCCCGCTGGGCGACATCGCCCTGGCCGACGGCGACGGCCCGGTGCTGCTCGCCTCCGCCGGCATCGGCAACACCCCGATGACCGCCATGCTCGACCACCTCGCCACCACCGGCTCCACCCGGCGGATCGTCTCCGTCCACGGCGACCGCGACCAGCTGAGCCACGCCTTCCGGGCCGAACTGGCACGGCTCACCGCCGACCTGCCGAACGCGGACTCGCACGTCTTCTACGAGCGGCCGCTCGGCGAGTGGCCGGCCGAGCGCACCGGCCTGGTGGACCTCTCCACCGTCGAGGTCCCGGCCGGCACCACCGCCTACCTCTGCGGGCCGCTCCCCTTCCTGCGCGCCGTCCGCGAGCAGCTGCTGACCGCGGGCGTCCCGGCGGCGGACATCCACTACGAGGTGTTCGGGCCGGACCTCTGGCTCGGCGCCTGAGGCCGTGAGGCCGTGAGGCCCAGCCCGGGCTGAGCACCCCGGCCGAGGTCGCACGGCCGAAGTCCCACCGCGGCACCGGTCCGCTCGGTACGATCACGAGCGGTCCGGTGCCGTTCGGCTTCCGGCGTCCGGCAGTTCGGCCGTCCGGCGGTTCGGGCGGCCAGCGGGGTCCGGTTCGGCAGAAGGGAGCCCGGATGCGGGTCGCGCTGTTCGCCACCTGCGTCAACGACGCGCTGTTCCCCGCCACGGCGGTGGCCACCGTCCGGCTGCTGGAACGGCTCGGCGTGACGGTGGACTTCCCCGCCGGGCAGACCTGCTGCGGGCAGCCGCAGTACAACACCGGCTACCGCAGGGGCTGCGAGCCGCTGGTCCGACGGACCGCGAAGGCCTTCGCCGGGTACGACCACGTGGTGACGCCCTCGGGCTCCTGCGTGGCGATGGTCCGGGACAACTACCCCCGGATCGGCGCCAGGGCCGCGACCGAGGGCCGGGGCACCGAACTCGCCGACCTGGCCACCCACCTGGTGCCCCGGGTGGTCGAGCTGACCGAGTTCCTGACCGACGTGCTCGGCGTCGAGGACGTCGGCGCGTACTTCCCGCACACCGTCACCTACCACCCCTCCTGCCACGGCCTGCGCCTGCTCGGCCTCGGCGGGCGCCCGCGCCGGCTGCTGGGCGCCGTCGAGGGCCTGGAGCTGGTCGAGCTGCCCGGGGCCGAGGAGTGCTGCGGCTTCGGCGGCACCTTCGCGGTCAAGAACGCGGCGGTCTCGGCGGCCATGGCCGAGGACAAGATCGCCAACGCGCTCGGCACCGGCGCCCGCGTGCTCTGCGGCGCCGACAACTCCTGCCTGCTGCACCTCGGCGGCACCCTGCGCCGCCGGGGCGCGCCGCTGCGGCCGCTGCACCTGGCGGAGATCCTGGCCAGTACCGAGGAGCACCCCTGGAGGCCCGTGTGAGCGGTACGTTCCTCGGCATGCCCGCCTTCCCGCAGGCCGCCGCCAAGGCCGTACGGGACGAGCGGCTGCGCGCCAACCTGCGGCACGCCACCCACACCATCCGCGACAAGCGGGCCCGGGCGGTCGCCGAACTCGCCGACTGGGACCGGCTGCGCGCCGCCGGGAAGGCGATCAAGGACCACACGCTGCGCCACCTCGACCGCTACCTGGTGCAGTTGGAGGAGTCCGTCACGGCGGCCGGCGGCACCGTGCACTGGGCCGCCGACGCCGAGGAGGCCAACCGGATCGTCGCCGGACTGGTCAAGGCCACCGGGCGGACCGAGGTCGTCAAGGTCAAGTCGATGGCCACCCAGGAGATCGAGCTCAACGAGGCGCTGGCGGCCGAGGGGATCACCGCCTACGAGACCGATCTCGCCGAGCTGATCGTGCAGTTGGGCGACGACCGGCCCTCGCACATCCTGGTGCCGGCGATCCACCGCAACCGGGCGGAGATCCGGCAGGTCTTCGCGGACCGGATGGCCTCCTGGGGCCGCCCGGCGCCCAGGGGCCTCACCGACTCGCCCGCCGAACTCGCCGAGGCCGCCCGGCTGCACCTGCGGGAGAAGTTCCTGCGCGCCGAAGTCGCCGTCTCCGGCGCCAACTTCATGGTCGCCGAGACCGGCACCCTGGTGGTGGTCGAGTCCGAGGGCAACGGCCGGATGTGCCTCACCCTGCCGCGCACGCTGATCTCGGTGGTCGGGATCGAGAAGGTCGTGCCGACCTGGCGGGACCTGGAGGTCTTCCTCCAGCTGCTCCCCCGCTCCTCCACCGCCGAGCGGATGAACCCGTACACCTCGCTCTGGACCGGGACGACGGAGGGCGACGGCCCGTCCGAGTTCCACCTGGTGCTGCTGGACAACGGCCGCACCGCCGCGCTCGCCGACCAGGTCGGCCGCCAGGCGCTGCGCTGCATCCGCTGCTCGGCCTGCCTCAACGTCTGCCCGGTGTACGAGCGGGCCGGCGGGCACGCCTACGGCTCGGTCTACCCGGGGCCGATCGGCGCCATCCTGACGCCCCAACTGCGCGGCACCGCGAGCCCGGTGGACGCCTCGCTGCCGTACGCCTCCTCGCTCTGCGGGGCCTGCTACGAGGTCTGCCCGGTGGCGATCGACATCCCCGAGGTGCTGGTGCACCTGCGCGAGCGGGTCGCCGAGCAGGGCGGGCACCCGCTGGAGCGGGCCGCGATGGCCGCCGCCGGGTTCGTGCTGGACCACCCGGCGGCGCTCGCCGCCGCCGAGCGGCTGGCCGGGCGCACCCGGTCGCTGCACCCGCGCCGGCTGCCCGGGCCGGGGCGGGCCTGGACCGACACCCGGGACCTGCCGGAGGTGCCGGCCGAACCGTTCCGCGACTGGTGGCGGAGGAACCGCACATGACCGCATCCGACCGGCCCGACCGGCCCGAACGTCCGTCGAACTCCCGGGAGTTGGTGCTCGGCCGGATCCGGGCCGCCCTCGGCGACGCCGCCGGGGTGGCCGAACAGCCGCCGCCCCGCGACTACCTGACGGCGCACGTTCCGACGGACGACCCGGCGGCGGTGCTCGACCTGCTGCACCGCAACCTGGCCGACTACCGGGCCCTGGTGCACCGCTGCCACGAGGACGAACTGCCGCGGCGGATCGCCGGGTTGCTGGTCGAGCGGGGCAGCCGGACGGTCGTGGTGCCGACCGGGCTGCCGGCCGACTGGCTCACCGCGGCCGAGGCCGAGGGGGTCGAACTCCTCCCGGACGACGGGACGCTGACCGCCACCCGGCTGGACGCCGTGGACAGCGTGGTGACCGGCTGCGCGCTGGCCGTCGCCGAGACCGGGACGATCGTGCTGGACGCCGGACCGGGCCAGGGGCGACGGCTGCTCTCGCTCGTCCCCGACCACCACGTCTGCGTGGTGCGGGCCCCGGAGCAGGTCGTCGCCTCGGTGCCGCTCGCACTGCCCCGGCTCGATCCGGTACGGCCGCAGACCTGGATCTCGGGGCCGTCCGCCACCAGCGACATCGAGCTGGACCGGGTGGAGGGGGTGCACGGGCCGCGCACCCTGGAGGTGCTGCTGGTCACCGCGGCGCCGGAGCCGGACGACGCCCGGCACGGCATCCGGGGCGGCACCGGGGGCGGCACCGTCACTCCGGCCTGAGCTCCAGGGTGCAGCACTTCGCCCCGCCGCCGCCCTTCAGCAGCTCCGAGACGTCCACCGGGACGGGCTGGTAGCCGTGCTCGGTCAGCCGGCCGGCCAGGTTCTTGGCGGCCTCCGGCAGCAGCACCCGGCGGCCGTCCGAGACCGCGTTGAGCCCGAACACCTCGGCGTCGGCCCGGTCGGCGAGGATCGCGTCCGGGTAGAGCGCGCGCAGCACCGAACGGCTGTCGGCGTCGAAGGCCTCCGGGTAGTACATGACGTGGTCGTCGGCGAGCACCGCCAGCGCGGTGTCCAGGTGGTAGAAGCGCGGGTCGACCAGAGTCAGGCTGACCACCGGGACGCCGAACAGCTCCCCGGCCTCGGCGTGCGCGGCGCGCGAGGTGCGGAAGCCCGTCCCGGCGAGCACCCGGCGGCCCACCACCAGGTGGTCGCCCTCGCCCTCGTTGACGTGCCCGGCCCGGCGCACCTCGCGGTAGCCGCGCTCCCGGAACCAGGCCAGGTAGGCCTCCGACTCGGCGGCCCGCTCCGGGTAGCGGAAGGTGGCGACCAGGGCACGGCCGTCCAGGACGGTGGCGCCGTTGGCGGCGTACACCATGTCGGGCAGGCCGGGCACCGGGTCGATCAGCTCGACGGTGTGGCCGAGCCGGCGGTACGTCCAGTAGAGCCGCTCCCACTGGCGCAGGGCGAGCGCGGTGTCGGTGGGCTGGGCGGGGTCCATCCACGGGTTGATCGCGTAGTCCACGGTGAAGTGCGTCGGCCGGCACATCAGGTAGCGCCGAGGCCGGGCGTGGCGCTCCGGGGTCTGCGTGAGCATGGCTCAACCATCCTTGGATCGCGGGGAGTTCGTCGCACGGAGTTCGGGGTTCACGGGGCCGAACACCTTCGTTCCCAAGGCGGCTGCCCCGACGGAACCGTTCGCACACCCGGGTGGGCGCTCCCGGCGGTCGCACGCCCCCGCGCACCCGGCGCAGGCACCGGCGCACCGACCCTCCGGCGCCGGCCGGCGGACCGCGCCACCGGCCACCGGCCACCGGCCAGCGGCAGGCCGTCCCGTACCGGCGGGCCGCCGGCTACCAGCGGACCGCGCCGAAGTCCACGGGCCTCGGCCGCAGCTCCCGGCACCGCTCGGCCAGCGACCGCAGCCGGCGGTCCGCCTCCTCCGCGGGCATCCGGCGCCGGTCGCCGTGGCCGGGCAGCAGCCACTCGAAGCGCAGCACGCCGAGGCCGCGCCGCAGCGAGGCGGCGAGCTCCTCGATCGAGTACCAGGTGACCGACTCCGCCACCTCGATGTCCCCGGTGGTGCGGGACCAGTACAGGCTGTCCCCGCTGAAGCAGTACCGCTCGTCCGCGAGGAAGAGCACGCTGCCCCGGGTGTGGCCGGGGAACGGGTGGGCGACCAGGCCGGGCGAGACCTCCGTCGGCGCGGTGCCGCGCAGCACCCGGTCGGCGTCGGGGGCGGCCGCCAGATCGCCCTCGTGGATCCAGAGCCGGGCGCCGAACCGGTCGGCGTACGCCCGTCCGTGCGCGGCGTGGTCGCGGTGCGTGAGCAGGACGTCGGTGACCGGGCCGAGCGCGGCGTACCGGGCGGCCAGGGCCTCGCTGTAGCGCGGCGTGTCGACCATCACCCAGCCGGTGGGACGGCGGCAGAGGTAGGAGTTGGCGCCCGCGGTCTGCCGGGAGTTGTGGCCGAGCAGCAGCAGGTCGTCGGCGAGGGCCAGCGGGAACGGGTCCCCGACCCGGTCCAGCGGCCCGGTGCCCGGGCGGATGGAACGGGTCGGGCAGGCGTGGGCGGCGGCGAGCAGCTGCCGGCGCTCGGCCGCGTCGCGCGGCTGGCGGACCAGCACCGAGCGGCCCGCGTGCTCGCGGACCAGGTCGGGCGCGAGCTGCCGGGCGACGTCGCAGTTGGTGCACCGGTCGTCGATGGACCAGTTCTCGGGCGGGTCGGGGCGCGGGTCGGTGGTCATGGGTGCCTTCCCCCGGGAGGACGGCGGCCGGACCGGCCGCTCCCTTCGAGCATCCGCCGGGCTGGCCGGAAAGCGGAAGGGAGCGCGGATCTTGTGCTTTCCGGGGACCGGCTCTCTGCGGGCGGGAGGGGCCCACGGGGGCACGTGGTCCATCTCACGTGCCGCCGGAGTCACCTACGGTGGCGTAGGTCACTTGATTGGGTGAACTATCTCTTTCATGCCGAATCTCCAGGAGACCCTTGACCTCGATTCGTATGCCGCCATCGGCGACAGCTTCACCGAGGGTCTGAACGACCCCGGCGTCGACGGCAGGTTCGCCGGCTGGGCCGACCGCCTCGCCGGGATCCTCGCCGACGGGCGCCCGCCGGGCGCCTTCCGCTACGCCAACCTCGCGGTGCGCGGCCGGCTGCTGGACCAGATCACCGCCGAGCAGGTGCCGCAGGTCCAGCGCCTCCAGCCCGACCTGGTCACCTTCTGCGCGGGCGGCAACGACATCCTCCGACCGGGCGCCGACCCGGACGAGGTGGCCGAGCGCTTCGAGGCCGCCGTCGTCCAACTCACCGAAAGCGCCGGGACGGTGCTGATCTGCACCGGCTTCGACACCAAGGACGTGCCGCTGCTGAAGCACCTGCGCGGCAAGATCGCCACCTACAACGGGCACATGCGCGCCGTCGCCGACCGCAACGGCTGCAAGGTGGCCGACCTGTGGTCGCTGCGCGCGGTGCAGGACCGCCGCGCGTGGAGCGAGGACCGCCTGCACCTGTCCCCCGAGGGGCATCAGCGGGTCGCCCTGCTGGCCGCCCGCTCGCTGGGCCTGCGCACCGCGCAGGACCCGGAGGCCCCGTGGCCGGACGCCCAGGCGCTCACCCCCGCCGACCAGCGGCGGGAGAACATCCAGTGGGCCCGCGAGTACCTGCTGCCCTGGGTCGGCCGGCGCCTGCGCGGCGAGTCCTCGGGCGACCACGTCGAGCCCAAGCGGCCGGACCTGCTCCCGCTCTGACGGTCAGTCAGGCCGCTCGCCCGGCCCGGTCGGCCGCGTTCAGACGGCTCCGCCGGGTGCCGCGACCCGGGAGGTCCGCAGCACCCGGTGGAGCACCCCGGCGCAGCCCGCGCCGACCAGGTACCAGAGCAGGTCCGGCGGGTTGAAGGTCGAGCCCAGCACCAGCCGGGCCAGGGTGCTGTGCCGCCCCCAGGCGTCCGGCAGTCCGGTCAGCTGGAACAGCTCCACGGCCCAGCTGAGCGCGGCGGCCACGGCGGCGGCCCGGCCGGGGCGCAGCCTCGGCGCGGCCAGCACGAGCAGGGCGTACAGGAGGACGGTGTAGAGCGCGTCCCCGGCGCACTTGGCGAAGTCCCCGCCGAACACGGCCCGCACCCCCAGCCCGGCCGCCACGGTCAGCGCCGCCGCCGACGCGGCCGCCAGGCGCGTGCGCCGAAGCGCCCGGGAACCGCTCCCCCCAAGATCGTTCACCCGCCCCACGCTACCCCGCACCCCACGGGCTCCGCCCCGGCCCCGCGCCCCACGCACGCCCCGCCGCCCCCGCACCACCCCCGCGACCCGCAAGCGGACCCTCCCCTCCCGGAACCACCGCGCCACCCCGTACGTCACTCCCCCCGATGAAACGTCCGCGCAGGTCGCGGGCGGGGCGAGGACCGGAAGGGACGGGCGGGGACAGTGGCGCACGTGGGTGGGGCCGAGGCGGCCGGGTCGGGGTCGGCGGCGGGGCGGGACGAGCGGACCCGGCGCGGGTTCGCGGTGGCCGGGTTCGCCCCGGCGCAGGACGGGCGGGCGCGGGAGCGCGGCAAGGAGCTGCGGACCCTGGTGCCCCGGGAGCGGCACGCGGAGTTCGCGCCCGCACCCGACCGGCCGACGGCCGTGACCGCGCTGGAGGCCTCCAACGCCGGCCGAATAGCCCGGCTGGTGCCGATCCGGGTCGGCCGGATGGCCGCCGGCCCGTTCGCGTTCCTGCGCGGCTCGGCCGGGCTGATGGCCGCCGACCTCGCGGGCACCCCGGTGACCGGGGTGGGCGCGCAGCTCTGCGGGGACGCGCACGCCGCGAACTTCGGCCTGTACGGCGACGCGCGCGGCCAGATCGTGCTGGACATCAACGACTTCGACGAGACCGTCCCCGGCCCCTGGGAGTGGGACCTCAAGCGGCTCGCCGCCAGCCTGGTGCTGGCCGCCCGGGAGGCCGGGGCGAGCGAGACCACCGCGCGCGAGGCCGCCCAGCACGTGGCGGGCTCCTACCGCCGGACGGTGCGCACGCTCGCCAAGCTGCCCGGGCTGGACGCCTGGAACGCGATCGCGGACGAGCAGCTGGTCTCCTTCGCCGAGGCGCACGACCTCGCCGAGGTGCTGCGCAAGGTCGGCGCGAAGGCGCTCGGCAACACCAGCGCCCGGTTCGCCGCCCGCAGCACCGCCCGTACCGCGGACGGCGGTTGGCGGTTCACGGCCGCTCCCCCGGTGCTCACCGAGGTGACCGACGCGACCGCCCGCGCCGTCGCGCACGCGCTCGGCCCGTACGTCGAGACGGTTCCGGCCGAGGTCCGCACCCTGCTGTCCCGCTACCGGGTGCAGGACGTGGCGTTCCGGGTGGTGGGCACCGGCAGCGTGGGCACCCGCTCGTACGTGGTACTGCTCACCGACCACCGGGACCAGCCGCTGGTGCTGCAAGTGAAGGAGGCCCGCCCGTCGGCGCTGCTGCCGTACCTGCCGGCCGGGCCGCGGCCCGCGGCGGACGGGCACGAGGGCCGCCGGGTGGTGCTCGGCCAGAAGCACATGCAGGTGGTCAGCGACACCCTGCTGGGCTGGACCACGGTCGACGGACTCCCGTACCAGGTACGGCAGTTCCGCAACCGCAAGGGCAGCGTCGACCCGGCGGCGCTGCTGCCTGGCCAGCTGGACGACTACGCCCGGATCACCGGCGCCCTGCTGGCCCGGGCGCACTCGCACACCGCCGACCCGGGCCTGCTGGCCGGGTACTGCGGCAAGAGCGAGGCGCTGGACGAGGCCGTCGCCGCTTTCGCGGTGGCCTACGCCGACCGCACCGAGGCCGACCACGCCGACCTGCTGACGGCGGTGCGCAACGGGCGGCTGCCCGTCGAGCACGGCGTCTGACCGATCCGCCGCCTGCCCCGCCCGGCGTCCGCCTCACTCGACGGCAGCGGCCCGGCGGCTCAGCGGGCCAGGAACGGCGCCACCGCGGCGACGAACCCGGCGGGCCGGGCACCGTGCACCAGGTGCCCGGCCTCGACGGTGACCAGGCGGCAGTCCGGGATCAGCCGGGCGAGTTCGGCGATCCGCTCCTGCGGGACGTGGCTGGCCGGGCCGCCGGCGACGGCCAGGGTGCGGGCGGTGATCCCGGCCAGCCCCTCCCGCCAGGCCGGGTCGGGGTCGTCGAGCTGGGCCTTGACCGCCCGGACCGCCGCCCAGTCGAAGTGCACGTCCGGGTCCGGGTCCTCGGGCGGCGCGCTCGCCGGGCGCGGGTACAGCGCGGGGATCTCCTCCAGGACCAGCCGGTCGATCCGCTCCGGCGCGGCCTGGGCGAGCAGGTAGGCGACGGCGCCGCCCATCGAGTGGCCGACCAGGTCGACGCGGGCGAGTCCGAGGGCGTCGAGGAAGGCCAGCACGTCGTCCCGCATCGCCTCCAGCGCGTAGGCGGCGGTGCGGGCGCTGTCGCCGTGGCCGCGCAGGTCGAGCGCGTACACGTGGTGGCCGGGGGCGAGCTCCGGCAGGACGGTGTCCCAGTCGGCGGCCCGCTCGCCGAGGGCGTGCAGCAGCACCAGCGGCGGGCCGCCGGGCCGTCCGCTCTCGCGGTAGGCGAGCGTCACCTCGGGCAGGTCCACGGTCCGGGTCCGTACGTCGGTCATGCCCGCCACGGTACGCGCCGACCACCACCTAGCGGACCGGTGTTCGCCCTCGGCTCATCGCGACCGGTCCGCCGTCGCGCTGCTCGCGGGCCGTGGCGCGGCCGGCGAACACCGAGGCCAGGACGGCGAGTCCGGCCACCGCGGCGCACACCACGCTCGCCGTCAGGTAGGCGGAGCGGTGCCCGCCGCCGCCGACGGTCTCCCGCAGGTAGACCCCGGACAGGGCCGAGACCGCGACGGCCGCCGCGATCCGCTGGGCCATCTGCAGGATCGCCCCGCTCACCCCGGCCGCCTCGGCGGGCGCGTGGCGCAGCACGTAGGCCTGGTTGGTGGAGCCCATCAGGCCCACCGAGGCGCCGCCGAGCAGTTGCAGCAGGGCCAGCAGCCAGGGCAGCACGGCGGCGGGCGCCCAGTGCGCGAGCAGTCCGCTGAGCAGCATGGCGAGCGCGGAGCCGACCATCCCGACGGTGACGGTGCGTCGGCCGTAGCGCTGGACGACCCGCCAGGCGAGCGCGGAGGCCACGCCCATGGCCACGGCGGAGGGCAGCGCGACCAGCGCGGCGCCCATCGGGGAGAGGCCGAGGCCGTCCTGGAGGAACATGGTCAGGACCAGCGAGGCGGCGAGCGAGGAGCCGAACTGGGCCATCGCGGTGGCCGTTCCGAGCGCGTACGGCGCGGAGCGGGTGAGGGCCGGGTGGATCAGCGGGTGGCCGCCGGACCGGGCGTAGCGCCGCTGCCACCAGGCGAGCGCGCCGAGCAGCAGCAGGGCGGCGGCCGCGAAGGCGAGCCAGCCGGTCCAGCCGGGCGGCCGGACGAAGGGCAGCATCAGGGCCAGGGTGAGCGCCCCGACCAGCAGCAGGCCGAGGACGTCGAGGTCGGCGTTCCGGGCGCTGGGGCGGGGCTTCGGCAGGTGGCGGGCCGCCAGGGCGACGGTGGCCAGGCCGAAGGGGACGTTGAGCAGGAAGGTGAGCCGCCAGCCGTGCTCGGGGCCGGCCAGGGCCAGCACCGCGCCGCCGATCGGCGGGCCGAGCGTGAAGGCGAGGCCGCCGGTGACGGCGTACATGCCGAGGGCGCGGGCCCGCAGCTGGCCGTCGAAGACGTCCTGGAGGGTGCCGATCATCTGGGAGTTGACCAGGCCGGCGCCCACGCCCTGGAGCAGCCGGGCGGCGATCAGCACCCCGGGCTCGGTGGCGGTCGCGGAGACCAGGCTGACCAGGGTGAACAGGGCGAGGCCGGTGACGAAGAACCACTTGCGGCCCTTGACGTCGCCCAGCCGCCCGCCGGGGATCAGCGCGAGGCCGAAGGCGAGCGAGTAGCCGGCCACGATCCACTGGAGGTCGGCGGGCCCGGCGTGCAGGGTCTCGCGCAGGGCGGGGATGGAGGTGTTGAGGACGGACTGGTCGAGCAGCGTGGTGAAGCCGCCCGCGACGCAGACCAGCAGGACCCGGCGCCCGGCGGCGTCGAAGCGCTCCTTGGGTCCCCCGGGCTTCCCGGGTTCCTGGGGCGCCCCGCCGTTCCCGGGGCTCTCCTCGGGCTCCTTCGCTATCGGCCCGGTGGCGGCGCTCACGGCTCGACCACCACCAGCACGTACCGGGCCTCGCCCGGGCCGAGGCTGCGGAAGCGGCTGGTGCTGCCGACGTAGCGCAGGCAGTCGCCGGGGCCGAGCGGCTGCGGCTCACCGTCCACGGTCAGCTCCAGGTTCCCCTCCAGCAGCCAGAGGTGGTGCTCCCGGCCGGGCGTGCAGGCGCGGTCGTAGGCGATGTCCGCGCCGGCCGGCAGCCGACCCTCGATGATCTCCGCGCGCAGCGAGCCGTGCGGCGGCGAGACCGACCGGCGGACGAACCCGGTCGTCCCGTCCCGCCACACCTGCTGCTCCCCGGCCCGCACCAGCCGGGCCGGACCGGACTCCACCTCGGCGAGCAGCCGGGACATGGTCCGCCCGTACACGGCGCAGAGCCGCCCGAGCAGCGCGGCCGTCGGACTGACCTCCGCCCGCTCCACCCGGGACAGCGTCGACCGGCTGACGTCCGCCAGCCGTGCCAACTCCTCCAAGGTCCACCCGCGTTCCAGCCTCAGCTCGGCGAGTCGTTGTGCCAGCCGCTCGTCGGCGGCCGCGTCGATTCCCATATTCGCGATGCTATCCCGGATATGAGATCCACTCACCGGAGTCGGCCCCGGGGCCCCGGGTCGTCGGAAGCCTTCGGGCGGCGGCCCCGCCCCGGCGCACGCGGCGCCCCGAGCCGGGGCGAGGTGCGCGCGGACGCCGGGGCGGGGCGTGGCGTGCGCGCGGACGCCGGGCGGGGTGCGCGCCCGGCCGACGGGCGGCGGCTTGACGGGACCTCGGCTTCCAGGAGGGGCGCTGATCATATGATGTGCGGCGAATCGTGGCCGGTCGGCGGCCCGTAAGGCGAGGGGGACCAGCGTGTTCGGCATCATCAGACCGTGTAGGCATCGATTGTCCGAGCGCCTGCAGACCTCCTGGATGGCCCACCTGTGCGGGCTCTGCCTCGCGCTGCGGGACGACCACGGACAGCTCGCCCGGACGGCGACCAACTACGACGGTCTGATCATCTCCGTCCTGGTCGAGGCCCAGGCCGCCCGGGAGGACTCCTCCTGGCGCCGCACCGCCGGACCGTGCCCGCTGCGCGGCATGCGCACCGCCTCCGTCGCCAAGGGCGAGGGCGCCCGGCTCGCCGCCGCCGTCTCGCTGGCGCTCGCCTCGGTCAAGATCCGCGACCACGTCGAGGACCGCGACGGCGTCTTCGCCCGCCGCCCGGTCGCCGCCGGAGCCCGTGCCGTCACCCGGCGCTGGGACCGGCAGAGCGCGGGCAGCGCCTCGGCCGTCGGCTTCGACACCGCCGTACTGCTCGACGCCGCCTCCCGGCAGGGCGAGTTGGAGCGCTCGCTGCGCCCCGGCGGCTCCGTCCTGCTGGTCACCGAGCCCACCGAGACCGCCACCTCGGCCGCCTTCGCGCACACCGCCGTGATCGCCGGGCGCCCCGGCAACGCCGCCCCGCTCGCCGAGGCCGGGCGGCTGTTCGGCCGGCTCGCCCACCTCCTCGACGCCGCCGAGGACCAGGCCGCCGACGCGGCCTCGGGCGCCTGGAACCCGCTGACCGCCACCGGCACCGACCGCGCCGAGGCCGAACGGCTCTGCCGCGACGCCGTCCACGGCATCCGGCTCGCGCTGCGCGAGGTCGACCTGACCGACCGCACCCTCGTGCACGTCCTGCTCGGACACGAGACCGACCGCGCGGTGGAGCGGGTCTTCGGGCGCGCCCGGCACACGGCGAGCTGCCGCCGCCCGGACACCGCGGGCGCCACCGCGGGCACCACCACGGGCGAGCACCCGCACCAGGCGCCGCCACAACAGACGCCCCCGGGCCAGACGCCGATCCCGCCGTGGGTGCCGCAGGGCCCGGGCTTCACCCCGCCCGGCCAGAAGCCGCCGAACCCCCGCAACCTGCTCGCCGGGTGCGCGATGTGGGCCCTGATGGCCTGCACCTGCCAGCTGCTCTGCTGCGACCACGAGGACCCGTTCAGCCGCGAGCGCCGCGAGGGCTTCTGCCAGCGCCACGACTGCTGCGACTGCGGCGACCCCGGCTGCGGCGACTGCTGCAACTGCTGTGACGGGGACTGCTGCGACGGGTGCGACTGCTGCGACGGCTGCTGCTGCGACTGCGGCTGCAGCTGACCGGTCAGCCCGCCGGCTCCGTGCCGGCCCTCCCGTCCTGACCGGACCGGCCGGCCTGACCGTCCTGAGCGGACCGACCGGACCGACCGGCCGCCACCGGGCCCGGGGTGCCCCCGCAGCACCCCGGGCCGGTCCGCGTTCCGGTCCTGCCCGGCCTCGCCCCGCCGCCAGAGCGGCAGGACCTCGACCGGCGGGACCGCCACCGGCAGCACCGCCACCGGGCCCGGCTCGGCGCACTCAGGCATCGCGCCGCGCCGTCTTCCGGTCCACCGCCAGCGAGTCCTCCAGCCGCGCCAGCAGCTGCCGGAACCGCTCGGTGTCCTGCTCCGTCATCCGCCCCTCGGGCAACGCCCCCGGCCGCTCGGCCGTTCTCTCGTCCATGCACCCGAGGCTAGGCGGTGTCGATCAATGGGCGATAAACGCGCGTTCGAGCGAAAAGCACTCGCCCGGTGCGGTTCGGCCCGGAACGCTCGCATCCGACGACGCCCCACCAGCACCACCCGGTACCACCCGGTGCCACAACTCACCTGCTCCACAGACCTGGTGACGGCCGCGGGCCGGACGGTCGGCATCCGCGCCGGGGCCGCCGGTTACCGGGCCGGTGCCGCGTCCAGCAGCAGCCGGGCGGCCTCCCTGGCGTCGGCGGCGGCCGTCGGATCCCCGTGGACGGCCGCGCTGGTGATCGCCCCCTCGGCCAGCAGGGCCAGGTGGACGGCGGTGGCGGGCGGGGCTCCGGCGGCCTCGACCAGGCCCGCGAGGTAGCCGCCGAACTCCTCCTTGTGGTGCCGGGCGGCGGCCACCACCGCGGGGCTGACGGCACCGAGTTCGCCGAGCGAGTTGACGAAGGCGCAGCCCCGGAAGCCGGGTTCGGCGAACCACCGGCCGAGCCAGTCGAAGACCGCGAGCAGCTGCTCCCTCGGGGAGCCCCCGGTGCGTGAGACGTACACGGCGAGGTTCGCCCGCCAGCGGCCGTCGCGGCGCAGCAGGTAGGCCTCGACGAGCTCGCCCTTGGACGGGAAGTGCTGGTACAGGCGGCGCATGGTCACGCCGGAGGCGGCCCGGACGGCGTCCATGCCGACCGACTGGACGCCCTGCCCGTAGAACAGCTCCTCGGCCGCGTCGAGGATCCGGGTCCGTGGGTCTTCCTGCTCCATCTGCCGTGCCCTTTGCGTGAGAACGATGGTTCTCCTACTGTAGCCACAACAGCGAGAACGATCGTTCTCAACGACGGAACGCCCATTCCGAGGAGCATCCATGCCCGAGACCGGCACTGAGCAGCGCCCGCCCCTGCCCCCGTTCACCGAGGAGACCGCCCACCGGAAGGTCCGGGCCGCCGAGGACGCCTGGAACACCCGCGACCCCCGGCGGATCGCCCTCGCCTACACACCGGACAGCCGCTGGCGCAACCGCTCCGAGTTCCTCACCGGCCGCGACCGGATCGCCGACTTCCTCACCCGCAAGTGGCAGCGCGAGCTGGACTACCGCCTGATCAAGGAGCTCTGGGCGTACGGCGGGGACCGCATCGCGGTCCGCTTCGCCTACGAATGGCACGACGGCGACGGCCACTGGTACCGCTCCTACGGCAACGAGAACTGGGAGTTCGACCGGAACGGCCTGATGGCCGAGCGGCACGCCTCGATCAACGACCTGCCGATCACCGCCGCGGAGCGGCTGTTCCACTGGCCGCTCGGCCGCCGCCCCGACGACCACCCGGGCCTCACCGACCTCGGCCTCTGAACCGGCACCCCGCGCGGGCCACGGCGCGCGCCCGTCCTGTTCCACGGCTGTGACACGGCCCGCATCCGCCGCTGGCCTCGCCCCGCGAAGCTCCTCGTCGAGGTCGAAGTCGACTTCGGCACCGTCGTCCGCGACCTGGCCCGGTCCCCCGACGGGAGGACCATCGCGGTCCGCACCCCGGACGGCATCAGCACCCTGCCCGCCGACGGCTCGGCCGCGCCGACCCAGGTGTCCACCGTCAAGGACCTTCCCTCCTACCGGCCCTGATTCCAGCTCAGGCGGCGCGGCGGCCACCGGTACAGGACCGGGACGCCGTTACCGGAACCTGATCGTTTCGACGGCCGGCCGAGACCCGATCCACACGGGAGCCTGACATCCCGTGCCTACGGTGCCGTGCATGCCGAAGACACCCGGAACACCGACCACCGACCGCGCCATGCCCCGCAGGCTCGCCGCCGTGGGCGCCCTCCTGCTGAGTGCGACCACGGCGGCGGTGCTGCTGCCGAACACGGCCCTCGCCGCGGAGCGGGAGACCGTCACCACGCACGCCGGCGCCACGACCGCGCAGGAGCGCGGCCGGATCGACGCCTACTGGACACCGGACCGGATGAAGCTGGCGGGCGCCCTGGTCCCCGAGATCACGCCCCTGCCCGAGGACGACAACACGCCGGACGACCCGCGGCCGCTGCCCGCGGACACCCCG
Organism: Kitasatospora sp. NPDC001261; assembly: GCF_042896795.1. Lineage (NCBI taxonomy): Bacteria > Bacillati > Actinomycetota > Actinomycetes > Kitasatosporales > Streptomycetaceae > Kitasatospora > Kitasatospora sp. NPDC001261. Next base: position 240,759 of record NZ_JBIAXP010000008.1, read on the forward strand.
GACCCCGGGGCCGTGTGGACCCACGGCGGAGCGGTGGACCGGAGCGTCGGCCGGCTCTTCTTCACCTTCTCCGACGGCTACGACGGCAGTTGCACCGCGACCGTCGTCAACAGCGCCAACCGCAGCACCCTCCTCACGGCGGCGCACTGCCTGCGGGGCGTCGGGGCCCCCGCGACCGCCGACACCTGGAATCACAACCTCTACTTCGTGCCCGGCTACCGCAACGGGACCAAGCCGCTCGGCGGCTTCAGCATCAGGACCATGGCCACCTCCTCCCGCTGGGACGCCGATCGTGGCGGGACGACCTCGAACGACGTCGCCGTGGCCGGCTACGACACCGGGGTCCTGGTGGCGAACGCCTCGGCCGAGGGGCGGCGGATCGCCGACGTCACCGGTGCCCAGCGGATCGCCTTCACCCCGCCCGCCGAGGGCGAGTTCGTCCACACCTTCGGCTATCCCAAGGACCGGCTGAACAACCCCGCCGCCACGTACTCCGGCTCGCGCATGATCCACTGCGCCGGACCGGCCCGCCCCGGCCCCCAGGCCCCGGTCCTGTGGGGCGAGTCCTGCGACATGTCGCACGGGGCCAGCGGCGGCCCCCACTTCGCCCGGTTCGACCCGGCCACCGGGACCGGCACCCTCGTCGGCGTCACCACCACCTCCGAGGAGCTCGCGGGCGGCCCGGTCAACACGCTGTACGCCACCCGCCTCGGGGACAGCGCCCACCGGCTCTACGACTGGGCGCAGAGCCGGGCGCTCTGACCCTCCGGCCCACGCCCCGGCCCGGCCGGCACCTCCCGCCGACCGGGCCACCGGGCCGCGAGGGCCACGAGCGCCACGAGGGCCACGAAAGCCGGGAGGGCCGCCAGCGCTACGAGGGCTTCGCCAACTCGGCGCGCAGCTCGGCCAGGTGCTCGTCCGCCGACTCGTGCGGCAGGAACTCGACCACGTCGAGGAAGCGGAACAGCACCTGAGCCCCGGTGACGGCGTACTCGTAGTCGCCGAACCCGACCACCGCGCCCGTGCCGCCGCGCACCGCACCCCGGACGGCGGCCGGATCCCCCGAACCCGCCGTGCCCGCCGCGCCCGCCCGCCGCCGGGCGTTGGGGCGGGCCGGGTACGGGCAGACCATGGCGGCGTACAGCATGCAGGCCCGGTGGCCGGGGCCCTCCATGGTGGGCGCGAGGTTGCGGTACGGCTGCCCGGCCGCGAGCGCCACTGCGATCGCCGCGCTCTCGGCGGCGCCGACCACCCGCCACACCGGTCCGCGCTCCATGAACCGCCCGCACACCGAGCACGTGCGCTCCAGCGCGCACTCGGCGCTGCGCCCGTAGTCGGTCAGCGCGAACTGCGGCAGGCCGTCCTGCCAGGGCGTGATCGCCGGTACGGGTTGCCCCGCCCGTCCCGGGGCCGCGCCCCCACACCGTCCGGCACCGGCACTCGTTCGAATCGCCCGCCCCCATCGATACCAGGGGCGGGCGCCACGGGTCGACCCCGGTACCGGAGCGGTGGCGGACGTCTAGCCTTCCGGCGTCGTCTCCTGAGCGAGCATCACCTTCCGCAGCAGGTCCGCCAGTGTGCGCCGCTCCTCCTCGGACAGCACCCCCAGCAGCCGCTGCTCCTCCCGGCCCACCACGTCCAGGGCCTTGCGCCAGGCGGCGCGCCCGGCCTCGGTCAGGACGATGTCGACCTTCCGGCGGTCCTCCGTGGACGGCGTGCGCAGGACGAAGCCGCGCCGCTCCAGGGTCTCCAGCCGGCCGGTGACCGAGGCCGGGGCGAGGTTGAGGTCGGCCCGCAGGTCGGAGGGGGCGGCGTGGCCGCCGCGGCCGGCGAGCACGTGCAGGGTGTCGAACTCGTGCTTGTGCAGGCCGTAGTCGGCGACGCCCTGTTCGCGGACCCGGCCGAGGTGGCGGGTGAGCCGCCACATCCGGGTGACGGAGGCCTCGATGACCGGGTCGAGGTCGGGCAGCACCGGTTGCCATCGGTCGACGTGACCGTCCGTCCAGTCGCGGGGCTCCGTCCGGTCGTGGGGCCCCGTCCGGCCGCGGGGCGGAGTGTGCTGTTCGGAAGGGTGCTCGGCCATGGGAAGGAGTCTACAAACCGCCACAGAAACGACGGCATCAAAATATTCGTTGCCGAAATTTCGGCGCCGAAATACAGTGCGGCGCGTGACAGCACACCCCTTGAGCCTGAGCGGCTTCCGCCTGCTCTTCATCGGCCGGACGGTCTCCACGCTCGGCGACGCCGTCGTCCCGGCCGCGCTCGCCATCGCCATCACCCGCGCCACCGGCTCGGCCGCCGCACTCGCCCTGGTCCTGGGCTGCGCGATGGTGCCGAAGCTGCTCCTCCTGCCGGTCGGCGGAGTGGTCGGGGACCGCTTCGATCCCCGCCTGGTCGCCCTCGGCACCGACCTCGTCCGGGCCCTCGCCCAGCTGCTCGTCGGCCTGGAACCGCTCGACGGACACCCCCGCCTGTCGCACGTCGCGGCCGCCTCGGCCGTCGGCGGCATCGCCTCCGCCTTCGCCATGCCCACCGCCTCGCCGCTGGTCGCGGCCACCGTCCGGGGCGAGCTGCGGCTGCGGGCCAACGCCCTGCTCGGCACCGCGACCGGCGCCGCCCGGCTCGGCGGCCCGGCGCTCGCCGGACTGCTGGTGTACACCGCCGGACCCGGCTGGGCGTTCGTCCTGGACGGCGCCTCCTTCGTCCTGAGCGCCGCCCTGCTCGCCCGGCTCCGCGTCGACCGCGCGACCGGCGACACCGCACCCGACGACACCGTGCCCGACGCCCCGCGCTCGCTGCGCCGGGACCTCGCCGAGGGCTGGAGCGAGGTGCGCTCCCGGGACTGGTACTGGACCAGCCTGATCGCCCACGGGGTGTGGAACGGCGCGAGCGCCGTGCTGCTCACCCTCGGCCCGCTGATCGCCGCCACCCGGCTCGGCGGGGACGGCGCCTGGGTGGCGCTGACCCAGGCTGGCGCGGTGGGCCTGCTGGTCGGCTCGCTGGTCGCCGCCCGGCTGCGGCCCCGCCACCCGGTGCTGGCCGGCAACCTCGCCCTCGCGCTGTACGGGCTGCCGCTGCTCGCGCTCGCCCTCCCCGCCCCGGCGCCGGTCGCGGTGGCCGCGCAGGCGGTGGCGATGGCCGGGCTGGGCTTCCTCAACCCGCTCTGGGAGACGGTGGTCCAGCAGGACTTCCCGCCCGGGACGCTGGCCCGGGTCACCTCGTACGACTGGCTGCTCTCGCTGGCCGCCGCCCCGCTCGGCTACGTCCTGGCCCCGCTGGCCGCCGGGGCCTGGGGCGACCGGGTGCCGCTGCTGGCGGCGGCGGGGCTGGTGACGGCGGTCTGCGCGGGCACGGCGGCGGTGCCCGGCGTCCGGCGGTACGGCGCCCGGCGGACGACCGTGCCCGAGCCCGGGCCGCCGACCGAACGGCCACCGGCCCGGGCTCGGGATCAGGCGCGGGCGCGAACCCGAACCGGGGTCAAGGGCTGATCGCCGCCGGTCAGTTCCAGATGCCGGTGATGTCGGCGGCGGAGGCCGCGTTGCCCGCGTGGCCGGTGGCGCCGGCCAGGTCCTCCAGGGTGCGCAGCACGTTGTAGTGGTTGTAGGTGGTGGCGCTGCTGCTGCCGGGCGTCACGTGGGCGCCGTAGACCAGGGTCGGGATGCGGTTGCCGGACAGCTTGTTGTCCTCGTCGAAGGTGACGACCAGCAGGCTGTTGTGGGTCTGCGCCCAGGTGGCGTAGGCGCCCAGGTTGTTCTTGATCCAGGTGTCGCCGGTGCCGACCGAGCAGTCGTGCATGTCGCTGCAGAGGTTCGGCACCACGAAGGAGACGTTCGGCAGGGTGCTGTAGTCGGTCGGGAACTGGGCGAAGGTCTTCGCCGAGCTGACCGGGACGTTGCCGAAGCCGAACCACGGGTTGTGCTTCTGGGCGTAGCTGCCGCTGCTGCAGACGGTGCTGCCCTGGCTGGGCAGGGACTCGTTGTAGCTGGCCCAGGTCTTGCCGGCGGCGATGACCTCGGAGGCCAGGTTGGCCGCCTGGAAGCCGCCGACCGTCACACAGCTGTCGTCGACGGTGCCCTGGGTGGAGCCGGAGAACAGCGCGTAGTAGTTCGGCTCGCTCGGGTGGGTGATGCCGAAGGACTGGGTGAGGTTGGCGCCGCCCGCCTTCAGGGTGTTGTTGAGGTACGGGGCGCTGCTGCTGCCGATGACCTGGGTGTAGGCGTGGTTCTCCATCACCACGACGACGATGTGGTCGGGCGTGGGCAGCGCGGCCGCCTGGGCGGTGGGGGCGGTGGCCGCCCAGAGGCCGGCGGAGGCGGCGAGCAGGGCGACGGCGGAGCCGATCGCGGTCGCGGTGCGGCGGGAGCGGGGGTTCAGGGGCTTTGTGGACGAAGTCATGACAATTCCTCGGCTAGGAGACGGCCCGGCGGGCAGCAGGACGCCGCCCCGGCCCCGCCGGCCCGGCCGGGGCGTGGGGAAGCTCCGTGGTCGGTGAGGGGAGGGCCGGCGCGGCGGGCGCACCGGAGTGCGCGGAAGCGCCCGAACAGCATGGGGCCCCCGGGGTGACGCGGGCAGACGACGGCAGGTGAAACCTTGGCCCCGGAGCGGGAAACGAACGGTGCCACCGCCCCGACGCGCCGAAACCGCCACTGACAACGCGAAATGCGGGCGAACCGGTTCACATTGCCAGCAACCGCCCCGTCCGGTGATAGTGATCTTCGAACGGCGCGGTCCGACGCCGCGTCAGCTCACGAGAGAACCGAGGAACATGGCGAAGACCAGCCTTCTGCGTCCGCTCGCGGTGGCCGCCGCCGGCGCCGTCCTGGTGGCGACCGGTGCCCTGCCCGCCGCGGCCGCCGGCCAGGACACCACCGACCCGACCGCCCCCGACCTCACCGGTGTGCGCACCGCCCTCCAGGCCACCACCGCGGCCGGCGCCCCGGGCGCCTTCGCGGTGATCAGCGACCACGGCGCCGTCGACCGGACCCGCTCGGTGAACGTCGGCCTGGCCGACCTGGACGGGACCCCGATGAACTCCTCGTGGAGGTTCCGGGTCGGCAGCAACAGCAAGATGTTCGCCGCCGTTCTCGTGATGCAGCTGGCGCAGGAGGGCCGGATCGACCTCGACCGGCCGCTGCGCGAGTACCTGCCCGCGGACACCCTGCCGGAGAGCTGGACCATGACGGGCCGCCAGGTGATGGAGCACCGGGCCGGCGTCTACGACCACACCAACGACCTGCTGGAGCAGGCCGGCGAGGAGACCACCAGCGCGTTCGAGGCGCGCATCCGCAGCACCGTGTACGACCCGCGCGCGCTGGTCGCGATGTCGGTCAGGCACGGCCTGCAGTCGACCCCCGGCAGCCGCTACTCCTACTCCAACACCGACTACGTGCTGATGGGCCTGGCCGTCGAGCACCTCACCGGCCAGACCTTCCCGGAGGTGCTGAACGAGCGGATCATCCAGCCGCTCGGCCTGCACAAGACCTCCTTCGTGGTGCCCGACCAGGGCATCACCGGCGCCCACGTCACCGGCTACCTCACCAACGACGACCGCACCAAGCCGCTGCTGGACTCCACCGCGCAGACCGGCTCCTGGGTGTGGGCCGCCGGGGCCGTCATCTCCGACGCCGGGGACCTCGACCGCTTCCTCACCGCGCTGATGGCCGGCGGCAAGGGCGGGCTCGTCTCGGACGCCTCGCTCCAGCAGATGACCGCCGCCCTGCCCACGCCCACCGCGAAGATCGCCTACGGTCTGGGCCTGCGCCGCATCTCGCTCTCCTGCGGGGACGTGTACGGCCACGGCGGCATCGTGCAGGGCTTCAACACCCAGTCCTTCACGACCCCGGACGGGCGGCGCAGCGTGGTGGTCTTCGCCAACGCCTCCAACAACGGCGCGGTGACGCAGGGCCTGATGAACACCCTGGAGCCGGCCTTCTGCGGCAAGCAGCCCACCGTCGCCCCGCGGACGGCCTTCGCGCCGGCCTCGGCCCCGGTCGGCTCGGCCCCGGTCGACACGCTGCCGGTGGTGGAGGACACCCGGATCTGACACCGGCCGTACGGCCCGCGCCCGCTCCCGCCTCCGGCCCGCTCCGGTCCGGCCGGGGGCGGGCGATCGGCGTGACGGGACGCGGCCTCCGGAGGGCACCCGGTCGGTGCCGGACACGGCCCCCGGAGGGCACCGGTCAGTGCCGGGCGCCCGCCGCGCGGGGGCCCTCCGCGCTCAGGTCGGTGAGCGCCTCGGTGAGCAGTTCGCGGGCCTCCTCCGCGCGGCCCTGCTCGATCAGCGCGGTGCCCAGCTCGGTCAGCGTCTTGGTCATGCTGTCCGGGCGGCCCACCGCCTCGAAGTGCACCAGGGCCTGCCGGTAGGCCTTCTCGGCGGCCGGCCAGCGCTTCAGCGCCGCGCGGTCCAGGCCCAGTTCGTGCGCGGTCATGGCCGCCAGCAGGTGGATCAGCGGCGAGGACCAGCGCTCCACCAGCTCCAGCGCCCCGGCCAGGGCCCGCCGGCGCGACTCCACCGCCTCCTCCGCCCGGCCGGACTCCCGCAGGCAGTTGGCGGCGCCCCGCAGGGTGACCAGCCGGCCGATCATCGCGGAGCGGTTGGCCACCTCGGCGAAGGCGTCGGCCGCCCGGTGGAAGGCGTCGGTCGCCTCGCGGTGCCGCTGGAGGTAGCGCAGGCCCGAGGCCAGGTAGGTCAGCGCCCAGCCCTGCTGCTCCCGGTCGCCCACCGCGCGGGCCAGCTCCAGCCCCTCGGTGGCCAGTTCGATGCCGCGCTGGTAGCGGTGCAGGCAGGTGACGTACGTCCAGGCCAGGTAGTTGACGTGCACCGCCTCGACCCGCTCGTCCCCGATCGCGCGGGCGGCGTCCGCCGAGAGCTGGAACACCTCGGCCCAGATGCCCCAGCTCAGCAGCCGGTCGGAGAACCAGTGCATCGCCTCGGCGGTGTCCACCACCTCCCGGTGGCGGCCGGCCCGCTGGGCCTGCTGCAGGGCGGCCAGCCACTCCGGGTGCTCGTACTCCAGCCAGGCGGCCGCCTCGGTGAGGTGCGCGGGGGCGGTGCCGCCGGTGCCGGTCGCGTCCGTGGCGTGGTCGGGGTCGAACCGCAGGCCGTACTCGGCCGCCCGGCCGAGGATCCAGCGGCCGGCCCGGGTGCGGGCCTCGGCCAGTTCCTGGCCCGTCTCGTCGGCGGCCAGCCGCTCGCCGGCGTAGAGCCGCACCAGGTCGTGCAGGCGGTAGCGGTCCGGGGTGGCCGCCTGCATCAGTCCGGCGTCGACGAGCTGTTCCAGCACCAGTTCGGTGCGGGCCGCCGACCGGCCCGCGTAGGCCGCGGCGATCTCCGCGGTGAAGTCCTGGCCGGCGGTCAACGCGCAGCGGCGGAGGACGAGTTGGGACTCGGCGGGCAGCCGCCGGTAGGACAGCTCGAAGGCCGGGCGGACGGCCAGGTCGCCGGTCTCCAGCAGGTCCAGCCGGTTCTCCTCGGCGGCGAGCTGGCGCACCAGGTGGGCGACCGGCTGCTGCGGGCGGGCGACCAGGCGCTGCCCGGCGATCCGCAGCGCGAGCGGCAGGTAGCCGCAGAGCCTGGCCAGCTCGGCGGTGGCGTCGGGGGCGGCCTCGATCCGCTCGCGGCCGGCGATCCGGGCCAGCAGCCCGGCCGCCTCGGCCGGGGCCAGCACGTCCAGGCTCAGCCGGTGCACCGACTCCAGGCCGGGCAGCACGTTGCGGCTGGTCACGATGGTCACGGCCGGGCCGGAGCCGGGCAGCAGCGGGCGCACCTGGCTCTCGTCGGCGGCGTTGTCCAGCACCAGCACGAGCCGCCGCTCGCGGACCAGCGCCCGGTAGAGGCCGGCCCGCTCCTCCGTCCCGGCGGGCACCGCGGCGTCGGCGACGCCCAGGGCGCGCAGCACCTGGCCGAGCGCGTCCCGGGCGGGCAGCGGCTGCGGGGACATGCCGCCGAGGTCGAGGGAGAGCTGGCCGTCCGGGAAGCGCCCGGCCAGGGCGTGGGCGGCGTGCAGCGCGAAGGAGGTCTTGCCGAGGCCGGGCTGACCGCTGACCAGCACCACGCGCGGGTGGGCCGGGCGCTCGTCCTCCGCGAGGCGGGCGAGCAGGGCGAGGGCGTCCTCGCGGGCGGTGAAGTCGGCGATGTCGCGAGGCAGCGCGAGGGCGCTCTGGCCGAGCTCGGCGGGGATCGCGGGCGGGGCGTCGTCGCGGGCGCCGGCTGCGCGGGCGGTGGAGTCGGCGGAGGCTTCGCGCGGGGCCGGCCGGCCGGGCCGGGCCCGGCCTCCGGCGGGCGTCGGGGCCGGCCGCGCCCCGCGCGGGCGTCCGGACTGCGCGGCCCGGTCCAGCAGGTCCGCCTGCGCGCCGTCCAGCCCGAGCGCCTCGGCCAGGGCCCGTACGGTGCGCCGCTGCGGTCCGCGGGTGCGGCCGCGTTCCATGTCCCCGAGGGCGCGCAGGCTGACCCCGGCGGCCGCGGCGAGCTCCTCCTGGGTCAGGCCCGCCGCCACCCGGTGCCCGGCCAGCAGGCGGCTGAACTCGTTCGCGTCCGTGTCCGTGCCGCCCCCGGCCGCCATGCCCCGCCCCCACTCGCTCGGTCCTGCGCAGTTCCGCACTTCTGCCTGGAGTCGCCTCCGGCGGTTCGCTGCGGTGCGCTCCAGGCAGAAGTATGCCCCGGCGGACAGGTTCCACCTATTCCGCCCTCTCCCGGGGCATCCGCCCAGGTCAGGAGGGACGGGTACGGGCGGGGCGGCGGGGCGGGGGCGGTTCCGCGAGGGGCGGGACGCCGGTAGTTCCGCCTGTGGTTCCGCTGGTCGAACAGCGGTTTCCCGCCACCGGCGGCCGGCCCCGGTCCATGCCGGACCCCTGCGCCGGACCTCCACCCCGGCCTCCTGCGCCGGGCCGCTACGCCGGCCGCCTCGCCTCCGCGCCCTCGACCGTGCGCCCGAGGGCGTCCAGCAGGTCGGCGAGCAGGTTGTGGGAGCGGGCTTCGAGGGCCGGGTCGCCGACGGTGCGGCCGAGGGCGACGGCGAGCCGGGCCGAGGAGAGCGCGGCGTCCCGGCGGCCGAGCGCGTGCAGGGCGCGGGCCCGGCTGTGGGTGGCGAGGACGGCCTCGGCGCCGCCGGAGCGGGCGGTGGCGGCGCGCACCGCCTCGTCGGCGTGGCGCAGCGCGGGCCCGGGGTCGTCGGCCAGGACCAGCGCGTCGGCGAGGTCGGTGAGCGAGCGGACCAGCAGGTGGTCGGTGGCCGGGGTGCGGGCGGCGGCGACCAGGTCGCCGAGCATGGGCACCGCCCGCTCGTACCGGCCGGCCCGCAGCAGGGCGGCGGCCACCCGGCTGCGGCAGTGGTGGCGCAGCGCCGCGTCGCCGGACCGGTCGGCGGCCGCGACGGCCCGCTCCAGGGTGTCGGCGGCGGTGCGGTGGGCCGCGCGGTCGACGTGCAGGACGGAGAGGTCGGTGGCGAGCCGGGCCACCGCCGCCTCGTCCCGGTCGGTGTGGGCGGCGCGCAGCCCGGCCTCGACCACGGCCCGCCAGTGCGTCCGGTCGTGGCCGGTGGTCTCGTACAACCGGCAGGCCCGGTGGGCGAGTTGCCAGGCCGCGGCGGGCCGTCCCTGCTGCTCGGCGCAGACCACCACCGCGCGCAGGGCGCTCTCCTCGCGGCGGAACCAGGCCCCCGCGCCCACGGTCGCCGCGCCGCCGGCCGTCCAGCCGGCGGTGACGTCGAGGTAGTGGGCGATCAGCCGGTCGAGGGCGAGGAACCGTTCGTCGCAGGTGAGTTCGGCGGCCTGCGCGGCGGCGTGGCGGCGGACCAGCTCGCGCCGGGCGTACCGGCCGGGGCCGCTCTCCTCCAGCAGGTGGACGGCGTCCAGCCGGGTCAGCAGGGTGCGGGTGGCGGCGGGCGGGAGGTCGGCGAGGGCGGCGGCGGTGGCGGTGTCGAGCTCCGCGCCGGGGTGCAGGCCGAGCAGGGTGAACAGCCGGGCGGCGTCGGGCGCCAGTGTGCGGTACGTCCGGTCCAGCGCGGCGGTGAGGCCGAGCGGGCCGCCGGCGGTGCCGGTGCCGGAGAGGGCGGCCGGACCGGTCTGCTCGTCGGCGAGTTCGGCGGCGAGGTCGGCCACGGACCAGTCGGGCCGGGCGGCCAGCCGGGCGGCGGCCAGGCGCAGCGCGAGCGGCAGGCGGTCGCAGCGCTCGGCGAGTTCCGCGACCGCCTCCGGCTCACCGGCCGTGCGGTCCTCGCCGAGGACGCGGGCGAGCAGGGCGGCGGCCTCCTCGGGGCCGAGCACGGCCAGCGGCAGCGGGATGCCGCCGGTGCGGACCACCAGGTGGCGCAGCCGGCTGCGGCTGGTGACGATCGCGACCGGGGCGGGCTCGCTGTCGGTGGCCGGTGGGTCGGGCAGCAGCGGGGCGAGCTGCTCGTAGGAGGCGGCGTCGTCCAGCACGACCAGCATCCTTCGGCCGCCGACCAGTTCGCGGTAGCGGCGGGCGCGGTCCTCGGGGTCGCGGGGCAGGGCGTCCGGGGCCGTACCGAGCGCGGTGAGGAACTCGCCGAGCACCTCGGCGGGTTCGCGCGGCCCGTCCGGGTCGAAGCCGCGCAGCTCGGCGTGGAGGACGCCGTCCGGGAAGTAGGCGTCGCCGCGCCGGGCCGTCCACTGCCGGACCAGGCTGGTCTTGCCGACCCCGGCGGGGCCGGTGACCAGGATCGGGCGGCCGTCCCGGGCTGCGGGCACCACCTGGTCCAGCCGGGCGAGTTCGTCCGTCCGGCCGACGAACCGGCGGTCGGCGGCGGGCCGGGCACCGGACTGCTCGCCGGCCAGGCGCAGCTCCGGGCCGGGTGGCCGGGAGAGCCGGGCCACCGCGCGCTCGTAGCGCTCCCGCGCCTCGGCGCTCCGCCCGTCCTGCTCCAGGCAGCGCACCAGCCGGGCGGTCAGCGTCTGCCGGGCGGGGTGGCCGTCGGCGGCCTCGGCGAGTTCGGCGGCCAGTTCGCCGCCCCGGCCGGCCCGGAGCAGGCCGTCGGCCAGCCGTTCCAGGGCGCGCAGCCGCAGGTCGGTCAGGTACGGGAGGGTCCGCTCGCGCAGCAGGGCGGAGCCGCAGTCGGCGAGCGCCGGGCCGCGCCACAGGTCCAGCGCGGCGCGCAGCAGGGGCGGGGCGCCGTCCGCCGGCGCGGCCTCCACCGGTGTGGCCTCCATCGGGGCGGGCTCCGGCGGGGCGGTCCCCGGCGGGGCACCGTCCAGCGGGGCGGCGGGCTCGGGGAGCAGCACGCCGGCCTGTTCGCAGAGCCGGCCGAAGCGCAGCACGTCGACCCGGTCGGGTTCACCGGCCAGCAGGTAGCCGGCCCCCCGGGTGCCCAGCTCCAGCCCGGAGCCGTCCAGCAGTTGGCGCACCGCCGCGACGTGGCCCTGCAGGGCGGCCCGCGCGGTGGGCGGCGCGCAGCCCTCCCAGACCAGCTCGATCAGCTCCTCGGTGGCCACCGTCCGGTTCAGCCGTACGGCGAGCGCGCTCAGCAGCGCCCGGCGCTTGGGGGCCGAGGGCGTCACCGCCGTCCCGTCCTCCCGCCGCACCACCACCGGCCCGAGCAGATCGATGTGCACGCGCCCGTTCCCCTCCCCCACCATCCGTCGACTCCCCGGCTGGTTCGAGGATAGGGCCGACCGGGCCCTTGACGTCGGCCGTACGGTACCGGGCCGGTACGACACCGGCGTCGCGTCCGCGGCTCCCGGCCGAGCGGCCACCGCGGCACGGCCCCGCGTCCGCCGCTCCGGACGGGCCGGGCACGGCGGCACGGCCCCGTGGCCGCCGTCCGGTGCAACCGTCACCGGCCCCATCGGCATCCCTCTCAGGGGTGCCCCGTGGAGCCCGGTCGGACCGGGGGCGGGCGCCCCGCGCGGGCGGGCGTCCGAGGGCGGGAGCAGCCGTCCGGCGTGGACCGGACAGGTTCTCGCACTACACTGCTCCACCCCGAGGGCCGATGGCCGCTTCGGGTGTGATGTGCGGTTTTGGGGCGAGGTGGGGGGTACCGGTGCGGATTCGGCTGCTCGGGCCGGTGGAGCTGCGGGTCGGGGCGGACGGCTTCGCGAGCGTGGCGGGTGCCCAGCGGCGGGCCGTCCTGGCGATGCTGGCGCTGCGGTTGGGGCTCGTGGTCACCATGGACCAGCTGTGCGAGCTGCTCTGGGACGAGCAGCCGCCGCCCACCGCCCGGGCCGCCGTGCAGGGGCACGTCGCCGCGCTGCGGAAGGTGCTCGCCGACACCCCGTTCGAGCTGCACACCCGGGACTCCGGCTACCTGCTGACCGGGCCGGCCGACGCCGTGGACGCGCTGCGCTTCGAGGAGCTCGCCGGTGAGGCCGAGGGGCAGGCCGGACTCGGCGACTGCGCCACGGCGGTCGCGCTGCTGGAGGAGGCGCTGCGGCTGTGGCGCGGCGAGGCGCTGGCCGACCTGCCCGAAACCCCCCTGCGGGACGCCGCGGTGGACCGGCTGAGGCAGTCCCGCACCGCCGCCCTGCTCTGCTGGGCCGGGCTGCGGCTGGGCCAGGGCGCCGGGGCCTCGGCCGTGCCGCTGCTGAAGCACGGGGTGCGGCTGGACGGGCTGCGCGAGGAGCTGGTGGCCATGCTGATGCGCTGCCTGCACCAGGCGGGCCGGTCCGCGGAGGCGCTGACCGCCTACCACCAGGCCCGGGTCCGGCTGGACGACGAACTGGGCATCAACCCCGGCCCGGCGCTGCGGGCGGCGCTCGCCGAGGTGCTGGCCGACGACCGTACGGCGGAGCCGCCGCCCGCCGCTGCGCCGGCCCCCGGAGCGGCGCCGCAGCCCGCACCGGTGCCGCGCCGACTCCCCCGCCGCCACCCGGACTTCGTCGGCCGCACCACCGACCTGGCCCGCCTCGACCTGGCCTGCGGGACCGGCCGCGCCGGGGACGGCCCGGTGCTGGTGGTCGGCCCGGCCGGGGTCGGCAAGAGCGCGCTGGTCACCGCCTGGGCGCACCGGGTCGCCGACCGCTTCCCGGACGGACTGCTCCACGCCGAGCTGCACGGCCTCGCCCCGGACGGCCCCGCCCGGCCCGAGGCCGTCCTGGCCGGCTTCCTGCGCGCGCTCGGCGTACCGGAGGACGGCGTCCCCGAGGGGCGCGCCGCCCGGGCCGCGCTCTACCGCGAGCGCACCCGGGGCCGGCGGCTGCTGGTGCTGCTGGACGACGCCGCCGACGCCGACCAGGTCGCCGACCTGCTGCCCGCCGGCCCGGCCGGCACCGCCGTGGTCACCGGCCGGGGCTCGCTGGAGGGCCTGGTCGCCGTCGAGGGGGCCACCCTGCTGCGCCTGGCCGCACTGCCCGAGGACGACGCCCTGCACCTGCTGGAGCGCGCCCTGACGCCCGAGCGGCTGCGCGCCGAGCCGGAGGCCGCCGCCCGCCTCGCCGGGCTCTGCGACCACCTGCCGCTCGCCCTGCGGATCGCCGCCGCCCGCCTGGCCGACCGGCCGGACCGGACGATCGCCGGGCTGGTCGCCGAACTCGCCGACGAACGGACCAGGCTGGCCGTCCTGGACGCGGACGGCACGCTCTCCGTCGCGGGCCGGCTCGGGCTGACCCACCGCCGGCTCTCCGGACCCGCGGCCGAGCTGCTCACCGCCCTGGCCGCCCACCCCGGCCGCGAGGTGGACACCCCGGCGGGCGCCGCCCTGCTCGGCAGCGACACCGCGACCGCCCACCGGGTGCTCGGCGAGCTGGCCTCCCACCACCTGCTCACCGGCACCGCCCCCGGCCGCCACGCCCGTACCGACCTGGTCCGGCTGTACGGCGCCGGGCTGCTCGCCGAACAGCCCGAACAGCACCGGCGGCTGCTGCGCGACCGCCTGGCCGACCACTACCTCACGGCCCTCGGGCACTGCGGGTCCTTCCTCGACCCCGGCCAGGAGGACACCGCCCCGCCCGCCGGTCCGGCGCAGGCCCTCCCGGCCGTCGGCGACATCCGCACCGCGCTCGACTGGTTCGACGCCGAGGAGCCGGCGGTCTCCGCGCTGGTCGCGTCCCCCGACACCGACCCGGCCCGGGCCTGGCGGCTCGCGCTGACCTGCGGCTCGCTCTACTACGGCGCCAGCCGCTTCACCGACTGGCTCGCCAGTGCCCGGCTGGGGCAGGCCGCGGCCGAACGCTGCGGCGACCCGGTCGCGGTCGCGCTGCTGCTCAACTGCCGGGCGCAGGCCCTGGTCGCGCTGGAACGCCGGCAGGAGTCCGCGGAGGCGGCCCGGAAGGCGGTCGCAGCGGCCGAGTCCGCCACCGGGCCCGCCGCCGCGTCCGCGCACGTCCGAGCGCTCGCCACGCTGGCGCTGGTCACCGCGATGCTCGGCCACGCCGCCGAGGCCGAGCGGCTGGCCGCCGCCGCCACGGCGCTCGCCCTGGAGTCCGGCGACCGCCGCCGGCTGGTCGACGCCAAGGTGCACCAGGGCTGGGTGAGCCTGGCCGCCGGGGACCGGGAGGGCGCCCAGCGCCGGTCCCGGGAGGCCCGCGAGCTGCTGCCGGCCACGCCCGTCACCCAGGTCCACCTCTGGTCGCTGCTGACCGAGGCGCAGGCCCTCGCGCCGACCGTCCGCGACGACGCCGCCGACCTCGCCTGGCACCGGCTGCTCGCCGCCTGCGAGGAGGCCGGCCTGCTGTACCTGCACGCGGTGGCCGAACAGTCCTACGCCGCCTACCTGTTGGCCCGGGGACGGGAGCCGGAGGTGCGCGGCCGGCTGCGCACGGCGCTGGACCGCTTCCGCTCGCACGACCGGCAGGCGGGCCACTGCAGCGAGTTCACCACCAGCCTGGAGGAGTCGCTCAACCTCCGCACCGGCCGGCGGGCGACGGACGACTGAACCGGACGGTCGGCGCGAGGGGCCGCGCCCCGGTCAGCCTTCGTCCCGGTCAGCCTGAGCCGGACGGCCCCGTCAGCCGGCCGCCGAGGCCGCCCCGCGCACCGTCGGGGCGTACCCGTGCTCCGTCGCCAGCACCGGGCGCAGCGCCCGGATCGCGTAGAAGTTGCGGGACTTGACCGTCCCCGGCGGCACCCCCAGCCGGGCCGAGGCCTCCAGCACCGAGCGGTCCTTGAGGTGGAGTTCGACCAGCACCTCGCGGTGGTGCTTCTGCACCCGGCGCAGCGCCAGCGCGAGGTCCCGGGCCACCACCACCTGCTCGTACGGGTCGTCGGCGACCGGCCGGTCCTCGACCGTCTCGCCGATCACCTCCTTGGCGCGGGCGGCGGCCATCCGGTAGTGGTCGATCGCGATCCGCCGGGCGACCGTGAACAGCCAGGGCCGGGCCGCCTCCGCGCCGGCGGCCAGCGCCTCCGGGTGCTGCCAGGCGCGCAGCAGGGTCTCCTGGAGGATGTCCTCGGCCTTGCCGCGGTCCCCGCCGGTGGCCCGCAGCAGCGCGCGCAGCAGGTAGCCGCCGTGCAGCCGGTGGATCTCGGCGAGCACGTCGGGGTCGAGGGTCGGGCGGGCCGGGGCGGTGGCGCCCTCCGGCGCGGCGGCCGGACCCTCGGACGGCGGGGTGACGGACGTGGGCTGGGCGACGGACGGCTTCGACACGCGCTACCTCTCAGGTCGGGCAGGGGGCGCAGCACGGGCAGGGGACGCAGCACGGGCAGGGCGTGCTGGGCACCGCCGGAGATCCCCGGCGGTGGCTGCACCAGCACACTGCCGGAGCCCGCCAAGTCCGCACCAAGGATCCGCCAACGCCCCCGCCCGGGGCACTCGGGCCGCCCCCGAGTGCCACCGTTGGCGGGCGCCGACGACTGTTGGCCGGTCGTTAGCGGCCGTGAGCTGCGGCTTCTTCCGCCACCGCCCGGTTCGGCGCCCGGCCCCCCGCCGAGCGCCGCACCGGGCCGCGGTGTCAGCCCTCGGCGAGCGCCCCGAGCAGCTCCCGCACCCCGTCCTCGCCCCGGTGCTCGATCAGCACCGCGACCCAGCCCGCCAACAGCTGCCGCTCCGCCGCCGACCACACCGGTGCCGACGGGTGCTCGTCCACCACCAGCGCCGTCGCCACGCCCAGCAGCCCCGACTCCGGCCGCGGCCGCTCCTCCGGCGCCGCACGCAGCGCCAGCCGCCGGGCGACCGCGATCACCCGCTCCGCCGCCGCCTCGGGCACCGCCAGCCCGGCCGGCCCGGCCGCGCTCGGCGCCCCGGCCCGCACCAGGGCCGCGACGAACTCCCGCGCCTCCGGCCCGTCCGCGGCCATGCCGCGGCCCTCCCCCGTCCCGTTCACGGGACTCACGCTCCTTCCGACTCGGTGACACTCGGCGGACGCCGGGTGCCACCCGATGACGGTACCGATCGGTAGCCGGTCGGGCGGAGGGTTTTCTCGTTACGGGCCTCCCGAAGCGACAGGGGGCGCGCCGTGCGCCCTGTTCCGCTCAACGGGCCCTCCACCACCAGCGGTTCAGCTGAACCGGAGGGTAGCCTTCAGCCGTACTCCCGGCTGTACGGGTAGACCGTACGGTCGGCCGGACCGGAGGCACCCGTCCGGCGCACCAGGGACCGGGAGGTCGTCCGATGGCTTACTCCGACGGCACCGCGGGCGCGGGCGGCACCGCCCAGGCCGCACCCGACTACTCGCCGGCCGTCTGGCCCGAGCCCGTCGCCCTGCTGCCCCCACTGCCCCGGCTGCCCCCGCGCCCGCTGGACCCGCTCGGCACCGTCCTGATCCCGCCCGCCGAACGGCGGCCGTCCACCCGGGAGCCGGCCGTCGGACCGTCCTCGGCGGCGCCGCTGCCGTTCCTGCCGCCGAGCCCGCCTGCCCTCGCACCGCTGCCCGCACCGCCCGTACCGCGCCCCGACACCGACCGCCCGCGCACCCTGCGGCTCGCCCTCCCCGGCGGCGGGGAGGCACGGCGGCGGCGCCTGCTCGACCGCGTCCGGGCGCCGCTGCGGACCCGCCACCGGATCGCCGTCCTGGGCGGCCCCGCCGAGGGGGCCGCCGCCCTCCTCGGCGCCCTGCTCGCGGAACACCGGGCCCACCCGGTGCTCGTCCTCACCACCGCCGGGCCCGCCGGGAGCGAATGCCGCACGGGCGGCCGGGTGCTGCGGTCCGTTCGGCCGGACCCGGCCGCCCTGCGGGAGGCCCTCGGCGAGGCCGACGGCCACTACCCGGTGGTCCTCGCGGACACCACCGGCGCCCCGGCCGAGGTCCGGCTCGCCGCCGTCGAACACGCCGACCGGCTGCTCCTCTGCGCCCCGGCCTCCGCCACCGGAGCCCGCACCGCCGACGCCCTCCTCGACCACCTCGCCGCCCTCGGCCACCACGGCCTGGCCCGCGGGGCGGTCGCCGCCTTCACCCCCGCCCCGCCCACCGACCGCCCGGTCGCCGACCGCGACCTCCTCCCCCACTTCCGCACCCGCTGCCGCGCCGCCCTCACCCTCCCGGCCGCCCCCGCCGCCCTCCGCGCCCGGGCTCGCCTCGACTACCTGGAACTCGCCGCCCTCATCGGCGACGGCATGGCCGAGCACCGCTGAGCCGACCGGGCGGCCACCGGTCAACCCGACGCCAGGGCCACCCCGCGGGATCCGGTCGGCGCGAACCAGCCCGGCCGCAGCTCGACGAGCAGGTCGTCGAGCCCCCGGACCGCCGGACCGGGCTCCTCCGACGGCCACTCGACGGGCGTCGCCAGGCTCCGCCCGTAGCAGCGCAGCCGCCAGAGGTCGAACGCCGCCGTGCCGTCGATGAAGTCCACGTCGATCTCGACTCCGGCCAGGTCGGTCATCCGGCATCCCGCCCCGTGCACCAGGTACGCGTAGCCGCCGGCCTCACCACTCCGGCTGAGCCGCCCCGAGCGTGCCGCCGCCAGGATGTCCGCCAAGCGCTCCAGCGGGGGCACCGCCTCGCACAACGCCGCCTCCGCCCGGTCGAGCGCGGACAGGAAGCCGAGCACCAGCTCTCTCGCCGTCGGCGACTGCCGCTCCGTCATCAGGGCCCTCCGTTCCCGTGCCGTGTCGACATCTCACCCGCCGGGCGCGTCCGGTCCCCGACGGGCCCCGATGGTCCCACGGCGCCGATCACCACGACGAGCGGATTCCTCCCGTCAGGCCCTCGGCCCCGGCCAGACGACCGGCTCGCCTCCGCACGGCCCGGGCGCCGGCCCCGGGCGCGCGGGGCCACGGCGGCGGCCACCGCCGCCAGGGCAACGGCCGCGAGGACGGTGAGGGCGAGGAGGCCCGCCTCGATGCCGGCGCCGCTCTCGGGTGGAGCGGGGCGCGTGGTGAGGACGACCGCCGGGGTGACAGCGGCCACGGGGCCGACGGTGCCGTGGCCGTACTGATGGCCGGGGCAGCGGGAGGCGGCGGCTTCCCGCTCTTCGGCCGGCTGGTCGACGGTCAGGTCCGGGCGGTAGCCGAGGACGGCGGCGGCCGAGCCCGGGTCGGCCACCGCCCGGGGGCGGGGCGGCGGCGTGGTCACGCGAAGGTGCCGAACCGTTCGGCCGGGATGTCCTGCGGCAGCAGCAGGCTGAGTTCGTCCAGGTCCACCACGTCGACCCGGGAGAGTCGGCCCGCCTGCCGGGTGACCATCGCTTCGAGCACCTGCCGGGCGAACCGGCCGTTGCCGAAGGAGCGGTCGCGCGGGACGGCGCCGAACAGGGTGCCGAGTGCGGCCAGGGTCTCCGGGGTGCAGGTGTAGCCGGCGGTCTCGGCCCGCGCCCGGACGATGGCGACGAGTTCCTCGTCCGCGTAGTGCTCGAAGGTGATCTCCCGGGAGAACCGGGAGGCCAGGCCGGGGTTGGAGGCGAGGAAGCCGCGCATCTCCTCCCGGTAGCCGGCCACGATCACCACGACCTCGTCGCGGTGGTCCTCCATCAGCTTCACCAGGGTGTCCACCGCCTCCTGCCCGAAGTCCCCGCCGCTGCCGTCTCGGGGCGTCAGGGTGTACGCCTCGTCGATGAACAGCACGCCGCCCCGGGCGCGTTCGAAGGCGTCCCGGGTGAGGTGGGCGGTGTGGCCGAGGTAGCGGCCGACCAGGTCGGCGCGGGCGGTCTCGACCAGCCGGCCGGAGGGCAGCACGCCGAGTTCGGCGAGGAGTTCGCCGTACAGCCGGGCGACGGTGGTCTTGCCGGTGCCGGGCGGGCCCGAGAACACCAGGTGGTGGCCGAGGGGGGCGGCGGGCAGCCCGGCCTCGACCCGGCGCCGGGACTGGCGGGTCAGGTTGACCAGGTCCTCGACCTGCTCCTTGGCGGCGGCGAGGCCGACCATGGCGCGCAGCCGGTCGAGCAGGCCGGGCTCCCCGGCCCGCCCCTCGCCGGCGGCGGCCGGGGCGAACTCCTCGCCGACGTCGGCGGGCAGCAGCCGGGTGAGCGCCGCGTTGTCGAAGTGCTCCAGTTCGGCGAGCCGGGAGGCCTGCCGGTCGACCATCTCCTCGAACACCTTGCGGGCGGCCCGGCCGTTGCCGAACTCCGCGCCCTTGGGCATCCGGTCGAAGTGCGCGGCGAGCGCCTCCCGGGTGCCCTCGGCGAGCTCGTAGCCGTGTCCGCCGGCGGCCTGCTCGACGATCGTGGCGAGCTCGTCGGCGCGGTAGTTCCGGAACTCGACGGTGCGGCTGAACCGGGAGGCCAGGCCGGGGTTGGAGGCCAGGAACCCGCGGATCCCGGCCTCGTACCCGGCGACGATCACCACCAGGTCGTCGCGGTGGTCCTCCATCAGCTTCACCAGGGTGTCGACGGCCTCCCGGCCGAAGTCCGGGCCGGCCACGCCGGAGCCCGCCGACAGGGTGTAGGCCTCGTCGACGAACAGCACCCCGCCGAGGGCCTCCCTGACCACCTCGGTGGTCTTCAGGGCCGTCCCGCCGACGACCGGGGCGACCAGGTCGGCCCGGGCGACCTCGACCAGGTGGCCGCTGCGCAGCACGCCGAGTTCGGCGAGGATCGCCCCGTAGAGCCGGGCGACGGTGGTCTTGCCGGTGCCGGGCGGACCGGCGAAGACGAGGTGCCGGCTCATCGGCAGGGCGGGCAGCCCGGCCTGCTCGCGGCGGCGGGTCAGCTTGCCGAGGTTGACCAGGGTGGCGACCTGCTCCTTGACGCCCTCCAGCCCGACCAGGGCCCGGAGGACGGCCTGCGGGCCGACGGCCTCCTCCCCGGGGGCTTCCGTACCGTCGCCGGCGGCGTCCGCAGCGACGGCGGCGGCGGCCGCCGTGCCGTGGGCGTCCGGCGAGCGGTTGTCCCGGCTGTCGAGGTTCTCCACCACGAGGCGGTCGGTCGGCGCGGTCTGCCACAGCCCGGCGCCCTGGTTCCCGGCGGCCGTGCAGTCGGTGAACCGGACGGGCTCCGCGGACTCGGAGCGCAGCCCGTCCACGGTGTTGTCGCCGAGCCGGCAGGAGGTCAGGGTGGCCCGGGAGCCGGGCAGCAGGTGCAGCCCGTGCCGCCGGTTGCTCCCCAACCGGGCGCGGGTGGCGGCCAGTTCGCCGCCGCGTTCGACGCTCGCGCCGTCGAGGGCGTTGCCGGTGCACTCGACGTCGCGCAGGATGGCGACGCCCCCGGCGCCGACCGAGATCCCGCAGGACCCGCTGCCGCGCACCAGGCCGCCGCCGAGGTGGGTGTGGGCGCCGTCGGCGATCCGCACCCCGTGCCGTCCGGCGTCGACGACGGTGACGTCCTCCAGCCGGCCGCGCCCGTCGCCCAGCACCTCGATCCCGTGGCGGCCGGCGGCGGTGACGGTGCCGCGGCGCAGCAGCGGGTCGGCGCCGTCGCGCACCACGATGCCGACGCCGGCCGCGCGGCGGACCTCCAGGCGGTCGAACTCGGCGGCGCTCCCGCCGGTGAGCTCGACGCCGTCGGTCCCGGCGTCGCGCACCACCGTCCGCAGCAGGCTGGGCCCGGCCGACCCGCCGACGTGGATGCCGACCCCGGCGGGGGCGGTGACCTCGCAGTCCTCCAGGGTGCCCCGGGCCCGGCCCGCGATGTGCAGACCGTACCCCTGGGGGCGGACGGCGCGGCAGCGGCGCAGCAGCGGGTCGGTGCCGTCGGTGAGGACGTAGCCGTGGCCGCGCACGGCGGTGACGGTGCAGTCCTCCAGCACGACCCGGGCGGCGGAGCCGACAAAGACGCCGAGCGCGCTGTCCCGGATCGCGGTGCGCAGCAGGCGCGTGCTGCTCCGCTCCTCCAGGGCGACGGCGGGCTTGTCGGTGCCGGAGATCTCGCAGTCCTCGACGACGCCGCGCGCCTCGCCGTTGGCGCACAGGCCGTTGCCGCGCGCGTCGCGCAGCACGCAGCGCCGGACGGTCGGGTCGGCCCGCTCGCCGATGACCACGGCCGAGGTGCCCAGGTGCTCGACGACGCTGTCCTCGATCACGCTGGAGCCGGTGGAGGTCTCCACCAGCCCGGCGCCGGCCGGGTTGGTGACCCGGCTGCCGCACATGGCGAGTTCGCCCGGCCCGCGGGTGAGCACGGCGGTCCAGGCGTTGCCGATCACCTCGCAGTCCCGCACGGTGAGGCGGCCGCGCGGGACGTCGACGGCGGGCAGCTCGTCGTCCTGCCCCTGGAGCACCAGACCGGTCAACCGGACGGCCTCGGTGAGCACCTGGACCACCGAACCGCGCCGGGGGCTGATCCGCACACTGCCCCGGACGTCGGCGGCGGTGATGCTCACGGCCTTGGTGAGCACCAGGTTCTCGTCGTACCGGCCGGGCCGGACCGAGATCACCGCGCCGCCGCCGGCCGCCCGGAGGGCCTCGCCGATCGTCCGGTAGGAGCCGGGTTCCCGCTGCTCCGCGCAGACCGTCAGCACCGGGCGCGACATGCCTGGGGTTCCCTTCGTCGTGGGGCGTTGTGGTTCGGTCGCTCGGTGGTTTGGTGACTCAGCGGTTCGGTGGCTCGACGGGTCCGGGCCCCGGTACGTGCCGGGGTCAGGCCGTGCAGGTGGCGCGGACGGCGCTGGCGGCGTGGTGGGCGCCACTGGAGCCGCCCCAGTCCACACCGCGGCTGTGCAGCGTGACGGAGATCGGGCCGCGGTAGGTGAACGGCCCGTTGTTCACCCAACTGCCCCGGCTCGCCGTCTGGTTGATGGTGAACGAGCCCACCTGGCCGCCACCGCTCTGCACCGTGTAGGTGCTCGGGTTGCCGCCGACCTGCTTCACGTCGCCGCTGGCCGGGATGTAGACCGACAGGGTGCAGCTGGTGACCTTGTCCACGGTGAAGGTCCAGACGACCGAGTTGCCGTTGTCGTCCTTGTTGGCGTTGCCGGACATCGGCATCGAGGCGTAGGTGCCGTTGCAGCCGTCGCCGCTGTAGCCACCGGAGTTGTTGCGCCAGCCGCTGCTGCCCTGGTCGAACCAGCCGTTGGTCTTGTACTGGCCGCCGCCCGAGCAGTACGGGCCGGCGATCACGGTGACCGGCGCGGGCGGCTTGGCGGCCGGGGGTACGGGCTGCTGGGGCGCCGACGGGTTCGGGGCCGGCTTGTTCGGAGCCGGCTGGTTGGGGGCCGGCTGGTTCGGCGCCGGGTTGGCCGCACCGCCGCCGCCCGTGCCACCGGCGGCCGGGCCACCGCCGCCCGAACCACCCGAGGCGGCGGCCGCGCCGCCCTGCGCGCGATCGCCCCCACCGCCCGAACCCGCGCCGCCCCCAGCGGGGTTGGCCCCGCCGCCGGGAGGAGCGGCCGCACCGGCACCGCCCCCGCCACCGCCGGCACCGCCACCAGCGCCGCCGCCGGTGCCGTTCGGGGCCGAGGCCGCCTGGTCGCCCGACGCCGGTGCGGCCGAACCGTCCGGCTGCGGTGCCGCCGAGCCCGACTGCCCGTCGGGCGCGACGCCGCCGGCGGTGCCACCGTGCTCGTCGAAGCCGGGGACGTTGGCGGGCGGGGCGTCGGCCTGGGCCGGTCCGTGCGGGTCGCTGCCGCTGCGCTGGGTCACCATCACGGAGGTGCCGACCAGCACCAGGCCGACGGCGACGGCCGCGGCGATCATCGGACGGGAGACCCGGCCGGTGCGCGGCCCAGGGTCCCCCGGACCCACGGGCCCCGCGGGGGTCGCCGGGCCGACGGGTGCCGTCGGGCCCTTGGCGGGGGACGGCAGGGGCGCCGGCCCGATACCGGTCCCTGCCGGGGGCCTGGCTCCGACCGTGGACTTGGGCCCGGACGCGGGCTTCGGTCCGGTTCGCGCCCCGTTCGTCGCGGCGCCCGTGGCCCTGGAACTGACACCGACTCCGGCGCCGACACCGGCGCCCGGCTGCACGGGCAGCACCGCCGTCTCGGCGCTCGCGGACCTGGGCCCGGCCTCGGACTTCGGACCGGGCCGTGCCCCGTTCGTCGCAGCGCCGGTGACCCCGGCACTGACCCCGGCACTGACACCGGTACTGGCACCGGTACTGGCACCGCCATTGGCGCCGGCGCCCGGCTGCGCGGGCCGCACCGTCGGCGCGGGGCTCGCGGGCTTGGCCCCGGCACCGGCACCCGACGTCGCGGGCGGCACCACCGGAACGGAACTCGCGGGCTTGGGCCCGGCGCTGACACCGGCCTCGGCGCCCGACCCCGCGGGCGGCACCGGCGCCGCGGGGCTCGCGGGCTTGGGCCCGGCACCGGCCTCGGGACCGGCACCCAGCCGTGCGGGCGGGACCGTCGGTGCGGGGCTCGCGGGCTTGGACCCGGTCTCGGGCTTCGGACCGGTCCGCGCCCCGCCCGTCGCAGCGCCCGTGGCCCCGGCGCTGACACCGGCACCGGCACCAGTGCCGGTACCGCCACCGGCGCCCGGCCGCGCGGGCGGCGCCGCCGTCTCCGCGCTCACGGGCGCCTCCGGCGGCTTCCCCTGGTCCGCCTCGGCCGCCAACGCCCAGTTCACCGCCGGGAGCCGGAACCCGCCCGGCCTCCGCTCCGGCCCGCCGCGCTGCTCCTCGCCCACCATGCATCCCCTGTGCTCGATGACACTCCTGTGGGGAGCTACGGCCCGCACGGCCGAACCGGTTCAGCCGAAATCGGCGCGCCTCGGACCCGACCGTCCGGACCGGCTCCGCGCCCGCCACCGGCCGGGTCCCACCCCGCGCCCCTCCCACCGACCACGTCCCTGTGTTCCGTCCGACGGCCGGCCGCCCGTGCGGGGTTCACCGGGTGGTTCAGAAGGACCAGGAGAGCGGCTCTCCGGTGTACGGGTCCAACCGCTCCTCGATTCGGCGCCGCTCCTCACGCCAGTGGACGAAGTGCGGGGACGGATCGCCCCAGAGGGAGGCGTCGCTGAGCGGACAGCGGTCGAAGCCCTCGGTGAACAGGCGGCGCAGGAACTCCGCCATCCCGCAGTCGTAGAGCTGCCAGTTCGGCGACCCATGACGCTCCCACACCAGGACCGGCCACTTGTCGGGGTCGTCGTCGACCGTGAGCCAGCCGAGGATGTCCGCCCCGCAGCTCACCCCCCACGCGATCACCGAGTCCGGCCCGGCCTCGACGCCGGCCGGCCCGCCCTCGGTCGACCAGAGGCTCCGCAGGATGGCGGTCTCCCCGGCCGCGCTGCCGAAGCCCGGGCCCTCGGGCGGCGCCGTGCTCGCCTCGGGGGCCAGGACGCCGAACGCCTCGTCGATTCCACCGGCCCCGTACGTGGCCATGAACGCCACGTAGTCGGCGGGGAACCGGACGCCCCAGGCCTGGCCCACCGCGGCCCAGTCCACCTGCTCGTCGGCGCCGTCGTGCGGCGACATGACGGCCTTCAGCGCGGCGACGGATGCTTCCCCTGCTTCCATGACCCCTCCTGTGGTCCGGCTCCGGGACGCACCGTATCCGGCCCCACCGACAGTCAGTCGGCGGGTCCGGAGCCGACGCCCAGGTCGAGGGCGTAGCGGGAGGGGTCGGCGGGGCGGACGCGGTCGGCGGGGGCGACGGCGTCGCGGCGGGCGAGCCAGGTGCGCAGCCGCTCGGGGCTCGGGCGGACGCCGCCGATCTCGTGGAGCAGGACCCGGGCCGGACGGCCCTCCTCCGGGTCCGCCGGCTGGACCTCGACCACCTCGAACTCCGCGCCCGGGACGAAGACCACCATGGGCGGGTCGCCCGGCTCGCCGAAGGCCGAGCTGCGGCGGCCGCCGACGGACCAGATGGCGAACTCGATCCCGACGTCCTCCCCCAGGTCCGCCTCGGGCACCGCCAGGGCGGTCACCGGGGCCCGCTCGGTCAGCACCGTGCCCGGGGCGTACGCGGCGAGGTCGCAGGCCTGCGCCGGACCGGCGACCAGCACACCGCCGTAGTACCCGGGCAGCCGCCGCAGGCCGGCGGCCAGGCAACGCAGGTACGGGCCGTAGCGGCCGGGCTCGCCGGAGCGGGCCGCCGCGAGGAGTTCGGCGCGCGGGGCCAGGGGGCCGGAGTCGCCGGCGTGCAGCAGGAGGGCGACCAGCTCGGGCCCCTGGTCGCCGTCCTCCGCCTGCGCGCGCAGGGCGGGCAGGCGGGTGGCGACGTCCTCGGCCCGCCGGGCCAAGGGCTCGTAGGCGGCGCCGAGTTGGGCGACCAGGGCCTCGCCGTCCCCGGCGGGGGTGGCGGGCTCCGACGGCTCCGGCTCCGGGGACGGTTCCGGGGCCGGGGGCGTCGCAGCGGGCACCTCGGGCTCGGGCTCGGGATCGACTTCCGGGGCCTCGGCGACCGACTCCTCCACCTCAGGCTCGGACAGCAACTCGGGCTCTGCTAGCGGGACTTCGGCAACCGACTCCTCAGGCTCCTCCACGACGACCTCAGGGGCCAATATTGTTCCCTCATGGGCCTCCCCGGGAGCCTCCGCCACCGACGCCCCTTCCGAAGTCGGCACCGTGGCGACGGGCTCCGGAGCCGTCACCGGCTCGGAACCGAGCACGGCCACCCGCACCTCCGCGGCCTCGACCGCCTCCTCGCCGAGCCAGTCCAGCCCGTACTGCCGCGCGCAGAACCGCCCCACCGCGGCCGACTCCACGTCCAACACCCCCGCCACCACGAGCGCGAGGCGTACCGGCCCGGCCGGGAGCGAGCCCAGCACCGTACCGAGGTGGTCCCAGACCGCGTCCGGAACCGGGCGGCCCGGCGTGCCCACGACCAGCACGGGCTGGGCCGGGTCCGGCCGACGCAGCCGGGGGCCCCGCTCCGGGGTCGCGGCCGGGCGCAGCCACAGTCCGGCCGCCACCGCCTCCACCTCCCAGCCGGGGAAGGCCGGGTAGCGCGCCGCCCCGAGCACCGAAGGCGGCGCGGGGAGAGCCGGAAAACGGCCCGCCCCAGGGGCCGCGGGCGGGCCGGGGAGAGCCGGAAGCCGCCCCGCTCCGGGCCCTGCGGGCGGGCCGGGGAGAGCCGGGAAACGCCCCGCCCCAGGCCCCACAGCCGGGCCCGGGAAGACCGGGAAACGCCCCGCGCCGGGGACCGGAGGCGGGCCGGGAAAGGCCGGGAAGCGGCCCGGACCGGGCCCCGCACCCGGGCCGGGGAGAGCCGGAAAGCGCTCCGCCCCAAACCCCACACCCGGGCCGGGCCCGACGCGCCAGCCGACGGCGGTGACGGTGCGTTCGCGCGGGCGGGCGGACAACTCGATGAGGTACGGTTCCCAGCCCTCGCCCCCGTCCGGCGCCACGTGGACGTGCCGCACGCCGCACCCGGGCGCCCCCGGCACGCCCGACCTGGCCACCGGCACGCCGATCGCCGCCCGCACCTCCTGCCCGAGCGAGGCCGCCAGCACGGCGGCCGTCTCGATGAGTTCGAGCGGCGCGGCCCACGGCGCGCTCAGCGCGAGGTACTCCCGATGGGGCGCCTGCTCCTTCAACAGGGTCGCCGCACTGGCCAGTTGGGCACCGCTGGGCAGTGACCGGGCGGGCGCGCCGATGATCAGCAGCAGCCGGTCGCGCGGTGCGAAGGCCCGGTCCAGCACGGCGGGGCGGACCGGTCCCACCGCCGCGTCGGTGATCCAGTACGCCCCGCCGGCCAGCGGGGTGATGGTCGCGTCGGCGGGCCAGCGGCCGCCGAGCGGCTCCGCTCCCCCGCCGGGCCGGCAGCGCCACCACGTCCCGTCCACGGCCGGCAGGGTGCCGTCCGGCTCGACGCTGACCACCGTGTCCGGTGCGACGACGGTCAACCCGCTGCGCCGGGCGAGCAGTTCGGCGGGCCGCCGGCCGTCGGGGCCGACCGCGGCCAGTCCGGAGGCGGCCAGCACCAGCACGTCGGCGTCGCGCCCGCGCGCGGCCCGGGCGAGTTCTCCCAGCGAGGCGAGCAGGACGGGTGCCGCGTCCTCGGCGGCGGCGAGCAGCAGCAGCGCCCCCGGCTGGGCGCGTACGGGCGCCAGCGCCTCGGCCAGTCCGTCGGCCTCCGCGCCGGGCGGTGCGATCACGTAGTGCGCGCCGAGCGCCCGCAGCGTCGAGGCGCCGACCGCCTCCGGGGCCTCCACAGCGCCCATCACTCCTCCTCCGCCGGGCCCGTCGTGGCGCCCCGGGTGGTGCGCCGGGTGGGGGTGTCCGGTGCGTCGGGCTCCGCCCGCAACGCATCCGGGACCGGCCTGTTCAGCACGACCGGGTGCGCCCGCACCTGGTCGCGTCGGGACTGCATCCACTTCCTCCCGGGTTCCTCGCGGACGCGCCCGCCGCTTCGCGGACGCACCGCTGCGCGCCCACTACGGTCCTACGGCCCCCGGCACCGGCCCGGTTCAGCGGCCTCCGGACCGGATTGTCGGACCCCTCTGCCACACTGCCCCCGGACGCACGGATTCGAAGGGGGTCCCTCATGACGGCGCTGTGGATTCCCCCGGTGTACGGGGACACCGGGGCCTCCGTCCGGCTGCTGCGCGACTACTTCACCCGGCGGCGGGCGAAGGGCGACCACTACTACACGGGCGCCCACTTCGAGCGGCTCACCGGCGGCGGCGACCGCCCGGAGACGGCGGACGCCTTCACCGCCGACGACCTGCTCGCGATCACCATGCTGAGCGTCTCGGTCGAGCCCCACGGAGCCGTCGAACTGCTCACCGACCCCGACGGGCACTGGGGCCGGCTGCTGTCCGCGATCCCCCGCGACGCCCGGCTGGAGGACCCGGCCAGTGCCCCGCTGATCGCCCCCGGCGGACCGGCCGCCGAGTTGTGGGACCGGCTGGCGAACCCCCGCGCCGCGTACCCGGGCAAGCCGGACGGGGTCGGCCCCGTCGTCGCGGGCAAGCTGCTGGCCCGCAAGCGGCCGCACCTGATACCCGTCTACGACATCCGGGTGAAGGCGCTCTTCCGGCGGCCGAAGGTCGACACCACCTTCTGGTCCGCGCTGGCCGACGCCCTGCGCGCGGACGGCGGGGCGTTCCGCGCCCGGTTGGCGGAGCTCCGTACGGAGGCCGGGATCGGCGAGGACATCGGCGTGCTGCGGGTGCTGGACGTCATCGCCTGGATGCACCAGGGCGAGGCCGGGCAGGCGACGGGCTGACCCCGCGTCCCGCCACCGGACAGGCCTCCGCCGAGCGGGTCCGGGACCCACTGGAGCGGGCGCGGGGACCGCCTCCGCGTCAGCAGTCCGTCAGCGGAGTGTCGGCAGCCGTCAATAGCCCGTCAATCCGGAGCCCGGTGCCCCCGGACGGCCCGAAGCTGGACGGACCACGCCTGCACGACCCGCAGGTCGCTCCGGAGGTGAGCCGCATGTCCGTCCTCGCTGCCTTCCATTCCGACGTCCCCGACGCGCGCCGCCACGGCCACGGCCTGCGCGGCGCCTGCGCGCGGGTGCTGGACCGGCTGGCCGCCAGCCCGCTCGACAGCACCGTGCTCGGTGCCCTGGGCGCGCCCCGGCCGGCCGCCCGTCCGGCCGGTCTGCGCGCCCGCTGGCACCCCGTGCCCCGGCCGGACGGCACCACCGCCCTCGAATCCACCTGGCACCCGGACCGCTGACCCTGCCCTCCCGCGCCCGATAGCCGCCGAGCACGGCCGGACGGCCATTCGGCGCAGCGCTCCCCCGCACGGCACGGCCCCCCTCCCGGGTGCGCGCCTATCGTGGGCGAATGACCGATCGTCGGACCGCCGGGCCTGGTACGGCCCGGGTGGGCCACCTCGTCGCCGCCGCCGCGTTCGCCGTCTGCATGGCGGGCACCACGCTGCCCACCCCGCTCTACGGCCTGTACCAGGAGAAGCTCGGCTTCTCCGAGCTGACGGTGACGGTCGTGTTCGCGGTGTACGCCTTCGGTGTCATCGGCGTCCTGCTGCTGATCGGCAACGTCTCGGACTCCGTCGGGCGCCGGCCCGTGCTGCTCTGCGGGCTGGTCTGCTCGGCCGCCAGCGCCGTGGTCTTCCTGACCGCGGACAGCGTCGCCCTGCTCTGCCTGGGCCGACTGCTGTCCGGGTTCTCGGCGGGCCTGTTCACCGGCACCGGGACGGCATACGTGCTGGAGCTCGCCCCGCCCGGGCACCAGGCCCGCGCGGGCTTCGTCGCGACCGCCGCCAACATGGGCGGGCTCGGCTGCGGGCCGCTGCTGTCGGGCCTGCTCTCGCAGTACGCCCCGTACCCGCTGGTGCTGCCGTTCGTCGTGCACCTGGGGCTGCTCGCGGTCTCCTTCGCCCTCACCTGGATGCTCCCGGAGACGGTCGCCGGGGCCCGTCCGCTGCGCACGGCCCGGCCCGACCGGCCGGCGCTGCCGCCGGAGGTCCGCCGGGTGTTCGTGCCGGCCGGGATCGCCGCGTTCGCCGGCTTCTCCCTGCTGGGCCTGTTCACCTCGGTCAGTCCCGCCTTCCTCGCCACCGGTCTGGGCGTCCACAACCGCGCGGTGGTCGGCCTGGTCGTCTTCACGGCCTTCTTCGCCTCCACCCTCGGCCAGCTCCTGGTGCCCCGGCTGGGCACCGCCCGGGCGGTGCCGCTGGGCTGCCTGGTGCTGATCGCCGGGATGGCCCTGCTGGCCGCCTCGCTCGCCTGGGAGAGCCTGCCGCCGCTGGTGCTCAGCGCCCTGGCGGGCGGCGCCGGGCAGGGCATGGGCCTGCGCGGGGCGGTGGGCGAGGTGGCCGCGGCCGCTCCTCCCGAGCACCGCGGCGGCGCCCTCTCGGCGCTGTTCGTGGTCGCCTACTTCGGCATCTCGATCCCGGTCATCGGGGTGGGCCTGCTGACCGGGCCGCTCGGCCTGACGCACGCGGGCCTGGTCTTCGCCGCCTGCATGGCGGTGCTCGCCGCCGCCTCCGGCCTCTACCTGCTGCGCCAGGCGCGCGCCGCGGGCTGACCTCGCGAGCCGATCCCGCGCGCCGCCGTACGCGCCCCCCGCACGCCGACCGCGCGCGCCCGCCGCCGCCCGCCGGTACCCGCTTGCCGCCCCGGCCGGGTACCGATAGACACGAGCCAGACACCCCGCGCACCACCCGGAGGCCTCCGCCATGAGCGTGACGAGTCGGTACCTGGACGCCTGGGAGGGCTTCTGGCGCGACGCGCCCGAGGAACCGGGCGGGGTGATCTGGGACGCGGAGCCGGCCCGCAGCGCCGAACGCCACCTCACGCTGCTCCGCCCGCACCTGGCGGACCCCGCGCTGCCCATCGTCGACCTGGGCTGCGGCAACGGCACCCAGACCCGCTTCCTCGCCGAGCGCTTCCCGCTCGCCCTCGGGGTCGACCTGTCCGCCGCCGCGCTGGACCTCGCCCGGCGCTGCGACCCGGCCGGGCGGGCCGAGTTCACCCGGTTGGACGCCACCGACCCCGAGGCCGTCCGGGCGCTCCACCAGCGCCTCGGCGACGCCAACGTGTACGTGCGCGGGGTGATCCACCAGAGCGAGCCGGCGGACCGCCCACGGGTGGTCGAGGCCGTTCGCATCCTGCTCGGGGACCGCGGCCGGGCCTTCGTGTTCGAGCTCGCCGAGGCGGCCAAGGGCGTCCTGGGCGAGCTCGTCCACGCCCCGGACGGTCCGCCGCCGAAGCTGCGCCCGGTGTTCTCGCACGGGCTCGCCCCCGCCGAGGTCGCCGACGCGGTCTTCCCGGAGCTGTTCCGCACGGCTGGCCTCGACGTCCTCGCCGCCGGCGAACTGCCGCTGGCCACCACGGAGTCCGCCGCCGACGGCTCCCGGATCGAGCTGCCCGCGCACTGGCTGGTCGCCGGGCCGGGCGGTTCCGCCCCGGACTAGGCCCGGACCGCCGACGCCGCCTGCCCCTATCTCGTCCTCGGGTCGGATGTTCAGGTTGCCGCGCAGGACGTCGGCCGGGTCGTACGCCTTCTCCACGGCCGCGAGCCGGGCGTAGTCCGAGACCGAACGGCTCGTCCACCAGCACAAGTTGCTCGACGTCATCACGGTCGACAACATCATCGGCATGGACTACTTCCGTGACTCCCCGCCACGGGCCGCCGAGAGCACGTGGGGCCTGCGCATCCGGGGACCGGACGTCCTCCAGGTCCGCGACCGCCGCACCCCGGACGCCTCGGCCCGCTTCGCCCTGGACCACCCCGACCTGGTGGCCACCTTCCGGGCCTGCCTGACCCCCACCGCCCTGGACGACCTCGGCAGTACGGGCCGTGAGGCGGTGTCCGTGCCGGCGTCCGAGGGCCTCGTGCTCGTCACCCGGGGCTGGGCGGTGACGCTCCCGCCCCGCATCCGCCACTGGCCCGTGCCCGACACAGGAGTTTGATACATGGGATCCTCCACGGCCGAGGAGTCGTCCATACCCCCAGAGTCCGGCCCGGCCGCGACCCCGGCCGCCACCCCGGCCCCGGCCAAGGCCCCGGAATCCGTACCGCTGCGCCGGCACCGGCCGCTTCTGCTGCTGGTCACGGAGCAGACGACCAGCTCGGTGGGGCGTCAGGTCACCGCGCTGGCGCTGCCGCTGCTGGCCATCGCCCACCTGCACGCCGGCCCGCTGGGCGCCTCGGCGCTGATGGCGATGACCTACCTGCCCGGCGTCCTGCTCAGCCCGCTGATCGGCGTGGCCGTCGACCGGGCCCGGTTGCGGCGGATGCTGGTAGCGGTGTCCTGGCTGCAGGTCCCCGCCATCGGCAGCGTGCCGCTCGCCGCCGCGCTGGACGGCCTGACCTGGCCGCACCTGTTCGCCGCGGCCGCCGCCTCCGGGGCGCTGAACTCCGCGCAGGGCGTCGCGCTGCAGTCCTGTCTGCCCCGGGTGGTGCCCCCGGACCGCCTGCTGCCGGCCAACTCCTCGCTCACCGGGGCCCGGACCATCGGCCTGATCGGCGGGCCGGCGCTCGGCGGCATCCTGATCGGCCTGATCGACCCGGCCCCGGCGCTGCTGGTCGAGTGCGCCGCCTACCTCGTCGGCGGGGCCCTGTTCCTCGCGCTGCCGGCCACGCTGAACCGGTCCGCGCAGGAGGCGG
Source organism: Kitasatospora sp. NPDC001261 (assembly GCF_042896795.1). Taxonomy (NCBI): domain Bacteria; kingdom Bacillati; phylum Actinomycetota; class Actinomycetes; order Kitasatosporales; family Streptomycetaceae; genus Kitasatospora; species Kitasatospora sp. NPDC001261. The sequence continues at coordinate 272,913 of NZ_JBIAXP010000008.1, forward strand.
GCAGCGGCGCGCGCTCCCGCCTCGACGCACTGCGGGAGGGCCTCGCGGTCATCCGGCGCGAGACCCTGCTGCGCCGCCAGGCGCTGGCCGCGGCCGGGCTCAACCTCGGCGGCGGGGCCGGCGGCGGCCTGTTCGTCCTGTACGCCGACCGGGAGCTGCAACTGTCCCCGTGGCAGCTCGGCACGGTCTACGCGGCGTACGCCGTCGGCATGGGCACCGGCGTGCTGGTCGCGACCTCGGTGACCCGGGCGCTGGGCATGGCCCGGGCCATCCGACTGTGCGCCGTGGGCGCGGGCGCCGCCCTCTTCCTCATCCCGGCGGCGTCCCTGGGGCTGTCCTTCGCCGTGCTGGTCCTGTACCAGCTGCTGTTCGGGCTGATGGCCACCATCTGGTCGATCGCCATGACCACCGGGCGCCAACTCGTCACCCCCGCCCACCTGCTGGGCCGCGTCAACGCCTTCCTCCAGGCTGTGCTGACCGCCACCCTGCCCGTCGGCGCCTTCGTCGGCGGGTGGCTCGCCTCCCGGGTCGGCATCGTGCCGGTGCTGGTCGGCGCGGCGGCCGTCGCCCTCGCGGGCGCGAGCAGCCTCTGGTTCCCGCGCGACATGCTCGCGGAGATCGAGCGGGCGGCGGAGCGGAAGACCGTCCCGGAGAAGCCCTGAGGCCCGCCCCGGCGAGGCCCTGACGCCCGCCCCCCCGGGGGCGCCGGGGCCGTCCGGCTACGCCGTCCCGCCGTCCGTCCGTACCTCGGGGCGGCCGGGCTCGGCCCAGAGGGTGTGGAAGCTGCCCGGGCGGTCGGTGCGGCGGTAGGTGTGGGCGCCGAAGAAGTCGCGCTGCCCCTGGATCAGCGCGGCGGGCAGGTGCGGGCTGCGCAGGGTGTCGTAGGAGGCGAGCGCGGCGGAGAAGGCCGGCACCGGGATGCCGTGCTGGGCCGCGCCGGCCACCACCGTGCGCCAGGCCGCCTGGGCGTCGGAGACCTCGGCCGCGAACTCCTCCTCGGCGAGCAGGCTGACCAGGTCGGGGTTGGCCGCGTGGGCGGCACGGATCCGGTCGAGGAACGCGGCGCGGATGATGCACCCGCCGCGCCAGATCCTCGCCACCGCCCCCAGGTCGATGTCCCAGCCGTACTCGGCCGCGGCGTCGCGGATCATCGTCCAGCCCTGGTCGTAGGCGATGACCTTGGACGCGTAGAGGGCCTGCTCGACGTCCCGGGTGAAGCGCTCGGCCTCGTGCGGGCGCAACTCCTGCCGGCCGCCCCCGGGCAGCGGCCGGTAGGCCGCCCGCAGTTCGGCCCGGGCGGAGGCGACCCGGGCGAAGGTGGCCTGGGCGATGGCGGTGACCGGGGAGCCGAGGTCGAGGGCGGTCTGGACGGTCCAGCGTCCGGTGCCCTTCTGCTCCGCGGCGTCCTGGACGACGTCGACGAAGGGCTCGCCGGTGGCGGCGTCGGTGTGGGCGAGCACCTCGGCGGTGATCTCGATCAGGTAGGAGTCGAGCCGCCCCTCGTTCCAGCGCCGGAAGGTCTCGGCGATCTCGGCGGGGGCGTACCCGCCGACCTCCCGCAGCAGGTGGTAGGCCTCGGCGATGAGCTGCATGTCGGCGTACTCGATGCCGTTGTGCACCATCTTCACGAAGTGGCCGGCCCCGTCGGTGCCGATGTGGGTGCAGCACGGGTCGCCGTCCACGTGGGCGCTGATCCGCTCCAGCATCGGGCCGAGCACGGCGTAGGACTCGGCGGAGCCGCCGGGCATCACCGAGGGGCCGTGCAGCGCGCCCTCCTCCCCGCCGGAGACGCCGGTCCCGACGAAGTGGATGCCGCGCTCGCGCAGCGCCCGCTCCCGGCGGCGGGTGTCGGCGAAGTGGGCGTTGCCACCGTCGATGAGCATGTCGCCCGCCTCCAGCAGCGGGGCGAACTCCTCGATGACCTCGTCGGTGGCCCGGCCGGCCTTCACCATGATCAGCAGCCGGCGGGGGCGCTCCAGCGCGGCCACCAGCTCCTGCGGCGACCACGCCGGGACGAACGCGCCCTCGTGGCCGAACTCCTCGACCAGGGACTTGGTCCGGCCCTCGCTCCGGTTGTGCACCGCGACCGTGTAGCCGTTGCGGGCGAAGTTCCGCGCCAGGTTGCGGCCCATCACCGCGAGCCCCGTCACGCCGATCTGTGCCGATGCCTCCATGGCGGGTACGTCCTTCCTCGGGGAGTCCCCCGGCGGGGCTCGCGGGCCTGCGCCGCGGGTTCCCGGGGCGGCCGTGCCCGCCCGCCGACGCGCGCCGCGGACCCGGCCCGGCGCCACGGGCGGTCGGACTACATGCTCACCGGCCGCACCCGCCCGCCGCGCGGGGGACTCCCCCGTTCAGGTGCCCCGACCCGGCGCCCGAACCTTCCGCGACAAGCTCTACCGCACCGCCTCGACCGCTTCCGGCTCGGCCTGCGGCCGGTGCCCGGGCAGCTGCCCGGTCGGCAGGTCCCGGTGGCGGCGGATCGGGGAGCAGTAGAGGAACAGGGCCGCCGCCGGTACGCCCGCGGTCAGGATCCACAGGGCCGGGCGCAGGCCGAGCCAGGTGCCGAGCGCACCCCCGAGCAGGGCGCCCAGCGGCATCGTGCCGTAGTTGAGGAACGCGGAGCTCGCCACGAGCCGGCCGAGCACGGCGCTCGGGACGTAGCTCTGGACGAACCCGGACTTGATGACGTTGCCCGCCACGATGCCGATCGCCACCCCGCTGTAGGCGAGGACGATCATCAGCAGGCCCCACCCGGGGCCGGCCAGCGGGATGAGCAGGGCCAGCGCCGGCAGCACCAGCTCGAACACCAGCAGGGCGCGTCCGCTGCCCAGCCTGGCGCTGACCCGGCGCACGACGAACGCCCCCAGCACACCGCCGATTCCGCTGACCATCGCGAGGCTGCCGATCTCGCCGGAGGACAGGCCGACCTCACGGACCAGGAAGACGACCATGAGCGACTGGTACCCGGTCAGGGCGAGGTTGGACGCCGCTCCGAAGAGCGCCAGGCTCCGCAGGAAGGGGTCGCCGAAGAGCAGTCCCAGCCCCTCCCGGATCTCCTTGGCCATGGCGCCGCGCGGCCGTTGGACCCGCTCGGGTGCGGACTCCCGGTGCCGGATGGCGACCAGGCAGAGGGTCGCCAGCAGGAAGGTCGTCGTGTTGACGAGCATCCCGTTGGCGGCGCCCGCGAGTTGGATGAGCAGGCCGCCGCAGCCGAGCCCGGCGATCTGCGCCGCGGAGGCGCTGCCCTGGAGCTTGGCGTTGCCCTCGGCCTGGTCCTCCGGTTTCACCAGGTCCGGCAGGTAGGCGGTGTACGCGGTCTGGAAGAACACCGTGGCGGCGCCCGCGAGCAGGGCCACGAGCAGCAGTTGGGTCACCCCCAGCACTCCGGCCCACGCCGCGACCGGGACGCTGGCGAAGAGCGCGAAGCAGATGACGTTGGCCCAGAACATCACCTGCCTGCGCCGCAGCCGGTCCACCCAGACGCCCACCGGAAGGCCGATGACCAGCCACGGCACCCAGGGCGCCGCGCTCAGCAGGCTGACCTCGAAGGTGTCGGCGTGCAGAGTCGACACGGCGATCAGCGGAACGGCGAGGACCGTGACCGACTGGCCGAAGCGCCCCGCCGTCTCGCCTAACCAGAGGAGCCGGAAGTCCCGGTGGCGGCGGAGCAAGCCGCCACGTGTGCCGTTGCCCATTGAACGCTCCGATCTGTCGCGGTAGGAAATCCGAACTGCCCGGAGCCGCCCACTGGTTGCGTCCCCTCCGGCACCCCGCGGCCGACGCCGGCGCGGGGAGCAGGACCGCCGCGCGGCCCGTACGCCGGTCGGCGCACGGGCCGCCGGCCCCGCCGGCTAGGACCGGTCGCGCCCGCCGGCCAGCCAGGCGGCGAGAACGGGGCCGATCTGGGCGAGCTGATCGGGCCTCGTCATTTCACCATGCCGCCCGGTCACCCGGTGCACCTCGATCCGACCGGTGACGTGGGCCCGCCAGTCCTCCGGCCGCACCGGGGGGCGCGGCTCCTCCCGGGTCGCCTCGAAGAACAGCACATCGCCCCTGAACGTACGGGACTTGAAGGAGTCCAGCACCGCGATGTTCGCGAGGAAGACCCTGGCCATCGCCTCCAGCGCGGCGTCGCCGAGCAGGGCGAACGGACCGTCCGCGGCCCGCGCGGACTCCGGGTCGTGGCCGAGCGACTCCAGGAGCGCCCCGACGGCCTCCGCACCGGTCAACTCCCGGGCCGGTTCGGTCGATCCGCCGCCGCCCCCGCTCGGGAAGCTGTCCATCAGGGTGAGCGCCTCGACCTCCTCGCCCTCCTCCTGGAGCCGGACGGCGAGTTCGTGCGCCACGACCCCGCCGAACGACCACCCCAGCAGCGCGTACGGGCCCTGCGGCTGGACGGAGCGGATCAGCGCCAGGTAGTCGTCGACCATGGCGTCGAGGCCGGCCGGAACGGCCTCGGGGGCCAGCAGGCCGCGGGCCTGGAGACCGTACAGGGCACGGCCGCCGTCGAGGTGGCGGAGCAGGCCCGAGTAGACCCAGCTGACGCCGGCCGCGGGGTGCACGCAGAACAGCGGCCGGGCCGCCGGGCCGCTGCTCCTGCGCAACGGCAGCAGGGTGGCGAGCGCGCCGTCCCCGTCCCCCGCGTCGTCCAGCCGGCCGGCGAGCGCGGCGACGGTGGGGGCGTCGAAGACGTCCCGGATGCCGATCTCGGCGCCGAGGGCGGTGCGGATCCGGCCGATCAGCCGGGCCGCGAGCAGCGAGTGCCCGCCCAGGAGGAAGAAGTCGTCGTCGATGCCCACCGACGGCACCCCGAGGACCTCGGCGAAGACCGCGCACAGGATCTCCTCCTGCGCCGAGCGCGCGGCCCGTCCGCCGCCTCCCGCACCGGCGACCGGCGCGGGCAGCGCCCGCTGGTCCAGCTTGCCGTGCGAGGTCATCGGCAGGTCCGCCAGCACCACGACCGCCGACGGCAGCATGTGCCGCGGCAGACGGCCCGCGGCGAAGCGCTGAAGCTCCTCCGGGTCGGCCGCCCGGTCGGCGACCGGCACCACGTAGCCCACCAGGCGCTTCTCCCCCGGCTGGTCCTCGCGCACCACCACGGCGGCCTGCGCCACCGCCTCGTGCGCCATCAGCACCGCGGCGACCTCGCCCGGCTCGATCCGGAAGCCCCGGATCTTCACCTGGTCGTCCGCACGCCCCACGTACTCCAGGGCGCCGTCGGCGCGCCACCGCACGAGGTCGCCGGTGCGGTACATCCGCTCGCCCGCCGCACCGAACGGATCCGCCACGAAGCGCTCGGCCGTCAGGCCCGGCCGGCCCAGGTAGCCGCGGGCGAGGCTCTCCCCGGCGATGTACAGCTCGCCGGGAACGCCCGGCGGGACCACCCGCAGGCGGTCGTCCAGGACGTAGAGCCGGGTGTTGCGGATCGGCCGGCCGATGACCGGCCGCTCGTACTCGCCGATCACGGCGTTCGTGCTGTACACGGTGCACTCGGTGGGACCGTACTGGTTGTTGGCGGTGACCCCGGCCCGCCGCAGAACATCCCACAGCGCCTCGTCGACGGCCTCACCGCCGACGTCCACGATCCGCGGGCGGGAGGCGCGCTGCTCGGAGAGCATCCCCAGCTCGACCAGCTGCCGGCAGTAGGTCGGGGTCGTCTCCAGGTAGTCGATCCGCTCGCCGTCGATGTAGTCGACCAGGAGCTCCGGCGTCCGGCGCGTCTCGTCGTCCACCAGGTGCAGCTCGTGGCCGTCCAGCAGCCAGAAGAGCAGCAGCCAGCTGGCGTCGAAGGTCGTCGCCCCGATCATGGCGGCCCGCAGGGGGCGGCCGGCCGAGGCGATGTCGGCCCGGTAGACGTCCTCCCGGTGGCTGTGGACGAGGTTGGCGAGGGAGCGGTGCTCGACGAGCACGCCCTTCGGCGTCCCCGTCGACCCGGAGGTGAAGATGGCGTACGCGGCGTGCCCGGGACGCAGGGGCGCGAGCCGGTCGGCGTCCGACACGTCGGCCTCGGACCGGCGGGCCAGCTCGGCGCCCAGCGACGGCTCCGCCAGGTCCAGCAGGTGCGGCACCCGCCCGGCCAGACCGGCGAACCGCTCGGCGGTGTCCCCGCCGGTGATCACCAGGCCGGGCCGGCAGTTGTCGAGCATGTACCCGACCCGCTCGACCGGGTACTCCGGGTCGACCGGGACGTAGCAGGCCCCGGCCTTCAGGATCGCCAGCAGCGAGACGACCAGGTCCGTGCCCCGCGGGAGCAGGACGGCCACGGACTGCTCCGGCCCCACCCCGCGGTCGATCAGCAGCCGCGCCAGGCGGTTCGCTTGCGCATTGAGCTCACGGAACGTCAGAACCTCGCCCTGGAAGACGAGCGCGGTCGCGTCCGGCGTCCGCCGGACGTGCCCCTCGAAGACCTCCGGGGCCAGCCCGGTGTCCGCCGGGACGCGCGTGGTGTCGTTCCACTCGACGAGAATCTGCCGGCGCTCGGCCGGGCTCAGGATGTCGACCGCCTCGATCGACTGGTCCGGGTCCGCGACCAGGGCGGTCAGCAGCCGGAGCAGGCGGTCCGCCAGCAGGGCCATGGTGTCGCGGTCGAAGAGCTCGGTGGCGTAGTGGAGAACGGCGAGGATGCCGGAGGGGGCGCCGGCGGCGTCGCGGTTCTCGACGCAGGTGAGGTTGAGGTCGAACTTGACGGGCGGCATCCCGAAGGACTCGGGCTGGGCGGTGAGGCCCGGGAGTTGAAGGGTGCCCTCGTCGTTGTTCTGCAGGACCAGCATCACCTGGAACAGCGGATGCACGGAGCTGGAGCGAACGGGGTTCAGCTCCTCGACGAGCCGCTCGAACGGCAGGTCCTGGTGGGTGAACGCCGCCAGGTCGGTGTCCCGGACCCGGCCCAGCAGGTCGCCGAAGCTGGGGGCGTCCGAGAGGTCCGTCCGCAGGACCAGGGTGTTGACGAAGAACCCGACCAGGTCGTCCAGCGCCTGGTCCGAGCGTCCGGCGACGACGGTGCCGATGGGGATGTCCGTGCCGGCGCCCAGGCGGGACAGCAGAGCCGCCAGAGCCGCGTGCAGGACCATGAACAGCGTCACGCCGTGCCGACGCGCCACCGCGTCCAGCTCGGCGTGCAGCTCGGGGCCGACGTGGAACTCCAGCAGCTCACCCTCGTGCGAGGCGGTGGCGGGGCGGGGCCGATCGAAGGGCAGAGCCACCTCCTGCGGCGAACCCCTCAATGCCTCGGACCAGTACGCGAGTTGCTGGTCCATGGTCGCGCCGAGCTCGTTGTGCTGCCAGAGCGTGTAGTCCGCGTACTGGACGGCCAGCGACTCCCACTGCGGGACGAGACCGGCCAGACGGGCCCGGTAGGCCGAGGCGATGCCCTGCCAGAGCGGACCGGAGGACCAGCCGTCACTGGCGATGTGGTGCAGGGTCAGGACTAGGACGGACTCAGACGCGCCGAGGGTGAACAGGGCCACCCGCAGAGGGAGTTCGGCGGAGAGGTCGAAGGTGGCGAAGGCCTCGGCCTCGATCCGCCCTGCGGCCTCGTCGGCCGTGCACGGCTCGACCCTGAAGGGCACCTGGACGTCCTCGGCGGGCAGGACCAGCTGGCGGGGCTGGCCGTCGACCGCCGGGTAGACCGTCCGCAGGGCCTCGTGGCGGCCGACCACGTCACCGATCGCCCCGCGCAGGGCCTCGACGTCCACCGAACCGTGCAGGCGGAACGCGAACGGGCTGTTGTAGGTGGCGGAGGCGCCTTCGAGCTGATCCAGGAACCACAGCCGCTGCTGGGCGAACGACAGCGGCAGCACCTCCGGACGCTCACCCGCCACCAGCGCGGGACGCGCCGGACGGCCCTCCTTCAGCTTCTCCATCACCCCGACGACGGTCGGGTTCCGGAAGAGGTCGCGGATGCCGAGCTCAGCATTGAGGGTCGTGCGGATGCGGCTGATCAGTCGGGTCGCGAGGAGCGAATGGCCGCCCAGAGCGAAGAAGTTGTCATCGATGCCTACCGATGGAACCCCGAGGACCTCGGCGAAGAACGCGCAGAGGATCTCCTCCTGCGCCGTCCTCGGACCACGATGCCCCTGCACCTCCACAGCCTCGACCGCGCCGGCCCGGGCCCGCTCCGCCCGGCTGAGGAAGTACCGCTCCTGCTCAGGCGAGTCGAACACCTCCCAGCCGGACACCGGAACCTCCGGATCACCGACCGCCACCCCGAGCAGCCGGATCAGGCGGTCCGCCAGCAGGGTCATGGTGTCGCGGTCGAAGAGGTCGGTGGCGTAGTGAAGGACGGCGAGGATGCCGGAGGGCGCGTTGGCGGCGTCGCGGTTCTCGACGCAGGTGAGGTTGAGGTCGAACTTGGCGGGCGGGGTCCCGAAGGACTCGGGCTGGGCGGTGAGGCCCGGGAGTTGGAGGGTGCCCTCGTCGTTGTTCTGCAGGACCAGGAGCACCTGGAACAGCGGGTGCCGGCCCAGCGAACGCACCGGGTTCAACTCCTCCACCAGGCGCTCGAACGGCAGGTCCTGGTGCGTGAACGCCGCCAGGTCCGCATCCCGGACCCGGTCCAGCAGTTCGCCGAAGGTCGGCTCCGCCGAGACGTCGGTCCGCAGGACCAGGGTGTTCACGAAGAACCCGACGAGGTCGTCCAGGGCCTCGTCCGAACGTCCGGCGACGACCGTGCCGATGGGGATGTCCGTGCCGGCGCCCAGGCGCGACAGCAGAGCCGCCAGAGCCGCGTGCAGGACCATGAACAGCGTCACGCCGTGCCGACGCGCCAAGGCGTCCAGTTCGGCGTGCAGCTCGGGGCCGACGTGGAACTGCAGCAGCTCACCCTCGTGCGAGGCGGTGGCGGGGCGGGGCCGGTCGAAGGGCAGAGCCACCTCCTGCGGCGCATCCCTCAACACCTCGGACCAGTAGGCGAGTTGCTGGTCCATGGTCGCGCCGAGCTCGTTGTGCTGCCAGAGCGTGTAGTCCGCGTACTGGACGGCCAGCGGCTCCCACTGCGGGACGAGACCGGCCAGACGGGCACGGTAAGCCGAGGCGATGCCCGACCAGAGCGGGCCCGAGGACCACCCGTCACTGGCGATGTGGTGGAGGGTCAGGACGAGGACGGATTCCCCTTCAGTGGCAGTGAACAGCACTACCCGCAAGGGAAGTTCGGTCGAGAGCTTGAAGGTGGTGAAGGCCTCGGCTTCGATCCGCTCGGCCAGCTCGCCGGCCGTGCACGGCTCGACCCTGAAGGGCACCTGGACGTCCTGGGCGGGCAGGACCAGCTGGCGGGGCTGGCCGTCGATCGCGGGGTAGACCGTCCGCAGGGCCTCGTGGCGGCCGACCACGTCGCCGATCGCCCCACGCAGGGCCTCGACGTCCACCGAACCGTGCAGGCGGAACGCGAACGGGCTGTTGTAGGTGGCGGAGGCACCTTCGAGCTGGTCGAGGAACCACAGCCGCTGCTGGGCGAACGACAGCGGCAGCACCTCCGGACGCTCACCCGCCACCAGCGCCGGACGCGCCGGACGGCCCTCCTTCAGCTTCTCCATCACCCCGACGACGGTCGGGTTACGGAACAGGTCGCGGATGCCCAGCTCGGCGTTCAACGTGGTACGAATCCGGCTGATCAGGCGCGTCGCCAGGAGCGAATGCCCGCCCAGAGCGAAGAAGTTGTCGTCGATACCCACCGACGGAACCCCGAGGACCTCGGCGAAGAACGCGCACAGGATCTCCTCCTGCGCCGTCCTCGGACCACGATGTCCCTGCACCTCCACAGCCTCAACCGCGCCGGCCCGCGCACGCTCCGCCCGGCTGAGGAAGTACCGCTCCTGCTCAGGCGAGTCGAACACCTCCCAGCCGGACACCGGAACCTCCGGATCCCCGACCGCCACCCCGAGCAAGCGAACCAACCGCTCCGCCACCAGACCCGCGGTCTCCTGGTCGAACAGATCGGTCGCGTACTGCAGAACGGCAGTGATACCGGCAGGCGCGTTGGCGGCGTCACGGTTCTCGACGCAGGTGAGGTTGAGGTCGAACTTCGCGGGCGGGGTCCCGAAGGACTCGGGCTGAGCGGTGAGGCCCGGGAGTTGGAGCGTGCCCTCGTCGTTGTTCTGCAGAACGAGCATCACCTGGAACAGCGGGTGCCGGCCCAGCGAACGCACCGGGTTCAACTCCTCCACCAGCCGCTCGAACGGCAGGTCCTGGTGCGTGAACGCCGCCAGGTCCGCATCCCGGACCCGGCCCAGCAACTCACCGAAGGTCGGCTCACCCGACACATCCGTCCGCAGGACCAGGGTGTTCACGAAGAACCCGACCAGCTCGTCCAAGGCCTCGTCCGAACGCCCCGCCACCACCGTGCCGATCGGGAGGTCCGTCCCCGCACCCATCCGCGACAGCAGAGCCGCCAGGCCCGCGTGCAGGACCATGAACAGCGTCACGCCGTGCCGACGCGCCAATGCGTCCAACTCCGCGTGCAGCTCCGGGCCGACATGGAACTCCAGCAGCTCACCCTCATGCGACGCGGCGGCAGGACGGGATCGGTCGAAGGGCAGGGCCATCTCCTGCGGCAGCTCTCCCAGCGCGTTACGCCAGTACTTCAACTGCTCGTCGAGGATCTCGCCCAGCTGGTTGTGCTGCCAGAGCGTGTAGTCCGCGTACTGGACGACCAGCGGCTCCCACTGCGGGACCAGGCCGGCCAGACGGGACCGGTAGGCCGAGGCGATGCCCGACCAGAGCGGGCCCGAGGACCACCCGTCACTGGCGATGTGGTGCAGGGTCAGGACGAGGACGGACTCGGTCGTACTGAGGGTGAACAGCGCCACCCGCAGCGGAAGTTCAGCGGAGAGTCTGAAGGTGGCGAAGGCCTCGGCCTCGATCCGGCCGGCCACCTCGTCGGCCGTGCACGGCTCGACCCTGAACGGCACCTGGACGTCCTGAGCGGGCAGGACCAGCTGACGGGGCTGGCCGTCGACCGCCGGATAGACCGTCCGCAGCGCCTCATGCCGCCCGACCACATCGCCGATCGCCCCACGCAGCGCCTCCACGTCCACCGCGCCGCGCAGGCGGAACGCGAACGGGCTGTTGTACGTGGCGGAGGCGCCTTCCAGCTGGTCGAGGAACCACAGCCGCTGCTGGGCGAACGACAGCGGCAGCACCTCCGGACGCTCACCCGCCACCAACGCCGGACGCGCCGGACGGCCCTCCTTCAGCTTCTCCATCACCCCGACCACGGTCGGGTTACGGAACAGGTCGCGGATGCCCAGCTCTGCGTTCAACGTGGTACGGATGCGGCTGATCAGGCGCGTCGCCAGGAGCGAATGGCCGCCCAGAGCGAAGAAGTTGTCATCGATGCCCACCGACGGAACCCCGAGGACCTCGGCGAAGAACGCGCACAGGATCTCCTCCTGCGCCGTCCTCGGACCACGATGCCCCTGCACCTCCACAGCCTCGACCGCGCCGGCCCGGGCCCGCTCCGCCCGACTGAGGAAGTACCGCTCCTGCTCCGGCGAGTCGAAGACCTCCCAGCCGGACACCGGAACCTCCGGATCCCCGACCGCCACCCCGAGCAACCGCACCAACCGCTCCGCCACCAGACCCGCGGTCCCCTGGTCGAACAGATCGGTCGCATACTGCAGGACCACCGTGATACCGGCAGGCGCATTGGCGACGTCACGGTTCTCGACGCACGTCAGATTGAGGTCGAACTTGGCGGGCGGTGTCCCGAACGGCTCCGTACTCACCACGACATCCGGGAGCTGGAGGCTGCCCTCCTCGTTGTTCTGCAGGACCAGCATCACCTGGAACAGCGGGTGCCGGCCCAGCGAACGCACCGGGTTCAACTCCTCCACCAGGCGCTCGAACGGCAGGTCCTGGTGCGTGAACGCCGCCAGGTCCGCATCCCGGACCCGGCCCAACAGCTCACCGAAGGTCGGCTCACCCGACACATCCGTCCGCAGGACCAGGGTGTTCACGAAGAACCCGACCAGCTCGTCCAGGGCCTCATCCGAACGCCCGGCGACGACCGTGCCAATCGGGAGGTCCGTCCCCGCACCCATCCGCGACAGCAGAGCCGCCAAGCCCGCGTGCAGAACCATGAACAGCGTCACACCGTGCCGACGCGCCAACGCGTCCAACTCCGCGTGCAGCTCGGGGCCGACATGGAACTCCAACAGCTCACCCTCATGCGACGCGGCGGCAGGACGGGGCCGGTCGAAGGGCAGGGCCACCTCCTGCGGCGCATCCCTCAACGCCTCGGACCAGTAGGCGAGTTGCTGGTCGAGAGCCTCCCCGAGCTGGTTGTGCTGCCAGAGGGTGTAGTCCGCGTACTGGACGGCCAGCGGCTCCCACTCCGGGGCGGCTCCGGCCAGCCGGGCCCGGTAGGCCGACGTGACCCCCTGCCAGAGCGGACCGGAGGACCAGCCGTCGCTGGCGATGTGGTGCAGGGTCAGCACCAGGACCGACTCGTCCTCGCCAAGCGCGAACAGCACGACCCGCAAGGGAAGTTCGACGGAGAGGTCGAAGACCGCGAAGGCCTCGGCCTCGATCCGCCCCGCCACCTCCGAAGCCGCGCACGGCTCGACCCTGAACGGCACCTCGACCTCACCGGCCGGCAGCACCAGCTGGCGGGGCTGTCCGTCGACCGCCGGATAGACCGTCCGCAGCGCCTCATGCCGCCCGACCACATCGCCGATCGCCCCACGCAGCGCCTCCACGTCCACCGATCCGTGCAGCCGGAACGCGAACGGGCTGTTGTACGTGGCGGAAGCACCTTCGAGCTGGTCCAGGAACCACAGCCGCTGCTGCGCGAACGACAGCGGCAGCACCTC